>NZ_CP139145.1:1523217-1827861 GCF_034048115.1 Pseudarthrobacter sp. IC2-21 | reverse complement strand
CGTCAACCTGAACCTGGGCGCCAAGCCGCTGTCCCAATATGCCGCCGATCTCGGTCACAAGCCCGCAGTGAGCGTCTCCTTTGCGGGCTTCCCGTATACCGAGCAGGAACGGGCCCACCTGCACCAGGCCGCAAACCAGATCCGCGCTGACGGGCACATGATGCTCCTGACCCTTGAACCGAAACATGGACTGGCCGCGATCACCCCAGGCGTCATCGCCGGACTGGTGCAGGATTTGGTATCCCTCAATGCCGAAGGCGTCCCAGTGATCGTCCGGTTTGCCCACGAAATGAACGGGTCCTGGTACCCGTGGTCCCAGCAGCCCGTTGAGTACAAATCAGTGTTCTCTCAAGTCGCCGAGGCCGTCCACGGAGGGGCTCCGGGCTCGGCGATGATGTGGGCGCCGAACTATGGCGGCGGGTATCCGTTCGCCGGCGGCCAGTACGAAGCGAAGCCGGGTACCCCGGATTTCGAAGCGTTGGACACGGACCACGACGGAGTCCTGACCATGGCCGATGATTCCTACGCCCCGTACTACCCGGGAGACGCCGCGGTGGACTGGGTGGGCATGTCGCTGTATCACTGGGGCGCACGCTACCCCTGGGGCGAGAACGAGATTCCCGAGGCCAACAAATTCGCCGACCAGCTGACGGGCAACTACGTGGGTGCCAACGGCGACGACAGCCTGCTCCCCGATTTCTACCACGTCTACAGCCAGGACCACGACAAGCCTCTGGCCATCCCCGAAACAGCCGCCCTCTACAACCCGGCCGTGGACGGGGCCCCGGAGTCGGACATCAAACGGACCTGGTGGGAACAGGTCTTCAGCCCGCAAACGGCGGCGCAGTTCCCGCAACTGAAAATGATCAACTGGTTCGAGTGGGACAAGAACGAGGCCGAAGTCAACGGCCGGATCGACTGGACGGTCACGAACACCCCGACCGTCCGCGATGCCTTCACCACAGCGCTTCCCGGCTGGCTGCACTACGGAACCGGAACCAACTGCCGGGCCAGCGGGACCTGATACCGAGGCCGACCCGCGGGCCAGGGACGGAACCCGGTCACATGCCTCCGATTGCACTCACGCGGTCTTTTTTCTCAACCCGGAAATGCGAGAAACTGTGGTGGTCAGCTCCCGTGAATCATCCATCCTTGGGTGGGTGTGTAGGTTGCGAGGATCGACCCCTCGCCGAAACCTGGATTCGAGCCGGCGGCATACCGCAGGATAACCGAGGTGCACGGCACGCCGCGCAAGGCGCCCTGCACTATCGTGAGCGCATCGCTGGGGCTGACGCCCTGAATACGGGAACGGCCAATAGCCTGTACCGCCACGTATTCGACGAAATACGGCATGCAACGAAGCATGACATACCCATCAAATGAGGTCTAGGGAATTGAGGTGCCTGTACCTGCTCGGAAGCATCTATACGACCTGATGCGAACGGGACTGCCCCGACTTTTGTTGACTCGGGGTCTTAGGCCGCTGTGAGCGCGGGCCGGTTGATTGTTTCATATTCGATGGGCGTGAGTTTGCCCAGCCGTCTTTGGCGTCGCCGGCGGTGGTAGGTCCTTTCGATCCAGGTTGTGATGGTCTGCGCGCTGCAGGGCGGTCGAACGTGCTGCGCTGTGCCCGCAACCACAGCCGGACGGACCCGGCCAAACTTGTGATGCTATCTTCACAGCGCTCGGAGAGCAGACCGTGACCGTGGCCGGAACCGACGCCGTCGAACTTGTCATCCCTCGCGTCGCGGCCCAGATCAAAGAACTCAAACACCAGCGCAGCATCGTCGCCACTGAAGTCGAAAAACTCCTCGATGACTTCCCTCTTTCTTGACGTCCACGCCGGGATTCGGCATCAAGACCGCAGCGACGACACCCTCTGACCATCGGCGACGCCAGCAGCTTCAAGACCGCCGGTCATCTCGCCGCCTACGCCGGCATCGCCCCCGTCACACGCCGCTCCGGCACCTCCATCCGCGGAGAATTCCCCGCCCGCTCCGGAAACAAAGAACTCAAGAACGCGCTGTTCAGATCCGCGTGGATAGCCTCCTGCCCCGAGCCGCTCTCCAAGGCCTACTACGACCGGAAACGCGCCCAAGGCAAGAACCACAGCGCCGCCATCATGTGCCTCACCCGGCGGCGCTGCGACGCCATCTTCGCCATGCTCAAAACGGAACCCTCTACCGTGAAGAAACTCCCCAGGCAGCTTGACCAAAAGCATAGGGACCCCCTGGCATCACATGCCCCCGTTTCAGGAGATCCGCCACACCTTCGAAGAATCCCCCCGTCAGCTATAAGTCAGCGCGGCGGCTATTGCATTAGTCCATCATGTGGCGTAAAACGAGTCGTGAACCCATGGGAGCGGAAGAGACCAATGCGCTCGCATCAGTCGCCTATCCGAGGAGTGGCCGTGTTCGATCTCAAGAAGGATCTGGATCGGTACGGCGGCGTACCTCCCTACGCAAGCTCTCACTACGGTGTTTATCAACCGCTTCTGGGGTGGGAATCCGGATTGACGAAGAAGTGGCTCAGGCGCGGAGGCGCGATTATCGATCCCGCCATTCGTCGCGTTCTGGACGGTCGGCTGATTCCCGGGCCAACTTCAGTTCAGAATGGCCACCCGCTGGAGTATTTGGCCGTTCCCTTGGAGCCCGCGGCAGGACGATCTCCCTACAAAGTGTCGCTAACCAAAGACCTTGGCAGCGAACTCGTACAGGTGTTGCTCGACAAGGTACAGGTATTCGTCGCTGACCATTCGGGAAGACTCCCGAGCGGTCCTGAGTGGGGACAGCTTATCGACGTCAACAATCTGATGAATGCGGGTTCCGGAGACCTTAAAATCGCCAACGACAGGGCCCGTGCGGCGCTTTACACTCGGTTGCTTGCTGGCGCAGGGGGCAACCCCCTCTCGCCCCAACAAATGGAGGAGGCCGCAGCGACTTTTCTCACCACGATGCAGTTCGAGTCAGAGATCGCCACATTTCTGCTAATGCACGCCGAGCAACAAGGAGGGGCCGATCCGAACGAGCTGGCCAAGCTGTTCAAAGTGACCGAAGCCGCGCCCCTGACTGACATTCTTAAGTCATCGGATCCCCTAGCGAATATCGACCCAGGTGACCACAGCGGCGCACTCGCCCCGGTGGGTTTTGTACACCTCTTCCGCCAGTACTTCTTCGATCTCGGAACATTTGAGGGCGAACCCGTCGAGCACGTCTGGCTGGCCCCTTCCACCACCATTGAGCTCATTGAGGTGAATACACGCCGTGCGACGATCGAGCACACGGAGGAAACTGCGCTGGAGTCGACCACCCGGTCCGAGCAGAGTGAAACGTCCAAAGACGAATTGAGTGACGCGGTGAAGTCCGAGAACAGCAACTCGACAAAGCTCGGGGTCTCAACCACAAATACCGTCAACTTCGGCGTCTATCAGGGAACTGTGTCCGCCAATTTCGGTATCGAATCGACCCGGAAGGATGCCCGGGAAACCACACATAAACAGAATCGGGAGCAGAGCGAGAAACTCTCGACCGAAATCAAACGCAACTACAAGTCGGTATTCAAGACGGTCACGGAAACTACCGACGTGCGCAGCCGGAGGTATGTGCTGCAGAATCCCAGCGACAAACTGGTGAACTACGAACTCCGGCGCAAGATGCGCAGGGTGGGCGTTCAGTTACAAGACGTGGGAATGCGCCTGTGTTGGCAGGTGTTTGTCGATGATCCCGGCCGCACCATCGGCCTCTCCGACCTGGTGCACCTGGTAGATGCGCCAGACCCCGGCAACCTTAAAGAGCCGGACCTGATCCCACCGCCGGCCAGCATGACCAAGAAGGTGACCGTGCCGATCCCGTTCGCCCCGATCCTCGATTACTCGAACAATCGAGCGAACTACGCTTACGCATACCTTGAGACCGGCGCGACCGCCTATAAGGGAAAGCACCTGAGCATCATCAAAGGTGACGAGGATGACGATGACAGCCAAACCATCTTCGGCCCCTTCAACTTCAAGTTTGACGCCCCTCAGGCCAACTACGACCTGACGGAAGTTCGCATGGTCGGGATCCAAGGCAACAAACAGGCACAAATCAAGTTCCCGATCACGCCGAGCAAGGACGGCAACTTTGAGATCGTTATGGAATTCGTTAACTACGGCGGCGAAAACGTCGTGAATCTGGACATGGAACTCATCTATCAACCCAACGCCGCCGAGGTCACGCGAGTGAGCGGCCTCAACACTGCCGCTCAAGCCAAGCACGACGCGGCCGTGCAGCGCCTCTACCAAAAGACATTCATAGACAACGTCAGGTCTCGGATCAAAGACGCCGCAGCGATCAAAGAACGCCCACCCTGGGACCTCCGCGAGGAGGAACGCACCATCGTCTACCGCAAACTGATCGAACGGCTCATGCTCGACAGCTGGCGGCTGCCCGATACACCAGATAACCAGCGGTTAAGCCACGTGCGGTCCGAGATCGTGCGGACCATCTTCGACATCGACGCGATGCTGTATTTCGTAGCACCCGAGTGGTGGATGCCCCAGCGGCGCCGAGGCCAACTCGATCTCAACGTAAAGTTCGACAACGGCGTTCATTCCCTGACACCGGATGACACCATCAAGTGGGGCGGCGAGAAACGTAACAGCAACTACCAGATCACCGAGGATTCCATGCCCGCGAAGGTAGGCAGCTCTCTCGGCTGGCTAATGCAACTGGACGGCGATAACCTCCGCAACGCCTTCCTCAACGCGCCATGGGCCAAGGCCGTCATCCCCATCCGCCCCGGCCGTGAGAGGGCCGCGCTCAACTGGCTCCGCGCCATCGAAGGACATGAAGACGACGGATGGGACACACCCTACCTCGGCAACGCTCCGGAAGACGCGGAATTCGCAGATAAGACCATCGGAGAAGTCCTCGAAATCATAGCCACCCGCATGGAGGATGCAAACGGCCCCATCGCAAACACCCTCGCTGCAGACACAGTCTTTGAAAGTGGATTCAATCCCCTGGCAGGCGGGTTCGACGCCGGCCTTCCCGCAAACGAGGTCTTCAGCCAGTGGATCACCGTACTTCCCACCGACCAGATCGTAGCCAAGGAATACACGCCCAACGACCTCTCCACCTGAATGCCGCAACGGACAACACGGCCACGTGAAGGCCCGGGAGGTTGCAAATGACGTTCTCAGAGATCACAAGCCGGTTCCTGCCGGTAAATTCCGGAACACCATTCCAGGTTCACGAGGACGACTCGCTGGCAACGCCTCTCGTCGACGGCGAGGAGTACTTCACAGCGGTGCGGATGGCTATGGGCCGAGCAACCTCCTCCGGCGACGCCATCTACTTCCTGGGCTGGCGCTTCGACGCTGACTTCCGATTTAGCCTAGACCCTGCGGACAATGTGCGCCTAGGTCCGGTCCTGGCCGAGAAAGCTGCGACCGGTGTCGACGTCCGACTAATCATGTCCGCAAAGTGGCAGCTCCTCGACTACTTACAGGCGCACACGGAAAAGGAACTGGGCGACGAACGAAACAATGACCTGGACAACGTACTTCGCTGGTTCGGGCCGGCAGGCAATATCGGGCAGGGCCACGCGCTGCGCCACCTAACAGTCGCTGGGCGCACGCCCCTGGCCGGCCGCGTCCTCTTCGACTACCGCGGGGAAGTAACGGGAGTACATCACCAGAAATGCGTCGTCATCGTTCGCGGCGACACAGTCACCGCTTTCCTTGGAGGAATTGACTTTCTCGGTGATCGACTCGACACGGCCCGGCACGACTCCTCGCTCCCCCGCCGCAACCCCACCAAACCCGAAGACACGCTCAACTACTACTGGCACGACGCCGGCGTAATGCTCGAAGGGAGCGCCGCCTTCGACGTGCTCGGCGTGTTCCTTCGCCGCTGGGAGGCTTGCTCCCGGCAACCGAACCGCCGCTACCAGCTCAAGGACGGGCTGAACATCCAGCCCGCACTCAACCCAACGATCGAGGCATCCGGCCTCAGAGCCGGAAAAATCACCACCCCCGCCACGCGCATGAAGGCCGCCTATGTCGCGCTGAACTTCCCCGAACACGACGCCGCAGGCGCCGACCCCCTCGACGACAGCACCGCGTCTTCCTACGGCACGATCCACACCGTTGGGGTGATGTACGCCAAAGCAATCCGGGCAGCTCACAAATACATCTACATCGAGGACCAGTACGTCGCAGCACCAGCTGCACTTTTCCCCGTTCTCGGCGACGCAATCCGGCGCGGCGTCAAAGTTATCGCAGTCCTCGGAGGCTACGACGACGACACCCAAGCAAGCGTCGAACCCAAAGTCACCGGAGCTCTCGGCGACTTTCTCACCGCCCTGGGCACGGCCAGCTCAGGCGCACGGGTGTTCCACGTACGCGAAACAATCGTCCACTCGAAGCTCATGGTCGTCGACGACAAATTCTTCGCCATCGGTTCAGCAAATTTCAGTGACCGCTCAATGTCTGAGACCACAGACACGAGCGCCCTTGGCAACCTCCTCAAGAACTTCAACAAGAAAGTAGGCGCCACCGACTCAGAACTCCACGTCGGCATCGTCGACGACCGCCCCCCTGAACAGAACGCGGCACTCGCGCTCCGGATCCGGCTGTGGGCCGAGCACCTCCGTGTGAACCAATGGGATCCAGCTACCCGCGCCGACCTCATCGACCTCTCTCGCGCCCTTTCCATCTTCAGCACCGCATGGGGCAAGCCCGTACGGTTCAGTTACCCCAAGAGCCGGCTAGTGCCAGCAGCACAGTAGGCGATTGGGCTGAATGGATCAGACCCGGGACGGTTCAGTTTGTTCCTTTGATGGCAGGAATGACACGACGGACGGGTTCGCGTTGTCCCACTTTTTGAGTGATGCCTTCCGCGAGGGACGGTGCGCTCCTGCAAGGCGATAGTTACCACCGAAACTGCCACCGACCTCCCCACCTCCTGCAGGGCCACCATGACCTCCGAGTCTCTTTCCACTCGAAAAAACGACGTGGAATCCGTCTCCGCGTTGCAATCGAATGGATGTTGCCGGAGTGCCATCAACTGACGCGCCGACTTCTCGGTCCAAGCTTGTTGATGACGGTTCATCTAAGTGCTCGCCCGGATTTTCCACGGGCATAATGGCCAGCGCAATAAGGATCAAAATTGCGTAGGCGGTCATGCTCTCTGCGCAGCCTTCGTTGGGTGCGATATTGAGCTCGATCTGATCTTGCCCCACTTTGGCGATCGCAGCCGCCTCGACCGCGGTAAGTTCTGGGTCCGCCTTGAGCGCCACGGCTTCGAACTCTTCCTCGCACCCTGTATTTCCGTCGAACCTGCCTCAGGTTAACGTCCGAGTCTAAGTTTGAATAGGTCGAAATTGGTTTGGTTTCGCCGCCCTATGGAGCGCGGGCGCCCACTCCGATATAATGCTAAGCATGCTTACTTGTTCAGTGCGTGCCTGCACTAAGCCCGGCTCCGTCCCCCTCCCGGGAAGCCAGCCTCAGGCAGTTGGCTCTCACGAAGCGTACGTCTGCGCCGAGCATAAAGCCTCCATGGAATCCGGCGTCCCCTGGGACATGGAAGGGCAGACTGCTCTCATGGGCAAGGACCTCGCGCCTATTCTCAAGAACTGGTCGGCCCGCCCTAGCGCCGGGTCAGAGGGGTTCACCCTCACCCTCGAAATCGCAGGACAGCCCAATCCCTTGAAACTCTTCCTGATGCCGGCCGAGGCACGGACGTTATGCAGATTCATTCAGGTCGCCAATGGCGACGCTGACTAGGCCCGCCCGGGAAGACTCTCAGATTGCAGAAGCCATGTCTCCCGGACCTGCACGACACCGCCGGTGCCCGGGCAGTACCTGACGACTGAGGCGACAGGCGGCTCATCGACGGCTTCCGGGAAGGGAGGCTATTCGTCCTCGGGCGGATCCACTTCATCGAACCAGCGGACGACGGCGTTGCCGCCGTAGGCCCTGCTGAGTGTCTGCTGCAGCCCGTCCGCCTGCTGCACGGCCAGGTCCAGTTCGGCGACCACGGTCATGGTCCCGATCTCGCTGTCGTCGTGGCCTTCGTGGAAGTGACGGCCGGATTCGGCGGTGCGGTGCCATTCGGTGAGCTGGCCCAGGGCCATTTCGAGTGACCGCATGCTGTCCAGGACGTTGCCCAGGATGACGTAGCCGTCCGAGGGCCGGTCAAGGGAGTCCGCGTTCTGCATGAGATCACGGGCGGCGCGGGACAGCCGGCTGGCGGCGTGGTAGGCATGTCTGCTCTCCGGCTCAGTTATGGGTCTCCCCCCTCCGGTTCCAAGAGTTCGGGCCCGTTGTTGCGGACGCTGTTGGCCCGGGTGCTGACAATCCGCGGCGTGAGTACCGGTTCCGGGACGGCGTCCAGGAGCTGCTGGACGTCCGCCTTGACGGTGGTGCCCGGGTCCAGTCAGTCAGCCCACAAATCGGGCGGGATGATGACCGGCGCCCGGTCGTGGATGTGGCCCAGGGTGTCGTGCGCGGTGGTGGTCAGGACGGTGCAGGTGAGCAGCCAGCGGCCGGCGTCATCCTCCGGCAGCGACGGGTCCGGCAGAATTCGTACAGGCCGGCGAAGGCCAGCAGGTCATCCTTTTCCGAGAACAGGTAGTTCGGGATCTTCTTGCCGTCCTCGGACTTCTGCCACTCGTAATATCCCTCGGCCGGGATCAGCGCACGGCGCTTGACGGCGGCCGTCCGGAACGAGGGTTTCTCCAGGATCGATTCGCTGCGTGCGTTGATCAGCTTGGAACCGATCTTCATGTCTTTGACCCAGGACGGGACCAGCCCCCACCGGGCGATGAGAAGGCTCCGCTCAATGGCGCCTCGCAGGCGTCATGACCGGCGGATCCCAATCGACACCGGCTGGCGCGTCAACTGACCGCCGATCAGTATCAGGTGCTGGCGCCGCTTCAACCGCCTGCCCAATGACTGAAGTTGCCCCCTCCTCTGGTGCGTTCGTCATCGTCCTTGCCGCAGCGTCGACAGCGCTTGTAGTCTTCGGCGTGTTCGACATGCCATTCGTGCCGAATATTCAACTTGCACATCAGGGTCCACAGCATGAGTCTTCTCTGATCCTCGATGCATCGTCTTCGTACTCTCAATAGTGGCCCATCACACATGCCCTGAGGAACTGGCAGTTATTAGCCGCCCTACGGTGGCTCAACCCCGTCGCTGAATAGCCGACGAGGTTCTACTTCGGCACTTTGAAGAAGCTCTTCGGGTCGTCGGCGCCCAGCAGGTCGTGGTGGAAGGCGATGGCGTCCACTGCCCGGGTGTCCACAAACAGGACGCCCACATCTCTGGAATGGACCACGGTGTACCTAGTGGGGTCTTCCACCCAGGAATGGATCCGGTGTACTCCTCAACGAAGAGCCCGTCACTGAGCAGGCCCCGCTCATCGAGGAGGTCGTAGACAAGATTCCAGGCGAGATCCATCAGTTCGTGGATGGCCGCCTCAACTGTTGGAGCCGTCATAGTTCCATGGTGCTCCCGTGCACTGGCAGTCTTGTGGAGCAGCGTGGGCGTGTCCTGCAAGGTGACCCGAGGCGATCACATCCTCCGACGCGGCCTCGTTTTCGTAGATCACCGAACTCAGTTCGTGGGGCGAAGAGGTCCGTCGGGATGCCATGTCGTCAGTGAGTCGGCGTGGCGACTGACCAGCTGCCAACCGTCGGTCTTCAACCGAAAAGTGGTCGTGACACACAAGTCGAAGGGCGACAACTCGTCGCGACCGCCGACCTTGGCTCCCAGTGCTCGTACTCGAACAGCGTGACGAGATCTGCGCCGACAAAACGGCTAACTTCTTCAAACCTAACTGACCTGCCATCGCGGAAATTCGATGAAGCGAAGTCAATCGCTTGTAAAACCGCATCCCAGCCGTGCGAGGAGCCGCCGAACGGATTTGCTAGAAGCACGTCCTGGCTCCGCGCGTACATTGCCTTGATCGGCTCCGGAGCACCCATGGCAAACAGGTGTAGTCCCGAGTGATATTCGTCGATGACCTGCTCAAAGTCCATGTTCCCGCGCGCTGCCCGTAGGACAGGCCCTTCAGCAAGGACGTGCCGTCGGGGTTGGAGAACCAGGCCAGCTGGTCGTAGAAGTGCTGGGTCTTGTCATCGTCGAAGATCGTGCGCGGAACAGCGTTCAGCTCGGTAGGCGGCCACAGGCCCGTGGAGACGAACGCTTCGTAGAGTGGATCACCGATCCGGTCCAGGTTGGAGTCCCCCAGGCACGATCAGGTTGGAGTTCCAGTCCAGGGGCCGCACCGCCCAGTCGTGCATCCATGCGGCGAACTCGGTGATCTCCGGCAGACGCTCCGCGAGGTTCTTGCCCCACAGGATGTGGACGGATGCGAGGGTGAATTCGACGCCGGCGCGGGTGAAGCTGGCCGTGTACGGGGTGCGGGCGAACTGGCGGGCCGGGTCCTCCCCCACCGGTGGCAGCACGATCTCCCCGACCAGGCCGGAGGGCTGGACCCGGTCCGTGTCGTAAAGGAAGGCGAGGCGTTCACCGTTGCCGGCCGCCCCTTCGGTGACGTCCGAGACGATCACCTGCCACCGTGGACCAAGCGTGCCCAGCAGGCGTTTTAGCGCCTTGGGGTTGCGCCGGGATTCCTGGACGGCGGCGACATCGAACCGGGAGATCACCGCGGCGAGGCAGGCGATGGCGTGCCAGTCCCTCTTCGGAGAGTCCGTAAGTCCGGCCAGCCACTTCTCGGTCAGGTCACCGAGGGCCCGGATGTTCCAGGTCCCGACAAAGAGGTTCGGCTGCGCGGGCTTGTGGACATTGTCCTCCGAATAGGGAACTCGCAGGAGCAGGGTTTGGCCTAGCCGAGGAAGGGGTCACCCATGAGCTACAAATATCGAACTGTACGCGTTCGCGGTACTGAACTGGTTGGAACAATTGCCAGGAAGCACGGGAGTGCGGCGGAGATCTACGAAACGTCCAAGGACCCGAGTACATCCGTGGTTCCGGTGTTCTTCGAGGCAACGGGCGAGGTCCGTTTTTTCGACAGGTCCATGCTGGAGGACGTGGGCGCCCCGGCCGGTTGACCCGCCTGGCATGGGCGCATTGCCGCGTTTTAGCCATAACGACCGAGGGTGCGGCGCCGGCAGCAATCCGTCGTGAGCACCCTCATCGTTCTCTTTGACCTAGTGCCTCCTGAAGGCGTCTTTGACTTTCTCGCCGGCCTGCTTGAGATCGGCTTTGATCTGATGGCCTTTGCCCTCGGCCTTCAACCGGTCATTGCCGTCAGCGTCTCCGGCGACTTTTAGGCCTTTGCCGTGGAGTTTCTCGGCAGCGTTGTGGATCTTGTCTCCCAAACCCATGGCGATTCTCCTTGTGTGACGGTTTCCGCGGCCCGGATGCCGTGGAAGCCGACACTTAAATTCTAGGAGCGAAAGAGCGAAACCGTCACCATGCGTCCCTTCCACGGCAACATCAAAGTGGGCCCAGGGCGTGGTCATCTACGAGCGGCTTCGTGCTGCTTATAGTCGTGTCGGGTCCGGTCTACCAGCCGTTGCGCTGGCCGGCGCCGTTTTGACTGTGGCCAGCAGGAGGACTCCGGCAACGGCTGTTGCGCCGGCGAGCAGGAATGCGATGAATGCTGCCGCCGGGGCTGCGTCGGCCTCGCCGAGGACGGTGATGCCAAGGGTGACTGCGACGAGCGGATCGATGACCGTCAGGCCCGCGACGACGAGTTCGGATGTCCCTCGGGTGTGGGCGTTCTGGACCAGGAATGTTCCGAAAAGAGCGGCGACGAGCAGCCCTGCCAGGCAGGTAAGGGATAGCCATTCGAAGTCGCCTTGGAAGAGCCGGGCGATGACGGTTTTGGCCAGGGCCGCGACGAACCCGAAGAGGATCCCGGCTCCGGCGGTGAAAACGACGGCGCCCCAGCGGTGGCGCCACAGACCGAAACCAGTGCCGAGCGCGGCGAGGACCGCGCCGAGCAGTATCAGGATCGTGATGAGGTGCCGGTCGCTGATGTCAACGTCCTGCGCAGAGACTGCAGCGACCCCAACGAACACCCCAACGCCGGTAATGCACAAGGCCACAGATGCAAGCGCGCGGCGCCCCGGAGACCTGCGGGTCACTCTGGCGGTGGCCAGGGTTGTGACCACAAGGGCGACGGCGCCGATGGGCTGCACAACGATCAGGGGCGAGAATCTTAGACTGAGGAGCTGCAGGAGTATGGCTGCTCCCAGCATTGCGGTGCCGGCAAGCCAGACCGGTTTGCCCAGGAGGGCCTGCAAGCGGCCTCCACCCATGCTCCCGGCGGCGCGCCCCGGTGCGGGCACTTGATCGTCTACGGCTTTGTGTTGGAAGAGGGTACCGAGGGCCAGCAGGATAGCTCCGGCGACGGCGATCGGGATGCCGAGCCAGTGATAAGAGGACAAGGCCGGCACGGCGACGGTATGGATCATGATCCGACCCTACAGGTGGGCGTGTTGCGCTGACTGCGGCGCGGGTCAGACGCCTGCAGGATCGATGATGCCGTGGCGCTCGATGGTCGCCAGTGTCTTCAGCTCTTTCAGGATTTCCAGCTGTTGGCTGTTGATGGCCATAAGTAGCTCGATCTCTTCTTTGGCCTTCACGTTGGTGTCGTAGTCATGTTGGGCCATGGCGGCGGCTATCGCGTCCTGTCTTTTGGCGGCGATCAGAAGGATGGCTCCTTGGAGCCCGGCCAGCATTGAGAGCAGAAGGTTCAAAAGGATGTAAGGGTACGGATCCCAGGAATTAGAGGCCAGCGCCCATGTGTTTATGGCAGCCCAGACGAGCATGAAACCTATGAAGCCTCCCACGAACGGCCAGCTACCCATCCCGTTTCGCATGATGTCGGCGGCGCGCTGGCCTCGGGTGAGGGTGGCTTTGTGCCCCTCGTGCCAGGTCTGTTGGGGGTCGGTCATGCCTCAGGGTAACTCGAGGAAGACTCCCGAATGTGCGAGGGACGCGGGCAGTGGCCGATCCTGCGGCTGTCTCACATCCTTGACACACCTCACAGAATCGGATTTAGGAACCCGGTTGGTGTCGCTCGGCGGAAATAGTCGTGGCGGAAATAGAGTACCGGCTACTCGTGCCTGACCTCCCCTCGCTGCGTAGCGTCGATGGAGGGCCCTGTGAATGAACCAAGGCCATCACCATAGGGGAGGCGATAATGAATTTCAGGTTAAGTAGGCCAAGGGTCCGCACGAAACATGCGCGCGGCCATGCTCTCGTGGCTCTCGTGCTTCTTGTGCTTCTCGCGGCCGCCGATCCGCTTCACGGGGATCAGCCCGACGGAATGCCGGCCACCCATTCTGCGCCGTGATGTCTGCGCAGCTTCGGCCGGAAACGCGCCATGGTTCGGCGGCCGAGACCTGGCCCCACCGGTAGCCGGGGGTTTCTGACTCAGGTAGTCGCTACTCGTGAACCCGATCAGGGGTCAGCTTAGAGTTGGCGGCAGGCCGGCGGTGGGCAGTGCGGACGAGAAGGAAGCCCTGTCGCCCAGACGCCGCCGGCCCTCAGACATCTGCCGCACTTGTGAACCGGAATGGATCATCGAGTGCGACCCGAGTGAGAGCGCGGGGATGACAATGAGCTTCTGGCCTTCCGGGACGATCGCTTCCAGGGCGGCCGTGGCTTCTTCATATGTGTTCTCGGAAGCGGTCACGCGGGTCTGTTCGCCGTTGGGGTTTTCGATGGTTCCTGTAATCTCCACCCCAGTACTTTAGCCCGTTGTGGCAATGCGGTCCGCCTCCTCGTCGGCCCGGGAACGGGTAGTCCAGCGCTTCCAAACGGGTACCGCGAGCGGTATACGCCGCCGAGGAGCTCACCTAGTGTGTGAAGCAGGGGCCGGCGGTGAGTGGTGCGATCTATGGTCGTCGTGCCACCCCCAGCCACCGCCGGAACCCCTTCTACTCTGTGGTTTCCAGGTGGAATTCGACGCGCTACTTCATGAACCGGATGTTGCGGGCGATGGACGGGGCCCGACGGATGCGAAGGTCGTCCTCCCGGGCGATGATGACGCCCTCGACGCTCTGTCCAGGCTCCAGCAGGGCGTCCTGGACGTAGCCTATGTACCGCTGGATCTGGCCGACGACGGCGTCGCTGGCCCTCCCCCGCTTCAGTTCGGCGACCAGGAGCCTGGCTTTGTTTCTTTGCTGATGGCGAGGATGTCCATGGGCCCGGTGTCGGTCGGGTACTGCTGACCGACGGGCTGGCCGTCCTCCGTGTAGATGTCGTATTCCTGACCGAGCGAGGTGCTGGCCCAGTTGTGCACCAGGAAGTCTTCGAGCTGCTTCTCCATTTGGAAAGCCAGCTGGTCCCCGACCTGCACGCTGATCGCCTGTGCCAGCGGCTGTCGCGTGCCTGTCAGCTGTGTGAGGGTCGCGAGCTCAGCGGTGTGCAGTCATCGCAAGCGTTCCCCTGCCGGAGTCCGGCCATCGGTTCCGGGACACGGTCCTGCACGACGGCGAACCCAAAGGGACCCGACGGCTCGAGGGACGCGAGGTGTCGGTCTTCGACGAGCTGGGACGCCTTGAAGAATCCGGCCTGCCGACATGGCAGGCCCAGATAGTCGGTGCGACCGCCGAGGATGTCCAGGCGCTGTCGGACCTCCTTGGACAGCGGGGACTCGGGCTCGACGATTGGTCCGGGATCCGGTTGATGTGTTCGAAATGTTCGCACGGTACACCTCAGGATGGACACGACCACATCCCCACGACGTCGGAGGACGCGAAACGGTTTGGACTCGCCGGCCACGAATCAGACCTCGGCGCAGTAATAGAGGCATGGCTGGCCGGCAGGCACCGCATCGACGTACTCAACCTCGATTTGCTCTGGTAGTCCCCACATTCGGCTAGCCGATTCACGGAGCTCGACCCAGCTTCCGGATTTTCCAGCGACTGCGGCGGCGCGCCAGCATCTGTGTGCTCCCCCAAATGGGGGCGGCACAATCAGCAACGTGCGTTGAAGGATCCGCTACGGGAGCGGGAGGTCCATGATCTGTGTGAAAACCATCTCCTCGTTCGGATCGCGGGCAGGCAACATCGCGCCGCCGGGGTTCTGGACAATGCGAGGCATGGGGTGTCTCCGCCGGTCTCGTCCGAGCCCGAGCGTCGCAGTCTGGGCGGCGGGCGGGCGGGCGAACGCGCTTGCCATGACGCTGAAGCGCTCGCTCCCGCCGCCATTCCCGTGCACCATCTTCGCGAACGTGCCGTCGGAGAGCCGTAGAACGAGCGCGTCGTCGCGGCCGCTCCGCAGCGGCCGATCAATGAAAGTCACGTTCACCCGCACAAACGAATCCCAGACCTCGTAGCTGGTCACATAGCCTCGGACCACCGAGCCGTCCGGGACCGTCACCTCGAACTCATGTCGCGCGGGCAGTAGCACCCGTTCGAGCCGAGGCGCCTCGCCCCCCATAGAGTGCACTGCGCCGATCATCGTCCCCATTGTTTAGCTCCTAATTCTGTCATCAGCGCGGCCCAAATTCCGTTCAGCGAGACACCACCGATGATGCCTGATGGCCCACGGCTGTCAAGACTCACAGACCGGGGCAAGAGGCCTCCAACAAAAGCAGAGGGCCTCTGCCGCCCGGAACAGATCCTTGCGGCCCCAGCTGTCCGGGTGAGGGATCCCCTTGTCGGAAGAGAGTCCCAGTGACACGGCACCACTCCGGTCGAATTCGTCATTCGCTAGAGCGCGGCCTTCTCCCTGGCTCGTCCGTCGCGGGTACGGTGCGTCCATGGGAAGAGTCGTGTGGACATGGCTAACAGCTGTCGACGGAGATCCGGTGGCTCTCTGCACCGTCGACTATTCCTTTGGATTCACGTCGCTACGCGGGCTCGTTCTCAGAATCGAATGCTCCTTCACCTATAAAACGGCGGATGGCCGCGCAATTCTGCTGGCCCTGGGGATGACCCTCGGCAATTGGGGCCTGTGCTCTCCGTCGCGCGCTCCGCTGTCGTGGGTGGATTCGCGGACGAAGAAGGCGTCCTTCATCTGGACTTCGCCGATGGAAGCAGTATCGATGTACCGACCGACCGGGATTTCGAGGCGTGGACAATCGCCGGAGGAGATGGCCTGTTGCTCACGTCGTTACCTGGCGGCGCGCTGGCGACGTGGGGTTTCGGCGCTTCCGCCGTTTCTGATGAACAGGACCCGCATAAGAAAACTTAAGGAGAACTCGCGCCACGACGGGTGAGCCCACGGCGCGGACACCGGTGGCGCAGCTGAGGGATCCCCTTACGGGCTAAGGCTTGCGCCAAATACCGCTGTGAAAACACCGCCATTTACCGCCGAAAGTCACAGCTTGATATCTCCCTGTTCTGACATTGGCGCTCGGAACCCATGTGACCAGAGGTGACAGTGGACACGGCCCTACGACCACGCCAATAAAGCATACGTAAGTGTGGACACTGTCCACACCCTCTTTGACAAGACAAACCGCGCACACCCTGCGCCTATGAGGTCACAAAAGCCGCTTCTCAACAAACGGGTCCAACCATAATCCGCAACGTCATGTCGTCTTCGCTCCCCCGGCCCATGAATAGGTGTAGGCCACCCCGGGCCCACTCGACAGAACCGGAACGAGGAACTGCATAACCCCACTTCAGCAGGCGGAAGGCCCACCAGCCAGGGACTTGAACCCGCCACCCCACACACCTGAATAGGCCCCGCGGCGGCCAGGCCACAGCCCGCGACCCAACCCGTCAGATGACGCGATCGCAAGCTTTGTCAACACGTCAAAGCAAAATCGCCTCTGACGAGGGAATACGTCGTGCCCGAGGTGGGACTCGAACCCACACACCTTTCGATACCGCATTTTGAGTGCGGCGCGTCTGCCAATTCCGCCACTCGGGCGCGGAATACGCGATGCAAACCGGTACGCCCACAGCTGATTGTGAGCAACGCGATCGCTTCACGTACGCGGAATTACTCTACATGCAGATAGGCTAAATTCCAGAATCGCGCCGCTGAAGCCGCAACAGACCATGCAGTTCAAAGTACGGCCGCGGGCGCACCTAAAATGGTGATGTTCCCCCGTACCTTTCCAAGGAGATCCCGTGACTGAACCGACGGAGTCAAACCCCACGTCCCAGCCGGCGCGCCGCGTCATTGTGGCCGAAGATGAAACCCTCATCCGGCTCGACATCATCGAGATCCTGCGCGGGGAAGGGTACGACGTCGTAGGCGAAGCGGACAACGGCGAAAAGGCCGTGCAGCTCGCCGAAGAACTCAAGCCTGACCTGGTCCTGATGGACGTGAAGATGCCCGTCATGGACGGCATCACCGCCGCCGAGAAGATCGTCAAGGCCCGCATCGCCCCGGTGGTCCTGCTGACGGCCTTCAGCCAGAAGGAACTCGTGGAACGCGCCCGCGACGCCGGCGCCATGGCCTACGTGGTCAAGCCCTTCACCCCGGCGGACCTCATCCCCGCCCTGGAGATCGCCCTCTCCCGGCACGAGGAAATCAAGGCCCTCGAGAGCGAAGTGTCGGACCTGCAGGAACAGTTCGCCACCCGCAAGCTCGTGGAGCGCGCCAAGAGCCTGCTGACCACCAAGATGGGCCTGACGGAGCCGGAAGCGTTCCGCTGGATCCAGAAGACCTCCATGGACCGCCGCCTCAGCATGCGCGAAGTGGCCGAAACCATCATCAACCAGGTCAACTAGCCAACCGGGAGGCCACGAGCCTCCGCCGGTTAAACGGAAGAACCCCTGCCAACCGGCAGGGGTTCTTCCGTTTAAGCCGCTAGGACGTCGGCCAGGGGCCGAGCTTCTCCCGGGGAGCACCCGTGCCGCTGTCGCCGAGGCTGCCGGCGTCGGCGAAGTCGCCCACCCTGTGCGCCTTGAGGATGTTCGTGGATCCGGCCTTGCCTGGAGGCGAACCGGCGGCGATGACTACCAGGTCACCATCCTTCACCAGCTTCATTTCCAGCAGGCTGCGGTCCACCTGGGCGGTCATCTCGTCGGTGTGGCCCACCATGGGGACCAGCACCGGCTGGATCCCCCAGGTCAGCGCCAGCTGGTTCCACACGTGCTCCAGCGGAGTGAACGCGAACACCGGCCTGATGGGGCGCAGACGCGACAGGCGCCGTGCGGAGTCGCCGGACTGGGTGAAGGTGCAGATGTACTTCGCATCCAGCTGGTCGGCGATTTCGACGGCGGCGCGGGTGATGGCGCCCCCACGGGTCTTGGGCTTTGTCCCCAGCGGGGGGACGCGCTCCAGCCCGTGGACCTCGGTGGATTCGATGATCCGGGCCATAACCTTAACGGTCTCGATCGGGTACTTGCCCACGCTGGTCTCACCGGAAAGCATCACCGCGTCCGCACCGTCGAGGACGGCGTTCGCGCAGTCAGAGGCTTCCGCGCGGGTGGGGCGCGGGTTGTCGATCATGGATTCGAGGACCTGGGTGGCCACGATGACCGGCTTGGCCCAGCGGCGCGCCAGTTCAATGGCACGCTTCTGCACGATCGGCACTTCCTCCAGGGGAAGTTCCACGCCGAGGTCGCCACGGGCCACCATGATGGCGTCGAAGGCGTCAATGATTTCGTGGAGCTGCTCCACGGCCTGCGGCTTCTCGATCTTGGCGATGACCGGCACGCGGCGGCCTTCTTCGTCCATGATCTCGTGGACACGGGAAATATCTCCGGCGTCGCGGACGAAGGACAACGCAACCATGTCAACACCGCGGCGGATGGCCCAGCGCAGGTCGTCCTCGTCTTTTTCGCTCAGCGCGGGAACGTTGACGGCAACACCGGGCAGGTTGATGCCCTTGTTGTTGGACACCATCCCACCGACGGTGACGACGGCAACGACCTTGACGTCGTCCACCTCGATGGCACGCAGGGCCACCTTGCCGTCGTCGATCAGCAGGGCATCGCCCACGTTGACGTCTTCGGTGAGGCTCTTGAGCGTGGTGGAGCAGATCTCCTTGGTGCCCGGCACATCCTCGGTGGTGATGGTGAACGTGTCACCCTCGGCCAGCAGATGCGGACCGTCGACAAACCGGCCCAGGCGGATTTTCGGACCCTGCAGGTCAGCCATGATGGCCACCGGCTTGCTCAGCTTGGCTGAAGCCTTGCGGACATTCTCATAGGTGTTGTCGTGCACGGAGTAATCGCCGTGGCTCATGTTCATCCGGGCCACGTCCACGCCGGCTTCCAACACCGCCAAGGTGTTCTCAAAGCTGGCAATTGCCGGGCCAAAAGTGGCCACAATCTTAGCGCGTCTCATATACCTACCCTAATAGTGTGCTGCATTGGTTAAGTCGTTGTGGAAGTGAACCTGAGGCGAACTGACCGTGCGTCAAACGGTCCGTCAGAGCACGGCGATGGCACGGTCCGTCGGCGCCACCGGCGCCGGCAGGATGGTGCTGCCCATGAGGAACTTGTCCACCGCCGCTGCGCAGGCACGCCCTTCGGCGATGGCCCACACAATGAGCGACTGCCCGCGGCCGGCGTCGCCCGCGACAAAGATGCCCTCCGTGTTGGTCATGTAATAGCCGTCCCGGGACACGTTGCCGCGGCCGTCGAATTCGGCGCTGACCTGCTCGGTGATGCCGGCCGGCTCGGCTCCGGTGAAGCCCAGGGACAGGAACACCAGGTCCGCCGGGATGATCCGTTCGGTGCCGGCCTTGGGGAGGCGCTTGCCGTCAACGAATTCCGTCTCGGCCACCTTGACGCCGGTGAGCTTACCGTTCTCCCCCACGAACTCCACGGTGGAGGCGAGGTAGGTCCGTTCGCCGCCTTCCTCGTGTGCGCTGGCCATTTCGAACAGCGTGGGGAATGTGGGCCAGGGCTGGTGCCCGGCACGCTCCGACGGCGGCTGCTTACCGATGGCCAGGGTGGTCACCGAGGCGGCGCCGTGGCGGTGCGCAGTACCGAGGCAGTCGGCTCCGGTATCACCGCCGCCCAGGATCACCACATGCTTGCCCTTGGCGTGGATCTGGTTCTCCACGTTCTCCCCCGCCACCACGCGGTTGGCGGGAACAAGGTAATCCATGGCGAAGTGCACGCCGTCCAGGTCCCGGCCCGGAATGGGCAGGTCACGCGGGACGGTGGCGCCGGTGGCAACCACCACGGCGTCATACCGGCGCCGCAGCTGCTCCCACGTCACATCGGTACCCACGGCGACGCCGGTCCGGAATCGGGTGCCTTCCGCCTTCATCTGCTCGATGCGGCGGTCCACCTGCTCCTTCTCCATTTTGAAGTCGGGGATGCCGTAGCGGAGGAGCCCGCCGATCTTGTCGTCCCGCTCGTAAACGGCGACAGTGTGGCCCACGCGGGTCAGCTGCTGCGCCACGGCCAGCCCGGCAGGGCCGGACCCGACGACGGCAACCGTCTTCCCGGTCAGGCGCGTCGGAGGCAGCGGGTTGACCCAGCCGTTCTCCCACGCCTCGTCAGCGATCGAGACTTCAACCTGCTTGATGGTGACGGCAGGCTGGTTGATCCCCAGGACGCAGGACGCCTCACAGGGCGCCGGGCACAGCCGGCCGGTCCACTCGGGGAAGTTGTTGGTGGCATGCAGCCGCTCAATCGCTTCCTCACCCTTGTCCCGCCACATGAGGTCGTTCCACTCCGGAATCAGGTTGCCCAGCGGGCAGCCCTGGTGGCAGAACGGTACGCCGCAGTCCATGCACCTGCCGGCCTGGGCCTTCAGGACACCCTTTTCCTGGGCCTCGTAAACTTCCTTCCAGTCCATGATGCGGACCGGAACAGGGCGGCGTGGCTGGGTTTCACGCTGGCGTACTTTTAGAAATCCGCGTGGGTCAGCCACCGGTTACCTCCAGGATTCGGGCCCATACTTCTTCGCCATCGGGGTCCAGGCCCTCTTCGATCGCGTCAAGACGGGTTTGCAGGACTGCCGCGTAATCGCGCGGCAGCACTTTGGTAATGCGGGCACAGGTGTCGTCGAAGTTTTCCAGCAGCCGCTGCGCGTGCAGGGATTCGGTTTCCTCGACGTGCTTGACCAGCAGCCCGTGGACGATGTCGCGGTCCTCGGCGTCCAGTTCGCGCAGCTGCAGTTCGCCGGATTCCAGCGCCTGCTTGTTGACCCGCGTGGTCCGCAGGTCCAGCACGTAGGCGGTGCCGCCGGACATGCCGGCGCCGAAGTTGCGTCCGGTCCTGCCGATGATCAGCGTCTGGCCGCCGGTCATGTACTCGCAGCCGTGGTCGCCGATGCCTTCCACCACCGCGGTGGCGCCCGAGTTGCGGACCAGGAAGCGTTCGCCCACCTGGCCGCGCAGGAATATTTCGCCGCTGGTGGCGCCGTAGCCGATCACGTTGCCGGCAATGACGTTGCCCTCGGCCTTGAACACGTTGGTCCGGTCCGGCCGGACAATGATCCGTCCGCCGGAAAGGCCCTTGCCCACGTAGTCGTTGGAGTCGCCGAACAGGCGCAGCGTGATGCCGGCCGGCAGGAACGCGCCGAGCGACTGTCCGGCGGTGCCGGTCAGCGTGATGTCAATGGTGTCCGGCGCCAGCACGTCGGTGCTGAACGTCTTGGTCACCGTGTGGCCGAGCATCGTACCCACCGAGCGGTCCGTGTTGATGACGTCCACGGCGATCTTCACCGGGGTGCGGTCGGTCAGCGCCTCCGTGGCCATGGTGATCAGCCGCTGGTCGAAGTGCTTGTCCAGCTCGTGGTTCTGCGAGGTCATGTTCCGCAGCGGGGCGTCGTCGTCGAACTCGAGACCGTGCAGGATCGGATCCAGGTCCAGGCCGTCGGCCTTCCAGTGGTTGATCGCCTCGCGGGCATCCAGCACCTCGGCATGGCCAATGGCCTCCTCGATGCTGCGGAACCCGAGCTCCGCGAGGATCTCGCGGACCTCCTCGGCCAGGAACTCGAAGAAGTTGACCACAAACTCGGGCTTGCCGCTGAAGCGGGCCCGCAGCTCGGGGTTCTGCGTTGCCACACCCACCGGGCAGGTGTCCAGGTGGCAGACGCGCATCATGATGCAGCCCTCCACCACCAGCGGTGCGGTAGCGAAGCCGAACTCCTCACCGCCGAGCAGCGCGGCGATCACCACGTCGCGGCCGGTCTTGAGCTGGCCGTCCACCTGCACCACCACGCGGTCGCGCAGGCCGTTGAGCATCAGCGTCTGCTGGGTCTCGGCGAGGCCGAGCTCCCACGGCACACCCGCGTGCTTGAGCGAGTTCAGCGGGGAGGCACCGGTGCCGCCGTCGTGTCCGGAGACAAGTACGACGTCGGCCTTCGCCTTGGTGACACCCGATGCCACAGTGCCGATCCCCACTTCGGAGACGAGCTTGACGTGGACGCGAGCCGAGGGATTGGCGCGCTTCGCATCGTAGATGAGCTGCGCGAGGTCCTCGATGGAGTAGATATCGTGGTGCGGGGGCGGGGAGATCAGGCCGACGCCGGGGGTCGAATGACGCGTGCGGGCAACCCACGGGTAGACCTTCTGCGCCATCAGCTGGCCGCCCTCGCCGGGCTTGGCACCCTGCGCCATCTTGATCTGGATGTCCTCGGCGTTGGTCAGGTACAGGCTGGTGACGCCGAACCGGCCCGAGGCGATCTGCTTGACCGCAGAACGGCGCTTGGGGTCCAGCAGCCGGTCCACGTCTTCGCCGCCTTCACCGGTGTTGGACTTGCCGCCCAACTGGTTCATGGCGATGGCGAGGGTCTCGTGGGCTTCCTGGGAGATGGATCCGTAGCTCATGGCACCGGTGGAGAACCGCTTCACGATGCTGGAGACCGGCTCCACTTCCTCGAGGGGAACGGCGGGACGATCGTTCTTGAACTTGAGCAGCCCGCGCAGGGTCATCAGGTTCTCGGACTGGTCATCCACGCCCTTGGTGTACGCCTTGAAGATGTCATAGCGGCGCTCACGCGTGGCGTGCTGCAGTCGGAAGACGGTTTCCGGATTGAACAGGTGCGGTTCGCCGTCGCGGCGCCACTGGTACTCGCCGCCGCCCAGCAGCGGGCGGTGCGGCTGTTCGATGCCGCCCTCCGGGTAGGCCATCTGGTGCCGCGCGGACACTTCGGCCGCGATGACGTCCAGGCCCACGCCGCCCAGCTGCGAATGGGTGCCGGCGAAGAACTCGTCCACCAGCTCCTGCCCCAGGCCCAGGGCCTCGAACGTCTGCGCGCCGGTGTACGAGGCCACGGTGGAGATGCCCATCTTGGACATGATCTTCAGGACGCCCTTGCCCAGGCCCTTGATGAGGTTGTACACGCCGTCCTGCGGCGTCACCCCCACCACGTCGCCGGTTGAGATGAGCTGTTCCACAGATTCCATGGCGAGGTACGGGTTGACGGCGGAGGCGCCGTAGCCAATCAGGACGGCAACGTGGTGCGTCTCGCGGACGTCGCCGGCCTCCACCACGAGGGCCGTCTTGGTGCGGTTGGCGCTCCGGAGCAGGTGGTGGTGCACGGCACTGACCAGCAGCAGGGAGGGAATCGGCGCCCACTGGGCGTTCGAGTCGCGGTCAGAGAGCACCACGTACTGCACGCCGCGGTTGATGGCACCGGAAACCTGCTCGCAGATTTCAGTCAGCCTGGCACGCAGGGCTGATTCGCCGCCTTCGGGCCGGTACAGGCCACGGACCTTCATGGCGATCCGGTCGCCGTCGGGCGTTTCAATGTTGGCGATCTTGGCCAGTTGGTCGTTGGTGATCACCGGGAACGGCAGCGAGACCTGCGGCTGCCGGACCTGCTTGGTGTCCAGCAGGTTGCCGTTCGGGCCGATGGCACACGTCAGCGATGTGACCAGCTCTTCACGGATGGCATCCAGCGGCGGGTTGGTGACCTGCGCGAAGGACTGCACAAAGTAGTCGAACAGCAGCCGGGGCCGCTTGGACAGCACCGCCACCGGGGTGTCCGAACCCATGGCGCCCAGCGGTTCGGCACCGGTCCGGGCCATCGGGCCGAGGAGGATCTTGAGTTCTTCGGTGGTATAGCCGAAGGTGCGCTGGCGGATGTTCACCGACGCGGCGGTGTGCACCACGTGCTCGCGTTCGGGGAGGTCCTTGAGGTCGATCAGGTTCTCCTTGAGCCACGCGGCCCAGGGGTTCGCCGCGGCAACTTCGGCCTTGACCTCTTCGTCGTCAATGATGCGGCCGGCGTCGGTGTCCACCAGGAACATCTTGCCCGGGGAAACGCGGCCCTTCTTGACCACCTTGGACGGTTCGACGTCGATCACGCCGACCTCGGACGCGAAGATGACCAGACCGTCCTCGGTGATCCAGTAGCGTCCGGGGCGCAGCCCGTTGCGGTCCAGGGTGGCACCCACCAGGTTGCCGTCGGTGAAGGACACGGCGGCCGGGCCGTCCCAGGGCTCCATGAGCAGTGAGTGGTATTCGTAGAACGCCCGCCGTGCGGGATCCATGGTGGCGTGGTTCTCCCACGCCTCCGGGATCATCATCATGATGGAGTGCGTGATGGGCCGGCCGGAGAGCCAGAGCAGCTCGGCCACTTCGTCGAAGGACGCGGAGTCGGACGCGCCGGGCGTGCAGATGGGGTACAGCTCTTCCGGCGAATCCCCCAGCAGCGGGTTGGCGAGCTGGGACTGGCGGGCGCGCATCCAGTTCCGGTTGCCCTTGACGGTGTTGATTTCACCGTTGTGGGCGATGGTGCGGAACGGCTGGGCCAGCGGCCAGGACGGGAACGTGTTGGTGGAGAAGCGGGAGTGGACAATGGCCAGCTTGGTCTTGAAACGCTTGTCCGAGAGGTCCGGGTAGAACGGCTCCAGCTGGGCAGTGGTCAGCATGCCCTTGTAGACAATGGTGCGCGACGACAGGGACGGGAAGTAGACACCGAACTTGTTCTGGGCACGCTTGCGGATCCGCCAGGCCCGGGCATCGAGCGTGTTGCGGTCCAACTGCTCACCGGTTGCGGAAGCGAGGAAAGGCTGGGAGAAGTACGGCATGCAGGCGCGGGCCATGGCGCCGACGAGATCCGCCACGATGGGCACTTCACGCCAGCCGAGGACCGTGAGGCCCTCGTCAGCTGCGAGGCCCTCGATTCCTGCCTTCGCGGCGTCGGCCTCGCGCTGCTCGGACGGCAGGAAGGCGGTCCCGGCAACGTACTGGCCGGGCGCGGGTAGCTCGAATTCCGTGACCGCCCGGAAGAATTCGTCGGGGATCTGCATCAGAAGGCCGGCACCGTCACCGGTGCCTTCGTCTGCGCCTACGGCACCACGGTGTTCGAGGTTGCGCAGGGCGGTCAGGGCGGCGTCGACAATGTCGTAGCCGGGCTCACCGCGGAGCGTGGCGATGATTGCCAGGCCACACGCGTCTTTTTCGTTTTCCGGATTGTATAGACCCCGGGCCTCCGGCAGCGCAGCGAAGCGCTTGAACGGAGAGACGGGGCCGTCAGATCCTATTTTTTCGGACCAGCGTGGGCTATGAAGATGGGTCATTGAAGACGTCCTTCCTCGAGATCGTACGTATGGAAGGGACACCGTTGGCCCCACTTCTGAGCGCCGGTGTGATGGGCACAACAAAGTGTTATTTACAGGAAATTGTAGGTCAGACAGGCCTGCTGAACGAACAGTTACGCAGGCCCCTGACCCGGGCTTGACCGGACAGCGGCTATCTGCTGTCCGGGCGGGCCCTGTTTGCCACGACATTGTGGTGTGCGGGCGCTCCGAGCGGTAGCTCTGCTGCCCAGCCGTGCCGGCGTGCTACTTGCTTGTGCCAGCCTCCGGCGCGGATTCCGTGACCTTACGGCCGGAATCTCCGGTGCCCGGCGTCGCAGGGACGGACTTTTTGCCGTCCCTGACTGCCGGTTCGTCTTCCGTTGGGGTGGAAGCGTTTCCGGATCCATTTTGGATAACAGGGAGATTATCACGCGATTCACTATCTGAGACACGGGTATCCGCATTGCGGACGGCCGGAACAACAGCAGCCACAGGGTCATCAGATTTCACGCCAGTATCGCCGGCGTCACCGTCACCGGATGTACTGCCGCTGTCATCGGCTTCGGGGGCGGGACCGCGTCCTGCCAGGTACGGCGTGTCCGGTTCGGGCCGGCCCTTCATCCCCACCAGGATGAACACCACCAGTGCTGCGATGAACACGAAGATGCTGGTCCAGACGTTGAGCCTGGTGGTGATGCCAAAGAGATTGATCTGTTCGGCATCGTCGATCCGCATTGCTTCGATCCATACCCGGCCCAGCGTGTAGTACATCGCGTAGAGCCAGAAAAGCCTGGCCCGGCGGAAGTGGAACCTGCGGTCAAGGGCCAGCAGAATCACCACACCGGCGATGTTCCAGAGCGACTCATAGAGGAACGTGGGGTGGAACAGCGTGTCCGCCGGCATGCCGGCGGGAAAGTTGGGGTTGTCCGCGTCGATCTGCAGTCCCCACGGCAGGGTGGTGGGGCCGCCGAAGAGCTCCTGGTTGAAGTAGTTCCCCCACCTGCCGATGGCCTGGGCCAGCAGCAGGCCCGGGGCCGCCGCGTCCAGGAAGGCAGTCAGCTTCACACCCGCGCGCCGGCAGCCAATCCAGGCCCCAACAACGCCCAGCACCACGGCACCCCAGATGCCCAGGCCGCCGCGCTGGATCTGCGGGATCAGCCAAAGGTCGCCTGTCCCGTCGAACCCGGGCCCGAAGTACTGGTCCGGTGAAGAGACCACGTGGTACAGCCGGCCGCCGATGATGCCGAAGGGGATCGCCCAGATGACGATGTCCCAGACGCTGCCCTCGGGAGCGCCGCGGCGGGCCCAGCGAACGGAGGTCAGCCACAGGCCCAGAACGATTCCTGCGAGGATGCACAGGGCGTAGGCATGGATCCGCAGGCTCCCCCAGGGCAACGGAATGTCGAAGCCGGACCAGTCCGGGCTCGGGATGCTGGCCGGCACCGCGGCGGCGGCCTGAAGGAGGATCTGCATTGTGGCTTAGGCTACTTCCCGGGCGAGGCCCGAACTGAGGTCGCGGGTCAGATCTGCGACGGCGGGAACACCGCCGTCGCGGATTGCGGCGACGAGCGCCGTGCCCACGATGACGCCCTCGGCGTAGGCGGCGATCTCGCGGACCTGGTCGGCGTTCGAAACTCCGAGCCCCACGCATACACGTTCGGCGCCGGCGTGATGCGCGGCGGCAACCACGTCCTTCGCTGCGCTGCTGACGGAGGTGCGGGCACCCGTCACACCCATGATGGATACCGCGTAGACGAAACCGCGGCTGGCATCAACGGTGCGCTTCATCCGTTCCGGGGTGGAGGAGGGTGCCACGAGGAACACCCGGTCCAGCCCGTACTTGTCCGAGGCCTCGAACCATTCTGATGCTTCGTCCGGAATGAGGTCCGGCGTGATCAGCCCGGCTCCCCCGGCCTCGGCCAGCTTGCGCGCGAATTCATCCACGCCCATCCGGACCACGGGATTCCAGTACGTCATGACCAGGACTGCAGCGTCGGTCTTGCTGGTGATGCCGGCAACGACGTCGAAGACCTGCCGGACGTGGAAGCCCTTGGCCAGCGCTTCGGTGGTAGCCGCCTGGATGACGGGACCGTCCATGACCGGGTCCGAGTAGGGGATGCCGATTTCGATGAGGTCCGCGCCGTTTTCGGCCAGGGCGATTCCGGCGGCGATGGTCTGCTCGACGTCCGGGAAGCCGGCCGGGAGGTAGCCGATGAGCGCCGCGCGCCCTTCGGCACGCGCCTTGTCAATCGCAGCTGCGGATTTGCTGGTCAGTTGCGCCGTGCTCACAGCTGCTCCCCCTCTTTGCCGATTTCGGCTTCCGGTGAATTCTTGTCGAGCAGGTCGAACCATTCCGCAGCCTGGGCCACGTCCTTGTCGCCGCGGCCGGACAGGTTCACGATGATGATCTTCTCCGAGGCGTTGCCGCCGGACTCCTCAGCCTCGGCCGCGAGCCGCTGCCCCACTTTGATGGCGCCCGCGAGGGCGTGCGCCGATTCGATGGCCGGGATAATGCCCTCGGTGCGGCACAGCAGCCGGAAGGAGTCCATGGCTTCGCTGTCCGTAATGGGCTCGTAGCTGACCCGTCCGATGTCGGCCAGGTAGGCATGTTCGGGCCCGACGCCGGGGTAGTCCAGCCCTGCGGAGATGGAGTGGGACTCGATGGTCTGGCCGTCGTCGTCCTGCATGAGGTAGGAGCGGGCTCCGTGCAGGACGCCCGGCTTGCCCAGGGTGATGGTGGCTGCGTGCCGGCCGGTGTCCACACCGTCGCCGCCGGCTTCGAAGCCGAAGATCCTCACGGAGGGGTCGTCGAGGAACCCGTGGAAGATGCCGATGGCGTTGGAGCCGCCGCCGATGCAGGCACAGACGGCGTCGGGCAGCTTGCCGGCCTGCTCCAGGATCTGGGCGCGGGCTTCCTCGCCGATCACCTCATGGAAGTAGCGGACCATGGCGGGGAACGGGTGGGCGCCGGCAGCGGTGCCGAGCAGGTAATGGGTGTGGTCCACGTTGGCCACCCAGTCCCGCAGGGCTTCGTTGATGGCGTCCTTGAGCGTCTGGGATCCGCTCGTCACAGGAACCACGGTGGCACCCAGCAGTTCCATCCGTGCCACGTTCAGGGCCTGGCGGCGGCAGTCCTCAGCGCCCATGTACACCACGCATTCCAGGCCCAGGAGGGCGGCGGCGGTGGCACTGGCGACGCCGTGTTGGCCTGCGCCCGTTTCGGCGATGATGCGGGTCTTGCCCATGCGCTTGGCAAGCAGCGCCTGCCCCAGGACGTTGTTGATCTTGTGCGATCCGGTGTGGTTGAGGTCCTCGCGCTTGAGGAAGACCCGAACTCCCCCGGCATGCTCGGCAAACCGTTTCGCCTCCGTCAGCAGGGACGGTCGGCCTGAGTAATTTTTGTTCAGGTCAGCAATCTGGGCAACAAAGTCCGGATCAGCCTTTGCCTTGTCAAACGTGTCCTCGAGCTCGTCCAGCGCGGCGATCAGGGACTCGGGCATCCAGCGTCCGCCGTAGTTCCCGAAGTAGGGCCCCGGGGCGTGCTTCAGCGACGCGCCCTGCAGGAAGGCTTCCGCCGTATTCTCGTCAACGTGCCCTGAGGGTGCATCAACCATCAGTCTCACCGTCCTGTTCCAGTTGATTGTTCAGAAAGTTTTGTTCGGCCCGCACCGGGACCGGCGTTGCGGGCTAGGCCCGCGCGGCGATGGCGGCAGCGCCGGCCGCGGTGAACTCTGCGATCCGCTCCCGCGGAGTCGAATCGCTCACCAGGGCTTCGCCCACCAGGATCGCGTTGGCACCGCTCGCCGCGTAATGCGACACATCGTCCACACCGCGCACGCCGGATTCGGCGACAACCAGCGCTTCGGCGGGGATCAGGCCGGCGAGTGAGGCGAAAACGGAACGGTCGACGTCGAGCGTTTTGAGGTTGCGGACGTTGACGCCGATGATGCGCGCCTCAGCCGCCACGGCACGGGCGATTTCCTCTTCCGTGTGCGTTTCCACCAGCACGTTCATGCCCAGCTCGCGGCTGAGGGCACTGAAGTCCCGGAGCTCGCTGTCCGAGAGTGAAGCCACGATCAGCAGGATCAGGTCGGCGCCGTGGGCACGGGCCTCCCAGATCTGGTATTCGTCCACGGTGAAGTCTTTGCGGAGCAAGGGGACATCCACGCTGGCGCGGACGGCGTCCAGGTCAGCGAGTGAGCCGTTGAACCGCCGCTTTTCGGTGAGGACACTGATCACGGCGGCGCCGCCGTCGGCATACTGCACGGCCAGTGACGCCGGATCCACGATGGTGGCGAGGTCACCCTTCGAGGGACTGCGGCGCTTGATTTCGGCGATCACCTTGAGCTCGTCGCGGAGTGCCGCGGGGCCGCCAAGTGCTGCCCACGCGTCACGCGCCGGTGCGGCTGCGAGTGCCCGTTCCTTCAGTTCCGCGAGGGAAACCAGACGCTTCCTGGCTTCCATATCCTCCCTGACACCGGCATTGATGTCATCGAGAACGGTGGCCATCAGTGGCCGGAGCTCTTCAGCTTGCTGCCCTCGACGCCGTAGCCCGCTTTACGCATGATGAAGCCGAGGATCAGGCCGAGGACCATCACGCACGCGCCGGCGATGAAGATGGGAGTGTTGGCAATGACAAAAGCGATCGCCGCGATGAGCGCGCCCACCAGCATGACAATCACGCAGGTCCATGCGGCGGGGCTGTTGCCATGGCCCAGTTCCTGGCTGTGGTCAACGCCGATGTGCACGGCAGGGGCCGGGGCGGATTTGGACGCGGATGCGGGTGCTTTGCTCATGTGAATCTCCTCAGGATCAATACTGCTTACATTCTGCCATTTTTTGGCCGCAACCTGCCCATCGGCGGCCCGGGCCACCGTTCGGGCGGCCCGTTCCGGCGTCGGCCGGGAGCGGCTCAGGTGGGATCATCGCCGCGCGAGAGCCTGTCCCAGCTGTCGATCTCGTCCACCGGACCCGCCGGCGGGGCGGAATTCCCCGCCGCGGCACCGGCGGATGCCACGTCATATTTGGTGCGGGACTTCCAGAACCGGCCCGCCGGAATGATCAGCAGCGCGCCGAGCGCCAGAAGAATTCCGACGACGACGGCGAGCACCGGGAACGCGGTCACCGCAGCTCCCGCGCTGCTTCCGGAGACGCCGGTGGCGGCTGCGATGGACCCCTGTGCGGCGGCGAGCGGATCAGCCAGCACGGTGGCAGCTGCGACGATGATGCCGGCCGCTGCGAGGACCACGATGGCGGTGATGACCCACCGTGCGATCTTCCCGGCAATGGACGCGGCCAGGCCGCCGGCAAGGGCCACCAGCGCCAGCGCGGTCACCGCCGTGGCTGCCTTGCTGCCCTGGACGGTGAGGGTGTTCTGGCCCCCCACGGTCTGGCCCACCTGGTCCGGATCGAGGGTGACGGTGATCCAGTTTTGTGTTGTGGTGCCGAAGACGGCCAACGCCAGCGCCGCGATCAGCAGGACCAGGGTGGATTTCCGCGCCCAGACCGGGGTCATTCGCTGGCCTTTCCCGGTTCGGGCAGCGTCTCTGCCGTAATGTTGCGCAGCGAACCGGCCGTGTGGACCGCGCGGAGCGGTGCGGCGGCCTTGTTCACGGTTTCGATCGCCTCGGTGGGATTCACCGAGTCCGCCACGATGCCGCCGCCGGCCTGGACGTACGCCCGTCCTTCACGGAGCAGGGCCGAGCGGATGGCGATGGCCATGTCCATGTCGCCGGCGAAGTCCAGATATCCCACCACGCCGCCGTAGATCCCGCGCCGGTGCGGCTCCAACTGGTCCAGAAGCCGGAGGGCCCGGGGCTTGGGGGCGCCTGAGAGCGTCCCTGCCGGGAAGGTCGCCTTGAGGACGTCATAGGCTTTGGCCTCCGGGGACAGCGTCCCCACCACGGTGGAAACAAGGTGCATGATGTGGCTGAACCGCTCCACCTCCATGAACTGGGTGACGTCCACTGTGCCTGCTACACAGACCTTGGAGAGGTCGTTGCGGGACAGGTCCACCAGCATCAGGTGCTCGGCGCGTTCCTTCTGGTCGGCCAGGAGTTCCTCGGCCAAGGCCTTGTCGCCTTCAACGGTCTTTCCGCGGGGCCGGGAACCGGCGATGGGGTGGGTGATGACTTCGTCCCCGGTCACTGTCACCAGGGCCTCCGGGGAGGACCCCACGATGGTGTATTCCCGGCCGTCGGCGTCCTCGAGGCTGAAGAGGTACATGTACGGGCTGGGGTTGGTGTTGCGCAGGACCCGGTAGACGTCCAGCGGTGAGGCGCCGCACTCCATTTCGAAACGGCGGGAGATCACTACCTGGAACACTTCACCGTCCACGATGGCCTCCTTGCCCCGGTCCAGGGCTTCGAGGTAGGCGGGTTCGGCCCAGCGTTCCTGGACGCTGGAGGCGAAGTCCAGGGCGGCGGGTTCCAGGACGGAGACGGGCTGCGCTACCGGTGTGCTGACTTTGGTGAGCAGCGCCTTCACCCGGGCAACGGCGTCGTGCCACGCCTCGTCCACCCGCTCGGAACTGTTGTCGAAGTTGATGGCGTTGGCGATGAGCAGCACGCTGCCGTCGTGATTGTCGTGGACGGCCATGTCCGTCACCAGGTTCAGGGCCAGTTCGGGAAGGTGGAGATCGTCCTCGGGCGGGCTGGTGAGGCGTTCCCAGTGCCGGACGGTTTCCCAGCCGAGGAAACCCACCAGGCCGGACGTGAACGGCGGCAGACCCTCAAACCGGCTGGTCCGCAACGCTTCGACGGTGTCGCGGATGGCGTCCACGGGGTTGCCGTCCAGTGGCACGCCGGCTGGGGGCTGGCCGAGCCAGTGGGCCTGGCCGTCCTTGGTGGTCAGCGTGGCGCGGGAGTTGGCCCCGATGAAGGAATAACGCGACCAGGTGCCGCCAACGGCCGCGGACTCCATGAGGAACGTTCCGGGCTGGCCATTGGCCAGTTTCCGGTAGAGGCCGATGGGCGTCTCGGCATCCGCCAGCACCTTGAGCGTCACGGGGATGACCCGGCTGGTGGCGGCGAGCTCGCGGAACTCCTCGAGGCCCGGGCTGATCATTCCAAGGTCCTGCATGGTTATGCTTTCCGCCTGTTCTTGTGTGCCGCCGCGGGCGGCGTCAGTCGTTTGCTGGCAAAAGAATGTAAGGCTGCAACGGGTTGCGCCGCAGGGAGTGGCTAGGAGGCCGGGCCCGTCCGGACGTCGAGTGCGCGTCCGTCGAAGCACGTGCGGGTCCCTGTATGGCAGGCCGCCCCGACCTGGTCCACCCTGACCAGCAAGGCATCGCCGTCGCAGTCCATGGCAACGGATTTGACCCACTGGACGTGGCCTGACGTGTCTCCCTTGCGCCAGTACTCCTGGCGGGAGCGGGAGTAGAACGTGACCCGGCCCGTGGTCATGGTGCGGTGCAGCGCTTCGTCGTCCATCCACCCCAGCATCAGCACCTCGTTGGTGTCGAATTGCTGGACCACCGCAGCGACGAGCCCGGCGCTGTCACGCTTCAGCGCTGCCGCCACGCCGGGCGGGAGCGGGCTGGCGACGGGGGCAGGGACAGATACGGGGGCGGGGGCGGGCTGCTCAGACATCAGCTCAAGTCTAGTGCCTGTTCAACAGCCGCCTAATATGCGCTGCGTGGCATACAAAACCGTCTGTTACCAAGGGCACCTCTCCCGTGGCGGCTCCGCTGCCCAACTTCCACGCTCTCGTGCTAGTTTCACAAGTGATGCATTACGTTGACCCGTCCCGCGAAGTCCTGGCCGAAACCCTCCTGGCGGCCGGTCCTGATGCCCCCACCCTCTGCCGGGGATGGCGCACCAGGGACCTTGCCGCGCACCTGTACCTGCGCGAACGCAAGGCTGCCGTGGGCCTCGGCCTGATCATCAAGAGCCTTTCCAAGGCTTCGGACAAGGCCACTGCCAAGCTCGCCGCAAAGCTGAAGACCCCGGACGAGTATGCGGGACTGGTCAATACTTTCCGCGGCGGCCCCCCTGCCCTGTCGCCCATGAAGATCAAGGCCCTGGACGAGAGTTCGAACCTGATCGAATACTTCGTCCACACCGAGGACATCCGCCGGGCCGTGGACCGCTGGGCTCCGCGGGCCCTGGACGAGGCATACTCAGACGCCCTGTGGGACGAACTCATCAAACGTGCCGCCATTCTTTACCGCGGCGTGGATCTTGGCATTGTGCTGGTACGCCCTTCCGGGCCCCGGCACGTGGCCAAGCGCGCCCCCGTGTCAGTGGCGATCGTCGGTGAGCCCGGTGAACTGCTGATGCACGCGCACGGCCGCACCCGCCACGCCCTCGTCACCTTCGAAGGCCAGCCGGACGCCGTCGCCCTCCTCCAGTCCGCCGAAGTCGGCCTGTAGGGTTTCACCGCCCCGCCGGTCCCCAACAAACACCAACGCGGGGTCACGTTTCGCCCGAAAAATGTCGTTCATTGGGCGAAAAGTGACCCCGCGTTGTGGTTAGGCGGGCGGGATTAGCGGATTTCGAAACCGGCTGCGCGGATGGCGTCCTTGACCTGGGCCATCATGTTGTCCGGGCCCCAGTGGAAGATTGAGGCGGCCAGCACGGCGTCGGCGCCTGCGGCCACTGCCGGCGGGAAGTGGGCCGGCTCCCCCGCGCCGCCGGACGCGATGATCGGCACTTTGACGGCGGCACGCACCAGGCGGATGAGCTCGAGGTCGAACCCGTCCTTGGTGCCGTCCGCGTCGATGGAGTTCAGCAGGATCTCGCCGATGCCGCGGTCCGCGGCTTCCTTCGCCCATGCGACGGCGTCGATGCCGGTGCCCGTGCGGCCGCCGTGGGTGGTTACTTCAAAGCCCGACGGCGTGGGCTCGGATCCCGGACGGGTCCGGCGGGCGTCCACGGACAGGACCAGCACCTGGGACCCGAAGTGCCTGCTGATTTCGTTGATGACATCCGGCCGCGCCACGGCAGCGGTGTTGATGGATGCTTTGTCCGCCCCGAACCTGAGGAGCTTGTCCACCTCGGCCACGCCGCGGACGCCGCCGCCAACGGTCAGGGGGATGAAGACTTCCTCGGCGGTTCGGCGGACCACGTCGAACGTGGTTTCGCGGTTGCCGGAGGACGCGGTGACGTCCAGGAACGTGAGCTCATCAGCGCCGGCGTTGTCATAGCGGTGGGCAAGTTCCACCGGGTCACCGGCGTCGCGGAGCCCCTCGAAGTTGATGCCCTTCACCACACGTCCGCCGTCGACATCGAGGCACGGAATGACTCGTACAGCTACAGCCATGACAACGTCCCCTAGATCCGGCAGGCGTGGATGCTGCTGACCAGGATGGCGCGGGCGCCGAGGTCGTACAGCTCGTCCATGATGCGGTTGGTGTCCTTCTTGGGGACCATGGACCGCACAGCCACCCACTCGGAGTCGCGCAGCGGCGATACCGTGGGTGATTCCAGGCCGGGTGTCAGGGCCGCAGCCTTCTCCACGAGTTCCTTGCGGATGTCGTAGTCCATGAGGACGTACTGCCGTGCCACCAGGACGCCCTGGAGGCGGCGGATGAGAACGTCGATCTCCCTGGCGGTGCCGTTCGCGGCGCCTCCCTTGCCGGTGCGGCGGATCAGGACGGCTTCGGACTTGAGGATGGGGTCACCGAAGATCTCCATGCCGGCGGCCTTGAGCGTATTGCCGGTTTCGACGACGTCGGCAATGGCGTCCGCGACGCCGAGGCGCACGGAGGACTCGACGGCGCCGTCGAGCCGCACCACTTTGGCGTTGACGCCGCGCTCGGCAAGGTAACCGCGGAGCAGGCCGTCATAGCTGGTGGCGAGACGCTTTCCTTCGAGTTCCTCAACCTTGCTGAAGTCCCCCACCGGTCCGGCGAAGCGGAACGTGGAGGCAGCGAAACCCAGGGGCAGGAGTTCCTCGGCCTCCACCTCAGCGTCCAGCAGCAGGTCGCGGCCGGTGATGCCGACGTCGAGGGTTCCCCGGCCGACGTAAACGGCGATGTCGCGGGGGCGGAGGAAGAAGAACTCAATGTCATTGTCCGGGTCCATCATGACCAGCTCGCGGGTGTCCCGGCGCTGGCGGTAGCCCGCCTCGGACAGCATCGCGGACGCGGCTTCGGACAGGGAGCCCTTGTTGGGGACGGCTACTCGCAGCATGGGGGTCTTTCTTGGTTGGGGAGGTCTGTTGATCAGGCAAATCGGGCCACACAAGGCACCGGCCGGCCGGGAAGGCCGCGGCACCGCTGTGGCTAGAGATGCTTGTAGACGTCTTCCAGGGTCAGGCCTTTGGCGAGCATCAGAACCTGCAGGTGGTACAGCAGCTGGGAGATTTCCTCGGCCGCGGCCTCATCGGATTCGTACTCAGCGGCCATCCAGACTTCGGCTGCTTCCTCCACGACTTTCTTGCCGATGCCGTGGACTCCGGACTCCAATTCAGCGACGGTGCGGGAGCCTGCCGGGCGGGTGGCTGCCTTCTCACTCAGTTCAGCGAACAGCGTCTCGAAATTCTTCACGCCCTACAGCCTACTTGCTGCGGGCCCGGCGGCGCCTGTCGGGCCGACGCATGACGGGCGCGATGTGAGGGAACACACACGCGCCCGCCAGCCGTTTGTCGGACTGCTACTTGTACTGCTTGAGAAGAACGGCGGTGGCCAGGGCCGCCGTCACCGCTTCGTGGCCCTTGTCCTCGCTGGAGCCGGGCAGGCCCGCGCGGTCCAGTCCCTGCTGTTCCGTGTCGCAGGTGAGCACGCCGAAGCCCACCGGCACGCCGGTGGAGACGCTCACATCGGTAAGTCCCGCCGTCGCCGCCTGGCATACGTATTCGAAGTGCGGCGTGCCGCCGCGGATGACGACGCCGAGCGCCACCACCGCGTCAAAGTGCGGTGCCAGCCGCGCGGCAGCGACCGGCAGCTCGAAGGCTCCCGGAACCCGCAGGACAGTGGGTTCGCTGATGCCTGCGTCCTTGGCCGCGCGCAGTGCACCGTCCAGGAGGCCGTCCATGATCTGGGTGTGCCAGCTGGCAGCCACGATGGCCAGCCGCAGCTGCGATGTTGCCGCCGGGTTCAGGGTAGTGAGGTCAATATCTGGTGCGCCATGTCCGCTCATGCGTGTAGGTGGTCCGTTCAGTCGTTATGGGGAGTCAGTCGTTGTCAGGGGAGAATGTGTCGGCAGCGGCGACGGGCACTGCTGCAACGTGGGTGTCCAGCGTGAGCCGGTGCTCCATGCGGTCCTTCTTGGTCTGCAGGTAGCGGATGTTCTGGTCGCGGGACGGCACCTCGGTGGGAACCATCTCCACCACCTTGACCCCGGCCTTGGCAAGCCTGTTCTGTTTGTCGGGGTTGTTGCTCAGGAGCCGGACCTCGTGCAGGCCCATCTCCGCGAGAATCTGGGCGGCGGCCTTGTAGCAGCGGGCGTCGACGGGCAGCCCGAGCTGCTCGTTGGCCTCCACGGTGTCGAAGCCGGCTTCCTGCAGGGCATAGGCCTTGATTTTGTTGGCCAGGCCAATGCCCCGGCCTTCCTGTCCGCGGAGGTACAGCAGCGTGCCGCCATACTCATTGATGAGCTCCAGGGCATAGGCCAGCTGTTCGCCGCAGTCGCAGCGGTAGGACCCGAAGACATCGCCGGTCAAGCACTCGGAATGGAGCCTGACCAGGGGCGCAAGGCCGTCCTTGGGAGGATTGGGTGAGCTGACCGCGAGGTGCTCCGCGCCGGTGACCAGGTCAGTCCAGGCCTGCGTGATGAAGTCGCCAAAGGCGGTGGGAAGCTGCACAATCGGCCCGGAGCTGACCGGGTGGGCATGGCCGTTTGCGGCTGCCCCGCGGTGGTGGCCGTTGTGCTGGCTGTCGTCCGAAAGCTCGGAAACCGTCATCGTTACTCCTCTACTCCGCCCGGGCGTCCGGCCCGGTGTGACTGTCGGCGGGAACCGCGGCCCCTGCTTCAAGGTAAACCACCAAATCCTCAATCGAGATCAGGGGGCACCCGTGTTCGGCGGCGAATGCCCGCAGCCCGTCGAGCCGCATCATCTCACCGTCGTCGTACACAACTTCTGCGATCACGCCCACCGGCTCCAGTCCGGCAAGCCGGCAGAGGTCCACGGCCGCTTCGGTGTGGCCGGGGCGTTCACGCACTCCCCCGTTAACGGCCCGGAGCGGGAAAATATGCCCCGGCCTGGTTACAGCGGCCGGTCCGGCCGCAGGGTCTGCCAGCACGCGGGCGGTCAGGGCGCGGTCCGTGGCGGAAATGCCGGTGCTGACCCCCACCGCAGCGTCGCAGGACACGGTGTAGGCCGTCCCCTTCGAGTCCTGGTTCACGGCCGCCATGGGAGGCAGCTCCAGGGCGTCGGCGCGGTCCCCGGTCAGGGGGACGCAGATGACGCCGGAGCTGTAACGGATGGTCCAGCCCATGAGGGCCGGCGTGGCATGCTGGGCCGCGAAGATGATGTCGCCTTCGTTTTCCCGGTCCTCGTTATCGACCACCAGCACGGGCAGTCCGGCGGCCATGGCACGGACGGCGTCTTCCACGAGGTCAAGCCCCTTGGCTGCGTCAGGGCGCGGCGCGGCCCCGGCGGCGGGCTGGGCGCGGACAGTGGTATTCATCGGGTTCCTCCGTTTGCTGCGCCGGTGCTGAATGCCAGCAGCCGTTCGGTGTACTTTGCCAGCACATCCACTTCCAGGTTGACCCGGCTGCCGGTTTGTTTTGCGCCCAGGCCGGTGTCGGCGAGCGTGGTGGGGATCAGTCCCACTTCGAACCAGGGTTCGGCCTCGGCCGCGGGGCTGACCGCGGTGACGGTGAGCGAAACGCCGTCGATGGCGATGGAACCCTTTTCGGCGATGTACCGGGCCAGGTTCACCGGGACGGCGAAGCGCAGGCGTTCCCAATTGCCCAGGGCTTCGCGTTCCACCAGTTGCCCCACACCGTCCACGTGGCCCTGCACCACGTGGCCGTCCAGCCGGCCACCGGCCGGGACGCAGCGTTCGAGGTTGACCGAATCGCCGGCGTCGAGCTCTCCGATGGTGCTGCGCACCAGCGTTTCGCCCATGACGTCAACGCTGAAGTCCTTGCCGTCAATCCCGGTGGCGGTCAGGCAGACGCCGTTCACGGCAATGGACCCGCCGAGGGCAAGTCCTTCGGTGGTGCCCGGGGCACGCAGCCGGAGGGTGGCGCTGGTATCGCCGTCACGCGCCACGGAAAGGACCTCTCCTTGTTCGGCAATAATTCCGGTAAACATCAGTAGCCTCCCATGGCTGGTTCCGCGGCAGCGCGGGCTGGTTGTGGTTCCAAAGCTTGGATTGGTTCGGGGCGGAGGTGGAGTCTCAGGTCGCGCCCCAGGGTCTGTACCGCGCCACCGCCGGACGGGTCCCAGTCCCACTGCATGGCATCCGCGAGCGTGGTGATTCCCAGGCCGTTCAGGGCCGGTGTTCCGGAGCCCAGCAGGGTGGGCGCGAGGTAGACGATGAGTTCGTCCACGAGCCGCGCGGCCAGGAAGGAGCTGAGGATGCGTGAACCGCCTTCCACCATGACGTGCCGGACGCCTGCCGCGTACAGCAGCGACAACGCCTCCCGGGGATCGCGCGTGGGCAGGTGGAGCACTTGGCCATCGTCCCCTCGGACTGCGGCACCGGCCGGGATTTCCCGCAGGCCCATCACGGCGCGCAGCGGCTGCTTGCCGGTCTCCGCACCGGACGCGTCCCGGGCGGTCAGGCGGGGGTTGTCCACCAGCACCGTCTGGGTACCTACGAGAATTGCATCAATCCGCCCGCGCAGGTCGTGGTTGTCGGCGAGCGATTCAGGGGACGAAATCCATTGACTGGTTCCGTCCTCGGCCGCTATCCGGCTGTCCAGGGTCTGGGCGATATGCAGGGTGACGAACGGGCGCCGGGTGGCTACGGCGAGGAACCATTGGCGGTTCAGCTCGAACGCCTCCACGGCGCCAAGCCCGCTCCGTACCTTGACGTCCGCGTTCCGCAGGGTGGCTGCGCCGCCCGCGGCCGGATCATGGGGGTCGTCAACGGCGTACACCACGTCTTTGATTCCCGCGGCGATGATCGCCTGCGTGCAGGGTCCGGTCCGGCCGCGGTGGTCGCAGGGTTCCAGGGTGATGACAATGGTGCAGCCGGTCAGGTCCAGCCCGGCGGATTCGGCCTGGCTGATCGCGTCCGCTTCGGCGTGGGGGGTCCCGGCGCCGCGGTGATATCCGGTCACTAACTGCCGGCCGTCGGCGTCAATCACGACGGCGCCCACCAGCGGGTTTGCTCCGCGCGGCCCGCGCAGGGCTGCTTCAAGGGCGGCCTCCATGGCGGCGGTCTCGGCGGCGCTGAATGCCGTGACCGTATCGGTCCCGGTCATGCGGCGGCCACCATGGTGGCGTTTTGGGCATCCCGTCCTTGGGACAACCTGGCTTCAAAGAGCCATCGCAAGGGGTTCATGTGTGTGTCGTTCCTTCCCTCTAGAACCGCGATGGCTCCGGGGGTATACGACAGCAGAAGGCCGCGGCGCCGCAGTGGCGCACAGATACAGCTGAACGTGCTTCTCTCATCCAGACTTTAACTGTCGGTACCGGAATTTCACCGGTTCAACCGTCCGCCGGTTCCCTCCCTGGTTGGGGAAAGCGCCGGCTCGCGGGTCGCGGACTGTCACCGCCGGTTCGGACTTACACCGACCCCGGAGCACGTAATGTGTGTTGCTATTGTGCCACAACTGCCAGACGGCCCCGACTATTCCCCGGACCCGCTGCGTAACTTAAGGCTGCCGGCCTCGCGCAGCCGTCCGATGGCCGCGGCAGGATCTTCGGCACCGTAAACGGCGGAGCCGGCCACAAAGACGTTGGCCCCTGCCTCGGCCGCCCGGATAATGGTTTCCTCGGTGATGCCACCGTCCACTTGAAGGGCAACCTCAAGGCCGGATCCGTCAATGGCGGCGCGGGCGCGGCGGATCTTCGGCAGGGTCAGGTCCAGGAACGCCTGCCCACCGAATCCCGGCTCCACGGTCATAATCAGGAGCATGTCCAGTTCTTCGAGCATGTCCAGGTAAGGTTCCACGGCGGTGGCCGGACGCAGCGCCATGCCGGCCTTGGAGCCTCGGGCCCGCAGTTCCCTGGCCAGTTTTACCGGCGCGATGGAGGCCTCGGCGTGGAAGGTCACGGACGCCAGCCCTGCGTCGGCGAAACCGGGGGCCCAGCGGTCGGCATCGGAGATCATGAGATGTGCATCCAGCGGAACGGGGCTGACCGCCTGGATCCGCTGGACCACGGGCAGCCCGAGGGTGAGGTTGGGGACGAAGTGGTTGTCCATGACGTCCACGTGGACGGCGTCGGCGTTGCTGATCCGCTGCAGTTCGGCTTCGAGGTTCACGAAGTCGGCGGAGAGAATGCTCGGGTTGATGCAGCATTGCGGCATGGGTGAACCTTTCACGGGTCAGGCCTTCTTGCGGATGAGGGCCAGGAACATGGCGTCGGTGCTGTGGATGTGCGGCCAGAGCTGGGCCGTGGAGTCGTGGCCGGCGCCCAGCTTTCCGGGCAGGCTTACGCCGTCCAGCACGGCGCCGGCGTCCAGCAGTTCCAGGTCGTCCCGCTTCCGGAGGGCATCGGTGACGACGGCGGTGGTTTCCGCCGGGTGCGGTGAGCAGGTCACGTAGGCCACCACTCCGCCGGGGCGCACGGCGTCCAGCGCTGAGGTGAGGAGGGCGCGCTGCAGCGGACCGAGGTCCGCCAGGTCCTTGGGTGTGCGGCGCCAGCGGGACTCGGGCCTGCGCCGGAGGGCACCGAGGCCGCTGCAGGGCACGTCCACCAGGACGCGGTCGAAGGATTCGGGCTGTTCCGTTCCAACTTCGCGGCCGTCCCCGGTCCGGACGCGCCAGACATCCTTCGGGACTGCGGACAGGGCCTGGCTCACGAGCTTGGCGCGGTGCGGGGCCGGTTCGTTGGCGAGAAGCGTGGCACCCTGCTGCCGGGCGAGGGCGCCGAGGAGGGCGGCTTTGCCACCGGGGCCGGCGCACAGATCGAGCCAGCGTTCACCGGCGCCGTCGGGCGTGTCGGTGCGCGGGCCGAGGTCGACCGCCGCCATGGCCCGGGCCACGAGCTGCGAGCCCACGTCCTGGACCCGGGTGCTGCCTTCGCGCACCGTGGCGAGCCGGCCGAGGTCCCCGCCGCTGGAGAGTGCCGAGCCTTCCACGAGTTCACCGGGGGTGGCCCCGTTTTCCAGGGCCTCATCCAGGCTCCCCAGGCCCGGCAGGGCAACCAGGTTGACCACCGGGGCAGCGTTGTCCGCTTCCAGCAGGTCATTGATCTCCGCGGCCGAACGTCCGTGCGCCACCAGGGACTGCCGCATGGCCCGGACAATCCATTCAGGGTGGGCATAGCGGATGGACGCTATTTTTGTTTCGTCGCTTTCCCCTGCCACCAGGAGGTCCAGCCACTCTTCGAGCGTGTGGGCAGAGACCTTCCGCAGCACCGCATTGATCAGCGCGGAGGGGCCGGCGCCGATCACGGCCCGGGCCAGGCCAACCGTCTGGTCCAGCGCGGCGTGCGCCGGAACGCGCATGGCCAGCAGCTGATGGACGCCGATCCGCAGGGCATCAAGGATGGCGGGGTCGAGCTGGTCCAGTGGACGGTCCACACAGCGGGCCAGGATGGAGTCATAGGTGCCTTGCCCGCGCAGGGCACCGTAGCTCAGTTCAGTGGCGAAGCCGGCGTCGCGCTTGTCCAGGCCGTGATGCCGGATGCGTGACGGGAGCACCAAGTTCGCGTACGCGTCCTCGGAGGCCACGGCGCGCAGGACTTCGAAAGCCACCAGCCGCGCAGGATCCGCCCGGCGCGTGCGCTGCGCGGGAGCATTCTCGGTGAAACTCTTCTGGGAGCTTCGGTTCCGTTCCCGGCCCTGGGCATTGCGCGTGCTCGAATCGCGCGGTCCACCCTTGCCGCGGCCGCTTCCGCCGCGATCTCCACCCCGGGCACCTGTATTACCGCCGGACCCGCTCATTCGAACACCACACTTTCACGTGAAGCCATACCCCGTGCCCAATCGGCCGCGGCCATCATTTTCTTGCCGGCAGGCTGGATCCCTGTCAGCTGCACCGCGTGGGACCCCGTTCCTACCAGAACGTTTTTTTCCTCAAGGCGGACCGTCCCGGGCTCAAGATCCGACCTGTCGGGCCGGAGCTGAACGGGTTCCAGCTTGACCCGCTGACCCGCCAGCGTGGTCCAGGCCCCGGGCTCGGGAGTGACCCCCCGTGCGCGCCTGCTGATGGCCAGGGCTGGCTGCATCCAATCGAGCCGGCCGTCGTCGATGGTCAGTTTGGGTGCCAGCGAAACTTCCCCCACCTGAGGCCGGGGCGCAGCCTTCCCGGCCTCCACCGCGGACAAGGTCTGGGACAGCAGCACAGCGCCGCTGCGGGACAGCCGCTCCAGCAGCGCTCCGGAGGTGTCGTTTGGGCCAACGCTCTCGGTCAGCGTCCCGAAGACGGGTCCGGTGTCCAGCCCTTCCTCCAGCAGGAAGGTGACAGCTCCGGTCACGTCATCACCGGCAATGACGGCACGCTGCACGGGCGCGGCGCCGCGCCACGCGGGAAGGAGGGAGAAGTGAAGGTTGATCCAGCCGTGCGGAGGGACCTCGAGCGCGGCCCGGGGAATCAGTCCCCCGTAGGCCACGATGGCGGCGACATCGGGTTTGCCGGCGGCGATCTGCGCCGTGACGGCGTCGTCAACGCGGGTGGCGTGGATGACGCCGATGCCGAGTTCTGCGGCGCGGGCGGCAACGGGCGACGGCGTCAGCACGCGTTTGCGCCCCAGCGGCGCGTCCGGGCGGGTCAGGACGGCAACGACGTCAAAGCCCGCCTTAACCAGTGCGTCCAGGGAGGGAACGGCGACGGCCGGTGTACCTGCGAAGAGAACCCTCATGAGTTCGTGCCACCGAAACCGGACCCGCCGAAGCTGCCGCCCCCAACGTTGCCGCCACCAAAACTGGAGCCGACGGTCTTGGCGCGCTTCGCCGTCGTGCGTTCTGTGATGGCGTCATAGTTGGCATTCCGGATGGAGCGCAGCGCAGTCTTCCGGTCTTCGCCTTCGAGGCGGTCGGTGTAGAGGATGCCGTCCAGGTGGTCGGTTTCGTGCTGGAAACAGCGGGCCAGCATGCCCTCGCCCTCGACGGTAACGGGGTTCCCGTGCAGGTCCACTCCCGTGACCTTCGTGGCCCTGAACCGGCGGACGGGGAATCCCAGTCCCGGGATGGAGAGGCAGCCTTCTACGTGGTCGGCCTGGTAGTCGTCGCTGTTTTCCAGCACCGGGTTGATGATGTGGCCGTCAACGCCGCCCACACGGTAGGTAAAGATCCGCTTGCTGACGCCAATCTGGGGCGCGGCGAGGCCGGCCCCTTCCACGTCTTCCATGGTCTCGGTCATGTCTGCAACGAGCTTGGCCAGCTCGGGCCCGAATTCCGTCACAGGATCGGCCACTGTGCGGAGCACGGGATCACCAATGATGCGGATATTCAGAATGGCCATGTGCTGTCTTTCCTCACGGTGGGTGTTGGTGAACCTACCCAGTTTAGGTGCAGGGGCATCACTGCCGGGACTGGCGCTCTGCTGCAGCCAGTAGTACTAAGCGGTGCGTCCGTGCTGCACGGACGGCGGCGGCGCGACGGGAAGCAGGGCCGTACCGGCAGCGAGTGTGTCAGCGGAGAGCTCCCAGACCCGGCGCAGGGCGCAGAACTTCCACCAGTGATGTTTGAGAACCTCCGGATTCGCCCGGACCGGGCGGACCTCGGTCTCCCCGATGGCGACGGCGAGCAGCAGGGGGTTTTCGCCGTACTTCCATGCCTCCCATTCGCCGGCAACCGGATCCACCAGGCTTTCCTCGGCCTTCATCCCGGCTACAAGCTGCATCACAACCTTGTCATCCAGAGGCTTGACGGTGCCGTCCCGTGTGGTGCCCTTGGTCTTATAGTCGATGAGGCAGATCCGGCCGTTGATGCGGGCCACAAGGTCCAGCGTGCCGGCGTAGCCCACGGACTTGTTCCACACGGTAATTTCGGGGGCTATGGGTTCGACGTCGTAGAGCTCCCACCATTCGTCGAACCGCAACGCAAAGGCCTCCTCGCCGTTGGCTGCAAGAGCCTCGCGGGTTTCCTTCATGGCATGCGGCCGGCCCAGGGCGCGGAGCGCCACCTGTTCGCAGTAGTTATGGACCCGGTCACCGCGTTTTGCGGCGTCATCACGATACGTCTCGGCCGCCTTTGACGCCCGGTTGACGGCCTGCCGGATCTTGGCCGGACTGCCCAGGCAGTCTGCGAGCAAGGGATCCTTGGCCAGGCTGCTGGCTCCCATATACCCGAACCAGCCGTCCAGCCCGTGCGGCTGCTGGCCGATCACGGTGGTGATGGACGGAACAGAGAACTGCTCGGAGGTGGACCGTGCGTACATGCGGCCGTATTCCGTGGCGTGGGCAAGGAGTGGATCAGTCATACAACGACTCTTTCACAGGGGGCTGACAAAAAAGGGGGGACACAAAAAAGGTCCGTTTCCGCTCGGCTTGAGCGGAAACGGACCTGATCCTCGGTGGGCGATACTGGGTTCGAACCAGTGACCTCTTCGGTGTGAACGAAGCGCGCTACCACTGCGCCAATCGCCCCGATGCCTTTGAATGCTAGCGGACCGGACCGGGTTTATGGAAATCGAGATTACAACCGCCACGAATTACATGCTTGTAATACGAAAAAACCCCTAGATTGCAGGGATCCCCGGCCGTCGTCGACTTTTCCGGACGTCCGATTTGTAGATTCCCTGAACCTCCTATAGAGTTCTTACTCGTTGGAACGCGAGGAAATGCCCGAAACGGCACGGAATCAACGGTCAACATGCGGACGTAGCTCAGCTGGTAGAGCACCACCTTGCCAAGGTGGATGTCGCGAGTTCGAATCTCGTCGTCCGCTCGCAGGACACTGTCACGGCAAGGAACTTCGGATCCTTCGCTTACACGGTGGGTTGGCCGAGAGGCGAGGCAGCGGCCTGCAAAGCCGTTTACACGGGTTCGAATCCCGTACCCACCTCGGTGAAAACCATGGCTTTCGGTTCATTCCGGATGGCAATGGGCGATTGGCGCAGCGGTAGCGCGCTTCCCTGACACGGAAGAGGTCACTGGTTCGATCCCAGTATCGCCCACCAGGCAAGGAAACTTGCTTCATGTAGTTGGTCTGGCCCTTGCCAGGACTTGCTTCATATGCGGACGTAGCTCAGCTGGTAGAGCACCACCTTGCCAAGGTGGATGTCGCGAGTTCGAATCTCGTCGTCCGCTCTCTTCTCCCAGCAACACCACCAGGCCGGCTCTCCGGTTCCGGGCGATTGGCGCAGCGGTAGCGCGCTTCCCTGACACGGAAGAGGTCACTGGTTCGATCCCAGTATCGCCCACAGCAGCAGCTCCCCGTGAGCTGCTTTTTTGTTGCCCATTTTCTTGCGGCTGCGCACTCGGCGTGACATCCGCTGCCAGCGAACGCCGGGCAGGGCCTGTTTCCTTGGCACGCCGGGGGCGACAGGGCTAGGATCGGTTGCGGAGGAGCGACCTGGCTCCGCGATTGAAGGGAGGTGCTCGTGGGACTAATTGACGATCTTAAGGGCAAGGCTCAGGGTCTTATCCATGGCAACGAGCAGGCCATCAAGGACGGCATCACCAAGGCCGGGGATTTTGTTGACACCAAGACCGGCGGCAAGTACGCCGGGCACGTGGACAAGCTCCAGGATGGCGCTTCCAGGCTCGTTGATAAAAACGGAACACCGGGCGAGACCCCTGCCAACGAGCAGGTACCGCCGGTCAACCCCGCTCCGCCGGTTCCGCCGGTTGACCGGGCTCCGTAACTAAGGATTTGACCGGGGCGTTGCCCTGGTACGTCAAGGAGGTGCGGGTCCCGCCGGGAGGCGGCACCCGCACCTTTGGCGTTTAAGCAGGGCGGGTGCGCAAACCAACCCATCGCGGCCCCCGGCTTTTCCCCCTGAGGTGGTCCGTTCCCCGGGGAACGCCGCGGGGAATGGACCATTCAGCGGGGAAATGCAGCTTCAGCCCGGCCGGAACGCAGCCGGACCGCGCTTAGGACGGCTCGTGGTTTTGGCCCTCGCGGGCCAGGGCCGTCAGGCGCGACACAGCACGGTAGTACTTCTTGGTGTAGCCGCCGTGCATCATCTCGTCCGTGAACAGCTTGTCGAACGGGACCCCGCTGGCCAGGATGGGCACATCCTTGTCGTAGAGGCGGTCCGCCAGCACCACAAAGCGCAGGGCCACCGCCTGTTCGGTGATGGTTTCCACGTTCCGCCACACCACGCCGTCGATACCGTCGATGAGCTGCCGGTACCGGCTCGGGTGCACGCCGGCCAGATGGCCGATCAGGGAACTGAATTCGTCCTGGGCCACCGTCTTACCGTCAAACTCCGCCTTCATCTGGGCAGAGAGCTGGCTGTTCTTCAGCGGGGCAGGGGCAGCGGGCAGGCCGCGGTGGCGGAAATCCTCACCGTCGATCCTGATGACGTCGAACTGGTCCGCGAGGACCTGGATCTCACGGGCGAAGTCGACGGCGGCAAAGCGGCCGTCGCCCAGGGAACCCGGCAGCGTGTTGGACGTCGCCGCGAGCTTCACGCCGGCGTCGGCCAGTTCACGCATCAGCCGGGACATCAGCACGGTGTCACCCGGATCATCGAGCTCAAATTCGTCGATGCACACCAGCTTGTAGTGGCTCAGGGCCTCCACGGTCTTCCGGAATGACAGGGCCCCCACCAGGTTGGTGTACTCCACGAAGGTGCCAAACGCTTTGGGGCCCGGGGCGGCATGCCACAGTGAAGCCAGCAGGTGGGTTTTGCCCACGCCGAATCCACCGTCGAGATAGATCCCTGCCCTGGTCTCGGCCTTCTTCGCGAACAGCTTCCTGAACAGCCCGGCGCCGTCACCGGCACCAACGCCGCCGGCGAATCCTTCCAGGGCCTTGACCGCTGCCGACTGGGACGGCTGGTTGGGGTCCGGCCGGTAACTGGCAAACGAGACCTGCCCGAACCGTGGGGAAGGGTAAAAGCCCTTGAGGAGCTCATCCACCGATACCGCCGGGGTGCGTGCGGCAAGCTGTTCGATCTGTACCAAGGTGGTCCGTTCTGCTGGTGTATTGTCCCCAGCAAGAATACCGGCAACGTACCGGCCCTCCCCCGCCAGGCCGCTGTTCATGGCCATCCCGTGACGAAGGCCACATTTCCCCCGTTAACGGCGGGGCGGACATGCTGGTCAGCCATGGCTAGGCTGGAGGTAGGTTTCCAACTCGGGCGGCAGGTCCGCCGCACCCTGAAGTGAAAGGCCATCACCATGCCCTATGCCGTTGAACAAAACGAGAAGTTTGCCGCCTACGCCAACCCTGAGCGCCTGGTGTCAACTGACTGGCTGGCCGCCGCCCTCGAATCGGGTGCGGTTGCGGAAGGAAAGCTGGTTGTGGTGGAGTCCGATGAAGACGTGCTCCTTTATGAGACCGGCCACATTCCCGGCGCCGTCAAGATTGACTGGCACACGGACCTCAACGATGAAGTGACCCGCGATTACGTGGACGGCGAGGCGTTCGCCGCCCTGGCCGGCTCGAAAGGGATCTCCCGCGACACCACCGTGGTGATCTACGGGGACAAGTCGAACTGGTGGGCTGCCTACGCCCTCTGGGTCTTCACCCTCTTCGGCCACGAGGATGTCCGCCTGCTGGACGGCGGCCGGGACAAGTGGATTGCCGAAGGCCGGGAACTGACCACCGAGCGGCCCAGCCCTGCCCCGGCCGAGTACCCCGTGGTGGAGCGCAATGACGCCCCCATCCGCGCCTTCAAGGAGGACGTCATGGCGCACTTCGGCAAGCCGCTCATCGATGTCCGCTCCACGGAGGAATACACCGGCCAGCGCACGCACATGCCGGCTTACCCGGAGGAGGGCACGCTTCGCGGTGGCCACATTCCCACGGCGGCGTCCATCCCCTGGGCCCGGGCCGCCGCTGCGGACGGCACCTACCGCAGCCGCGACGAACTCGAGGCACTGTACCTGGGTGAGGCCGGCCTGGTGGCCGGCGACGATGTGGTGGCGTACTGCCGCATCGGCGAACGGTCCAGCCACACCTGGTTTGCGCTCAAATACCTGCTCGGCTTTGACACCGTCCGCAATTATGACGGTTCCTGGACAGAGTGGGGCAACGCCGTGCGCGCTCCGATCGTCAAGGGCGCTGAACGCGGGGCAGTCCCGGCGTAAGCTGAAACAGATGACTACACAAGAACTGCCCGCCGCCTTGGCGGAAATCGTGAACGACTTCCAGGCCCTGACGGAGCCCGACCGGCTTCAATTGCTGCTTGAGTTCTCGCGCGAGCTGCCGGAGTTGCCGGACCGGTTGAAGGACCACCCTGAACTCCTGGAGCAGGTGGTGGAATGCCAGTCGCCGCTGTTCCTCACCATCGAGACGGAAAAGAACGACGCCGGCCCGGCCGCTGCGGTCCGGCTTTACTTCAAAGCACCACCGGAAGCCCCCACCACGCGGGGATTCGCCGGGGTGCTGCACGAGGGACTCGATGGACTCAGCGCTGCGGAAATACTGGCGGTCCCGGATGACATGCCGGAACTGCTGGGCCTTACGCGCGCCATTACGCCGCTGCGGATGCGGGGTATGACCGCCATGCTGGGACGGATCAAGCGCAAAGTGGCCGCCCTCGAGCAGCCCGAGGCTTCCTGACAGAACCGGCACCGTGGGACGCAAGAGTCCGTCGCAGGGAACGCCCGCAACAGCCGTCCTGGCTGCTGCCGGCGTTCCCTTTGTGCTGCACCCGTACGCGCACGATCCGTCCGTGGCCAGCTATGGCGGGGAAGCGGCCGAAGCTTTGGGCATCGCTCCGGAGATGGTCTTCAAGACCCTCGTGGTCGAAGTGGAAGGCCGGCTGGCCGTGGGAGTGGTGCCGGTCAGCGGCAGCCTTGACCTCAAAGCCTTCGCAGCGGCGCTGGGAGCCAAAAAGGCCGCCATGGCTGATCCTGCCGCAGCACAGCGGCGCACCGGCTACGTTCTGGGCGGTATTTCCCCGCTCGGCCAGCGCCAGGCCTCCCCCACCGTGATCGACGGGAGCGCCCTCGCGCTCCGGACCATGCTGGTTTCCGGCGGCAGGCGCGGACTGGATATCGAACTGGCCCCGGCGGACCTCATCCGGCTGACCTCTGCGGTGACCGCCGGTATCGGTACGGGAACGCCCTAAGGTTCCTCCGCCCTGCGCTGCCCGGGATTGGTCCGCGGCGCCAGCTGGGTGCGGAGCCACGCCTTGACCACGCTTTCCCAGCGCTCGGGATCAACGTTCCATTCCTTCGTGTGCCTGGCACGGCTGAAGGCTTCGAACGTGACCATGTCCGGATTCCGCTCAGCCAGGATGGCGGAGGGCTCATAGGGAACATACTCGTCGTCGATGCTGTGGATGATCAGCGTGGGCGTGCGGACCTCGACGGCACGCGCCACCCAGTCCATGGCCTTGAGGTCGACGGGTGCCGAAAGGCCGGTGAGCCGGCGCCCCAGCGGGTGGCCCAGCATGAGCTGCCCGTACCGCCCCACCAAGGACGGAATCCTGTTCAGCTGGGCGTGGTGTGCCAGGACGTTGACCCAGTTGATGACCGGCGCATCGAGGACCAGGGCCCGGATGAGGTGACGGTGGCGGGACAGGTCCGCCGTCTGCAGGCAGATGGCGCCGCCCATGGACCAGCCGAAAAGGACAAGCTCTTGGGCGCCGTTGGCCAGGGCATACCCGATGGCCGCGTCCACGTCCCTCCACTCGGTGGACCCAAGGCCGTACCGGCCGTCGTCAGCTGAGGGAGCCAGTCCGTCGTTCCGGTAGGAGATCAGCAGGCTGGTCAGCCCCAGTTCCAGTGCAGGGGGTACGGCGCGCAGGGCCTCCTGGCGGGTTGCTCCCCGGCCGTGAACCATGATGGCCCAGATCCTGCCGCCACCCTCGGCCCGGACCAGCCAGGCGGGCGCCTGCCCGCCGTCGACGTCGATCAGCACGTCCTCGGCCCCGATCCCCGCTGCGGCCGGATCCGGATAGTGCGCGCCGCTCCACCACCCGCGGCGTGCGGCGTCGAAGTCGCCGGCGTAAACGGCTTCCACTTCGCGCAGGACGGTGCCGTCAGCCGGCGAGTAGGAAACGATCCGACCAATGCGGGCGTGTCCCTTGCCGCCGTCGAAAAAGAAGCCGTACACACCCTCCACGGTGGTCTCGGGCGTGGCGGCGAAAATGGCCTGCATCACGTCCCCGTCCCGGATGACCGCCAGGACTTCCTGGTCGGCGGCCCGCTGCTTGACCGGAGTGATGACCCGCCGGGCAAAATACAGGGCGAGAGCGGAAGATCCTGTCGCAAGCAGTCCCGCGAGGGCCCCGCCGCCGATGGCGCCACCGAGGGTCCACTTGGCGCGGAGCGACATGCGCCCGTCAGCCGGAGCGGAAGGGATCGCCGTCAACGTTGGAGTTCGCGTGGAAGGTGCCATGGAACCATTCTTACCGCCGCGGACGGGTTGGCCCTATTTAGACGCCTGTGGCGCGGGTCCTGTGCAGTCACCAGCGCGCCCGGCTAGGCTGATGCCATGAGCGATCCAATCGTCATTCTGACCGAAGAACCCCTGGGTGCAGATGACCGCGTCAACATTCAACGGCTGGTGGACGGTTCGGACACGCCGCTTGTCCTGCTGGTCCCGGCCAACACCGAGCGTCACCTCCTGGTGGATTTCCTCGAAAATCTGTCCCTGCTCGATGTCGCCAAAGCTTTCCGTGACCTGACTGCGCACGCCCCTGACCCGGGTGCTGAACGGGCCGAGGCGGCCGAGACCCTGGCGGTCTCGCTGGCAGCATTGGACGGGTTGGGCGGCGGAGTCAGCGGCGAGGTGGTGGACGGCGGCGCCGTCAACGGCCTGGTGACCAAGGTGAAGGAACTCGGTGCGTCACAGGCGGTGGTGATCACCCGGCCGCACGCCGTGGCGGACACCTTCCACACGGACTGGGCCAACAAGGCCCAGGATCAGCTGGGACTCCCCGTGCTCCACCTGTACGCCGGTTCGGGATTTATCGGCGACTCCTAAGCGTTGAGGACACTATGAGTATTTTTGGAAAGAGCGTTTTCGGAAACAAAGCCACCGATTCCATCCCCGCGCCGGCCGCGGGCGACGGAGCCGCAGCGCCGGAAGCGGCGGTCCGGAAGTCCGACGACGAGTGGCGGCAGGAGCTGACCCCGGAGGAGTACCACGTGCTCCGGCAGGCCGGCACCGAGCGCCCGTACACCGGCGAGTACGTGGACACCCACACGGAGGGCGTCTACCAGTGCCGCGCGTGCGGGGCCGAACTCTTCAGGAGCAACGAGAAGTTCGACTCCCACTGTGGATGGCCCTCTTTCTGGGCCCCCCTGGCGGACGGTACGGTGCGGTATATCCATGACCGCACCCTCGGCATGGAGCGGGTTGAGGTGCGGTGCTCGAACTGCGACTCCCACCTGGGCCATGTCTTTGCCGGCGAAGGCTACGGTACTCCCACCGACCAGCGGTACTGCATCAATTCGGTATCCCTGAGGCTGGTTCCACGGGACGCCGGGGAGTCCGAAGCGGCGCAGTCCTAAAGCACTTCAGGGGCCGGTCATGCCGCACCTGATGTGCGGAAAGCGCGGCGTCAGCATAATACTTTCTTATGCTCAGGCGGTTTTTGAATTAGATGGTCTGATTGCTTGCTACGCTCGCGGTAGATGCCCAAGCAATGAGAAAGGCTGTCGTCAATGACTGTCACCATCACCGCTGGCCCCACCAGGATCAGCGCTGAAAACCCCGCCTGGCTCAGGCTCAGGACCGCCGCGGAACTGCTGCAGGGGCTGCAGAGCCAGGACGGATCGGTGCCTGACCCGGGCCACCACGCCGCTGCTGCCCGTGAGGTCGCTGCGATCACCGAAGCGATCAGCGAACTCGCGCCGCTCTTCGCGCACGACGCAGCCTACCTGGACGCCGTCGTCGACGACTTCGAGGCCTGGGCGGCGAGCGGTTTTGGCGTGCCGGACTTCCTGTCCTCACTGCTGGCTTTCCAGCCGCAGCTGCAGCGCCAGGACGGGCTGGAGCACCTTGTTGTCTTCCCCATGTACACCCAGAACGGAAGCAGCAGCAGGCTCGTGGAGGCCGTCCTGGTTGAGGTCATCTGGCCCGAGTTCGTGGCCGGGCTGGAGGCAGGCGACTACTCCAACAAGCTCTTTGTGCCCATCCGTTTCCTGGACTTCACCCGCGGCTACAACACCAACTCGGCAGTGCTCTTCCCGGAAACTGTTGCCGTCAGGGAAACGCCGACTTTCACCTGGGGCGCCATCTTCGCGGACCGCGAGGCCGCCCGCTTCCGCCGCGTGGTGCGCGCGGCAGCGGACATCACCTCCCTGGATCTTCCCGAGGGTGCTGCCGCCCTGCTGGCAGACCAGCAACTGGCCGAGGCCACGTTTGTGATGTGGGACCTGATCCACGACCGGACGCACATGCGCGGGGATCTGCCCTTCGATCCGTTCATGATCAAGCAGCGCATGCCCTACTTCCTGTATTCGCTGGAGGAACTGCGCTGCGACCTCACCGCGTTCCGGGAGTCCGTGCGGATTGAGCACGACGAGGACGCCCTCCCGGAGGCCAGCCGGCACGCCAAACTTGTGCAGTACGCCATCATCTTCGACCGGATCTTCCGCTTTGCGATCACCGGCAGCCGGGTGCGCAACTACGACGGCCTCGGCGGCCAGCTGCTCTTCGCGTGGCTGCACCAGCACCATGTCCTGCATTGGACCGACACCCGGCTCCGCATCGACTGGGACCAGGTGGCGGATGCGGTCATCGCGCTCGGGTCCGCCATCGACGACCTCTACTGGCGCTCCATCGACCGGCCCAAGACGGCGCACTGGCTGGCAGCCTATGATTTGATTTCCGGCACGGTCACGCCCAACCCGGCATCAGTCTGGGCTAAGGGCGCGGACGCCCTTCCGGTGTCCGGGCCGCCCCGCGGCCTGACCGACCAGGTGCTGGACGACGAATTCCCGCTGTCCATGTTCTACGAGGCATTGGAGAAAAAAATGCGCCCGGTCATCGAATCCACCGCAGGCATCACCGGAGCCTCCGCCCTGTGAGCGATCCCAGCCAGCTGCAGGTCCTGGTCACCGGCGGCAGCGGACCCTCCGGGGTGGCCGTCGCCAGGGCCCTCCGGCAGGCCGGGTTCCGGGTCCTGACGGTAGGTTCGGACCAGGGGCGCATCGAAGCCGCAGCCGCACAGGCGGGCGACGGCGTCATGCCCCTGGTGTGCGACCTTGCCGACCTGGCCGGTGTCCGCGCCCTCCGGGAGACACTGGCGGAAACCACCGGGCCGCCGGACGCCGTGATCCACCTAGTGGGAGGCTGGCGGGGCGCCAAAGGCATTCCGGACCAGAGCGACGCCGATTGGGACTTCCTTGAGCAGGGCGCCATCACCACCCTCCGGAACGTTTCCCGCGTTTTCTACGACGACATTGCCGCCTCCGGCAGTGGAAGGTTCGCCATCGTCTCTTCCACCGCGGTGGAGAGTCCGACGGCGGCCGCGGCGAGCTATGTGGCGGCCAAAGCCGCAGCGGAAGCCTGGACCCTGGCCATGGCCGAAGGCCTGGCACGTTCAGCTGCCGGGGCAGGCACGGACCTTCGGAGCGCCGCCGTCGTGCTGGTGGTCAAGGCGCTGGTGCATCCGGAACTGCGGAAGGCGCACCCGGAACGGACCTTTCCCGGTGCCACCGACGTTGAAGACCTGGCGGCCGCCGTCGTCGGGCTGTTCAGCCGCCCGGCATCGGAGCTGAACGGACGCCGCGTGCGGCTCGCGCCCGGGCCTGCCCGCCCTGCACAGCCCGCCCCGGGCCCGACCTCCCTAGACTAAGAACGTGAGCAAAGCAATGACAACCACGGCACAGGCCGCACCCCGGACCGGCAACCCCGCTTCGCGGCTGCACGATCCCTCCATCCGCGGCTTTGCATCGGACAACTACTCCGGGGTCCACCCGGAAGTCCTGGCGGCGCTGGCGGCAGCCAACGAGGGCCACCAGGTGTCCTACGGCGAGGACGATTACACCGCCCGCCTGCAGGAACTGATGGAGGAGCACTTCGGAGCCGGCATCGAATGCTTCCCGGTCTTCAACGGCACCGGCGCGAACGTCCTGTCCCTCCAGTCACTTCTGCCGCGGTGGGGCGCGGTGGTGTGCGCGTCGACGGCCCACATCAACATGGATGAGAACGGCGCCCCGGAACGCATCGGCGGGATCAAGCTGCTTCAGGTCCCCACCCCGGACGGGAAATTGACTCCGGAACTGATTGACCGCGAGGCCTGGGGCTTCGGCGATGAGCACCGTGCGCAGCCGCTGGCGGTTTCCATCACCCAGACCACTGAATTGGGCACCTGCTACACCCCGGATGAGGTCCGCGCCATCGCCGAGCACGCCCACTCCAAGGGCATGAAACTCCACATGGACGGGGCACGGCTGGCGAATGCGGCCGCGCACCTGGGCGTGCCGCTGCGGGCATTCACGCGCGACGCCGGGGTGGACATTTTGTCCTTCGGCGGCACCAAGAACGGGCTGCTTTACGGCGAGGTGGTGGTGGCCCTGAACCCTGAAGCCGCCCACGGCCTGGTGTTCCTCCGCAAAATGAACATGCAGCTCGCCTCAAAAATGCGTTTCCTTTCGGCCCAGTTCATTGCGCTGCTGGAGGGCGATCTGTGGCTCCGTTCCGCCGCGCATGCCAACGCCATGGCAGCCCGGCTGAGGGCTGCGGTGGAGACGATCGAGGGCGTAGAGCCCACCCAAAAGACGGAATCCAACGGTGTGTTCGCGGTCCTGCCGGCCGGGGTGGCGGACCGGCTGCGGAAGTCGTTCCGGTTCTATGACTGGGATGAAGCCGCCCGCGAGGTCCGCTGGATGTGCTCCTTTGATACCAGCGAGGAGGACATCGACGCCTTCGTGGCGGCGATCCGCCACGAACTGACGGCCCACCATGAGCACGGGGCGGCCAGGTAGCATGACCCGCCGACGGCGAGCCTGCCCCCCGCGCCCGGTGCGGTTGCGTAATCTGCGATGGTGAACGCACTCGCCCAGGTTCCCCCGGAATTTCTCCACGCCTTGGGAACCCTCAGGAAGGCCCACTGCCGCAGTGAACTGCACCTGGCGGAAATTCCCGCGCCGGCACGCCTGGCCCCGTTCGCCGTCGCCCTCGGCGCCGAGGTGATGGCACCGGGCCCCGGTAAAGCCACCACTCCGGTGCACGGCCCGGCGGCCATGGCCCTGGCCGCCGCTTCGGGCTCCGAGGACGAGGCCGACACCGAGCTGGCCACGGGCCGGTTCATCCTTCTGCACGACCCCGAGGGATCCGCGGTCTGGGACGGCGAATTCCGCATCGTCACGTACATCCGGGCGCAACTCGAGCCGGAAATGGGCAATGACGAAATGCTCGGCACCGTCGCCTGGACCTGGCTCGTTGAAGCGCTTGAGAACCACAAGGCCCCGTACCGGGCAGCCGGCGGGACCGCCACCCGCGTCCTGTCGGAGAGCTTCGGAACGTTGTCGGACCGGCCCGGCTCGATCGACATCGAACTGCGCGCTTCCTGGACCCCCGCGTCCTCTGATGTCACCGCGCATTTGGAGGCGTGGTCCGACATGGTGTGTACGTTCGCGGGCCTGCCCCCGCTGCCCGACGGCGTCTCCGCCCTGCCGAACCGCCGCCGGAACTAGGACCGGACAATGGCATGGGCCCGGATCGGTAAACTGAAAGCACCATGACCCCTCACATTCCGGATAACACCACAGCCGGCGCCCCGGCTGCTGAAACCACTTCCCACATCTCGGTGGAGGGCTTCGACAGTCAGGTCCCCGCCGTCATAGACCTCGATGCACCCCGCGACGGTGTGCCACTCGTCATTGAAACCCAGTCCGGGCTGGAGCGGTGCGCCGCAGCCATCGCCGCCGGAACCGGACCCGCAGGAGTCGACGCCGAGCGCGCCTCGGGATTCCGCTACGGGCAGCGCGCCTTCCTGGTCCAGATCCGCCGCGAAGGCGCCGGCACCTGGCTGATCGACCCCGAACCGTTCGATGACCTGGCCATCATCAATGACGCACTCAAGGGCGTGGAGTGGATCCTCCATGCCGCCAGCCAGGACCTGCCCTGCCTGCTGGAGCTGGGCATGTGGCCGGACAAGCTGTTTGACACGGAACTGGCGGCCCGGCTCGCCGGGCTGCCGCGCGTCGGCCTGGCTGCGGTCATCGAGCAGTTGCTCGGGTTTGGCCTAGCCAAAGAGCACTCTGCCGCGGACTGGTCCACCCGCCCGCTGCCCGAACCATGGCTGCGCTATGCCGCACTGGACGTGGAGGTCCTCACAGAGCTGCGCGAGGAACTCATCGAGCTGCTCCAGGCCGACGACAAGCTCGAGTACGCCGAGCAGGAATTCGCTGCGATCCTCGCTGCCGGGGTTGCACCCCCCAGGATTGATCCCTGGCGGAAGACCTCAGGACTGCATCAGATCCGCGACCGCCGCCAGCTCGCGGCAGTCCGGGAGCTGTGGCTGGAGCGGGACTCGTTGGCACAGAAGCGTGACGTTGCGCCCGGCAGGCTGATTCCTGATTCCGCCCTGGTCTCGGCAGCGAAGGCGATGCCCTCCACGGTTCCCCAGCTCCTGGGCACCAAGGGTTTCCACGGGCGGGCTGCGCAGCGCGAGGCACCCCGGTGGCTTCGGTGCATCGCGGCCGCCAGGGAGCTGGAGGAACTGCCGCCGCTGCACCTGCCCACGAATGCCCCTCCCCCGCCCCGCGTCTGGGCGGACCGCGACCCCGAGGCGGCCAGGCGGTTGTCCACAGCCCGTCCGCTGCTCCAGGCGAAAGCCGACGAACTGAACCTGCCGCTGGAAAACCTGCTGACACCGGACTACCTGCGGCGCGTGGCGTGGCGTCCGCCGGCGGAACTCAGCGAAGAGGCCATAGCCGCCGAACTCAGCTCACTGGGTGCGCGCCCGTGGCAAATCGGTCTGGTCGCGCCGCTGATCACGGACGCTTTCCGCAACCCTCAGCCGCTCCCTGAGAAGGAAACCAAAGCCGCGGCGCCAACGGACTAAAACGTCCCCCAAGAGCCTTGCACACTATGTTACCGGTGAGTAACATAGTGTGCACTGCTGTCCGGCTACGTGCTGCAACCTCTTCGCACCCTCCGGACGGCGCCAAAGTCTCGATGAGGAGTAAACGTGAGCCAAGCCCGCCCTAGCGGAGAACACAGCAGCGGATCCCCGCGCACGGTCCGCGACGTCGTCTTTGTTGACGGTGTCCGCACCCCCTTCGGGAAGGCCGGCGACAAAGGCATCTACGCCGGAACCCGTGCCGATGACCTGATGGTGAAATGCATCCGCGAACTCCTGCGCCGCAACCCCACCCTGCCGCCGGCGCGGATCGACGAAGTGGCCGTAGCGGCCACCACCCAAACCGGTGACCAGGGCCTGACGCTGGGCCGCACGGCTGCCCTCCTCGCCGGGCTCCCCCGCACGGTGCCCGGTTTCGCCATCGACCGGATGTGCGCGGGGGCAATGACCGCAGTCACCACCACGGCCAGCGGCATTGGCTTCGGCGCGTACGACGTCGTGATTGCCGGCGGTGTGGAGCACATGGGCAACCACCCGATGGGTTCCGGCGCGGACCCGAACCCGCGCTTTATGGCCGAACGGCTGGTGGACCCGGCCGCCCTCAACATGGGCAATACAGCGGAAAACCTGCATGACCGGTTCCCGGAAATCACGAAGCAGCGCGCGGACGCTTACGCCGTTGCTTCCCAGGACAAGCTGGCGGCGGCCTATGCGCGCGAACAGATCCAACCGGATCTTGTGCCCGTTGCCGCACTCAAGCCGGGCCAGGGCTGGACGCTGAACACCGTTGACGAGCCGCCGCGCCCGGGCACCACCCTGGCGGACCTTGCCGCGCTGCGCACACCGTTCCGCGCGCACGGCCGCGTTACGGCCGGCAACGCAGCCGGCCTGAACGACGGCGCCACCGCCGCGGTCCTGGCCTCCTCCGAGGCCGCCGCGGAACTTGGCCTGCCCGTCAAAATGCGCCTGGTCAGCTACGCCTACGCGGGGGTCGAGCCGGAAGTCATGGGCATCGGCCCCGTTCCGGCCACCGAAAAAGCACTGAAGAATGCCGGCCTCAGCATTGAAGACATCGGCCTTTTCGAGATCAATGAAGCGTTCGCCGTCCAGGTCCTGAGTTTCCTGGACCACTTTGGAATTTCCGACGACGACCCCCGGGTGAACCGCTACGGCGGCGCCATCGCCGTGGGCCATCCGCTTGCCTCCTCCGGCGTCCGGCTGATGAACCAGCTCGCACGGCAGTTCGAAGAAGACCCGTCCGTCCGGTACGGCATCACCACCATGTGCATCGGCCTGGGCATGGGTGCCACCGTGATCTGGGAAAACCCGCACCACGCCCTTTACAGCGGCGCGGCAGCATCAGAGGTCCACAACGCAAACGCCGCAGCAACCACCGAAGGAGCCGCCGTATGAGCGCCGCAGATTTCACCAAACTTGCCGGGATCTTTCCGAATGAGACGGTGACGCACTCCTACGTCCAGGACATCAAACTGCCGGGAGCACCGGGGCAGCACGGCCCTGGGGTCTTTGCCCTGATCACCCTCGACAACGGCCTGGACCATTCCAAGCCCACCACCCTGGGCCCGAACACCCTGGTTGAGCTGGGCACCGTTTTGGAAGGGCTCAAGGAGCGTGCCGCCCGCGGCGAAATCGTGGGCGTCGGCGTCACCGGCAAGCCCTACTTCCTGGTGGCCGGCGCAGACCTGTCCGCCGTCAAGTCACTGGAGAACCGTGAGCACGGCCTCTGGATGGCCCAGCTCGGACACGACGTCTACGCCACGCTGGCCAACCTCGGCGTACCCAGCTTCGCGTTCATCAACGGCGTTGCCCTGGGCGGTGGCCTGGAGATCGCCCTGCAGTCCACCTACCGCACGGTCTCCACGGGCGCCGGCGCACTCGCGCTGCCTGAGGCCTTCCTTGGCCTGGTTCCCGGTTGGGGCGGCGTCTACATCCTGCCGCGCCTGATCGGTCCGGAGAACGCGGTCAAGGTCATGATCGAAAACCCGCTCAGCAACAACCGCACCCTGAGCGGGCCGCAGGCCTTCGAACTCGGCATCGCCGATGCCCTGTTCGAACCGGCGGATTTCCTGGAACAGTCCCTGCTCTGGGCTGCCAAGGTGATCACCGGTGACCTGGCCCCCGAACGGCCCAACGCCGTGGACCCGGCAGAGCCCGCCGTGGCAGACCGCTGGTCCGCGGCCGTTGGAGCCGGCCGTGCGCTGGTGGAAGCCAAAACGTCCAACGCGTCCCCGGCGCCGGCCAAGGTGCTGGACATCCTTGAGGCGAACCGCACCATGAGCCAGGCCGAATCGGCGGCCCTCGAGTGTGAGACCCTCGCGGGCCTGATGCAGACGGATGAATTCCGCTCCACCGTCTACGCCTTCCTGGACCTGGTCCAGAAGAGGTCCAAGCGGCCCGCGGGCGCGCCCGACCGGAAGCTGGCACGGCCGGTCACCAAGGTCGGTGTGGTGGGCGCGGGGCTCATGGCGAGCCAGCTCGCCCTGTTGTTTGCCCGCCAGCTCAAGGTCCCGGTGGTGATGACGGACATCGACCAGGCCCGCGTGGACAAAGGCGTGGGCTATGTCCATGCCGAGGTGGACAAGCTGCTCGGCAAGAAGCGGATCAGCCCCGACGCAGCCAACCGAACGAAGGCCCTGGTGACCGGTTCGGTGTCCAAGGAGGCCTTCGCCGACGCCGATTTTGTCATCGAAGCCGTTTTCGAAGAGCTGAACGTCAAGAAGCAGGTCTTCGCCGAGGTGGAAGCCATCGTCACGCCGGAGTGCATCCTCGCCACCAACACCTCATCGCTCTCGGTCACCGCCATGGCTGAGGACCTCGCCCGCCCCGAGCGGCTGGTCGGCTTCCACTTCTTCAACCCGGTGGCCGTCATGCCGCTGCTGGAAATCGTCCGCGCGCCCAAGACCGACGACGCTGTCCTGGCCACAGCGTTCGAGCTGGCCAAGGGCCTGAAAAAGACGGCTGTCCTGGTCAAGGACGCGCCCGCCTTTGTGGTCAACAGGGTCCTGCTGCGCCTTATGGGCGAGGTGGTGGCGGCCTTTGATGAAGGCACCCCGGCCGGCGTCGCGGACAACGCACTCCGCCCCATGGGCCTGCCCATGACGCCGTTCACGCTCGGCGCCATGGTGGGCCTGCCGGTGGCGCAGCACGTCCAGGAATCCCTGCACGCCGCGTTCGGCGAGCGTTTTGAGGTGTCCGCCAACCTGCAGAAACTGATCGACAACGGTGTGAAGTCGCTCTGGGCTCCCACCGCCGACGGCGGCCAGGAAATCCCCGCGTCCACGCTTTCACTGATGTCCTTCGGCACGTCCCCGTCCACCGGCGAGGACGTGCTGCACCGGGTCCAGGAGGCCCTGGCGGAGGAAATCGGCCTGATGCTGGACGAAGGCGTGGTGGCCGGCCCCGAGGACATCGACCTGTGCATGATCCTGGGCGCCGGCTGGCCCATGTTCCTCGGTGGCATCACCCCTTACCTGGACCGCGTCGGCGCTTCCGAGCGGGTCAACGGCAAGCGCTTCCACGCCCCGGGTGTCACCTCCGCGGCGGCGGCGGTGAGCCGCGCTTAGCACCCGTACAGCCGGGAGGTGGCCAGATAGCGCTTCGAATATCGGAAAATTGCGCTATCTGGCCACCTCCGGACCCCATGAGGCAGCGACCGCTCATATCGAGTGCAGGCGGCCGGCCTCCAGGCGGACCAGCCGGTGCGCCATGGACCGGGCGTAGGCCAGGTCATGCGTCACCAGCACGACGGCGGCGCCCTCCGCAGCGGCATGCCTGACCGCCGTGTCCAGCATGGCCAGTCCCTGCCGGTCAAGGGCCACGGTGGGTTCGTCCAAAGCCACAAGGCGCGGCCGCCTGGCCAGGACCGTGGCCAGGGCCAACAGCCGTTGCCGGGAGGCGGGCAGCTCTGCGGGGTGCCGGCCTGCTGATTCGGTGAGCCCGACGGCGGCCAGTGCCCGCCGGATCGAGGCTGTGGCTGCTGCGCCGGCCGGCAGCCCAAAGCCGACTTCCCGTTCAACCGTCCGTTCAAACAGCTGATCGCGAGGGTTCTGGAAGAGCAGTCCGACGTCAGCGGCCACCCGCCCCGGGAGCAGCCCGGCAATGTCCCTGCCGTTGATCCGGACGCTGCCGGCCAGCGGCTGAAGGAGCCCGTTCAGGTGCCGCAGGAGCGTGGATTTTCCCGCCCCGTTCGGTCCGGTGACAGCCACGATCTCGCCGGGATCAACGGACAGGCTGACACCATCCAGGACGGCCGGGTGCGGCAGGCCTGCAGCGGGCCGCCGGGACCACCTCCGCGTGCGGGGGCCCGCATAGGCGAAGCTCATGTTGCGAAGCTCCAGGGCGGGCAGTCCTGCTGGTTCTCCCGTGGCGCCGGGTGGAAAGGGTTGGCCGGATTCGTCGGGTCGGCCGGGTTGGCCGGTACCAGCCTGCGCCGGCCGCGCCGAGGGTTGCGGCCGGCGGCATGCCATGCCGGAATCCGGCCAGATGACGCCGCTGGCGGCCAGCTCCGGGGAGGCGGCAAGCCGTGCCGGGCTGCCCTCAAGGACAGACTCTCCGTTGTCCAGGAGGATGCAGTGCCCGGCATCGGGCAGCAGGGCATCGGCTTCCTGGCTTAACAGCACGACGGCGGTGCCGCCGGCCACGAGTGCCCGCACCAGCGATGTCAGGGCAGCTGAACCGTCGGCGTCCAGCGAGGCGAAAGGTTCATCGAGCACCAGCACGGCCGGCTCCGTGATGATGGCGCAGCCGATGGCCAGGCGCCGAAGCTCGCCCCCTGAGATGCGGGCCGGATCACGGTCCAGGAGATGCTCGAGCCCGGTCAGTTCCGCGACCTGCTGGACGGCGGCCTGCATCAGGTGCCGGTCCGTGCCCAGGTTTTCGAGGCCGAACGCCAATTCCTCGGCTACGGTGGCGCGGACGGTCGTCAACGCCGCCGCCGCGTCCTGCGGGACAAAGCCAATTCGGCGGCACCAGGCCGTCGGGTCGATCTGTGGGTCATCGGGCGCTCCCCGGAACTCCAAACGGGTGCCGGCCAGTTCCAGGAATCCCTCCAAGGCGCCGCCGCTGCCGGGCCGGAGCCAGCCGGCAAGGAGCCGGCCCAGCGTTGTCTTTCCGCTGCCCGAGCCGCCCAGGACAGCTGTCAGGGTTCCGGGGTGCAGGGACAGGTCGATGGAGCCCAGCACCGGCGCCGCATCACCGTGGTAGGTGAAGCGCCTGATGTGTGCGGCCAGCACCGGCGTCGGCGTTCCTCCCATCCCTACGCGGCCGCCGTCGGGAAGCCCAGCCGGGCGGCGATTGCCGCAACCGCGGCGACAAGCAACACCACCCGCACAAGGCGCTGGGCCGGGGGGTCCGGCACCTCGCGGTAACCCGACCGGGGGCCGGCGCCGCTGAAGCCGCGTGCTTCCAGCGCCTGGGCCCGCGTGGCCGCTTCCTCCACCAAGGCCAGGACCAGCGGCACAGCCTGCATCCGAAAGGCGATAACCCGGTGAACCCAGCCCCGGCGGATCACGAGGCCCCGCGATTCCTGCGCCTGCCGGATCCGCTCCACCCGCGCGCTGATGGCAGGCAACAGGGTGAGTGTCGAGGCAAGGACGTAGCCGAACCGCCCCCTGACACCACTCGACGACAAGGCCGCCACCAGGTCCGGCACACTAACACTGAACGAGAACAGCAGCAGGGCAAGCACGGCGGCGGAAAGCTGCGCCACGCGCTCCACGGCGAACTGCAGCCCCTCGGAGGTCAGCCGCGCCGGTCCCCACTGGGCGAGGATGGTGATGCCCTCAGGGAAAAACAGGCCGTGCAGCACCAGCAGGGACAATCCGAGCGGGACCAGGACGGCGGCCGCCGCGGGCAGCATCCGGCCGGCCTTCCCGCCCGCGATCGAGAGCACAACGGCGGCGGCACTAACGGCGACGGACAAGGGCAGGCAGGCTGCCGCCGTCGTGATGACGGCTGCGCTGCCGGCAGCGGTCAGCGACGTCAGGGGGTGGAGGCGCATCAGGGACGGGTCAGGAATCCTGGCCGTCGGCCTTGCCGGGCAGCGGCTCTGATACCGGCGGCACGTCCTGTCCCGCCAGCACACGGTGCCGCCGGACGAAGGGGAACTGCAGCCGGGTGCGGCGCGGCAGCGCATAGACCAGCAGCGCCACCAGGGTGAAGACGATGGCTTTGTCCATCGGATCAGAGATCAGGGCCTGCTTGGTGATGGCGGCCAGCAGGCTGTCCCCCATGGAGCGGAAAGCGCTGACGATGGCGCCGGTGGCCACCCCCGAGGTGCCGCCGAAAACGAAGGCCGCGACGGGAGCCGAGACCACGCCGCCGATGATGCCGGTCAGGAAGCCGGCCACGGGAACCAGGTAGAAACGGCGGAAGAGGCCGTAGCGCGCGGCCAGGCCGGCGAGGCAGCCGATCAGGGCCGCGCCGGCGGCGAAGGGCAGGACGGTGGGGTTGAAGAAGGACCAGACGATGCTGCTGAGCGCGCCGGTGGCAGCACCGGCGGCCGGACCGGCGAGGACGGCAATCAGCACGGTGCCGATGGCATCCAGGTAGAAGGGCACCAAGGTGCTGCCCACGAACTGGCCCATGACGATGTTCAGCACCAGGGCAACCGGAATCAGCACCAGCGTGGAGACGGGCAAAGTGGGCAGCACGGCGGCGATCAGCAGGACGGCCCCGGCCAGGAAACCGGAGAGCGCGATCAGTGCCGCGGCGCTGCCTGGCCCGCCGGTGATGTCAGCAGGCTGGTTGAGGACCAGGTAAACATATGTCCCCGCGATGGCCAGGGCTCCGAGGATTTCGAGCAGGCGGCGGTTCCGCGCGTCGGCCGGTGTCTGCGGCGGCAGGGTGAGGGAGGGCGATGACATGGCATTCCTTTTGGCGTAAAGGCTCGGCCACCCGGAAGGCCCGGGCGGGGCGGTATGCCGCCTATGTCACCTCGGCGGCAGCCGGGGGCGTCTGCGCCGGCCCGGGTCCGGGATCATTCTACCGGGAAGCAACCGGGCAGCAACCGGGCTCGCGATGGATAGTAGACTCCCAGACATCGCCGTCCTGACGTTTTGAAAGGCCGAACCATGCCGCACTACGATCTCGCCATCATCGGTTCCGGATCGGGAAACTCGCTCATCACCCCGTTCTGGGACGGCAAGCGGGTGGCCCTCATCGACGGCGGCACCTTCGGCGGTACCTGCATCAACGTCGGGTGCATTCCCACGAAAATGTTCGTCTACCCGGCTGCCTTGGCCGCCGTCCCCGCCGAAGCCGCGCGTCTTGGCGTGGAACTGACACTGGACAACGTGCACTGGAATGCCATCCGGGACCGGATCTTCGGCCGCATTGACGCCATCTCCGAGGGCGGCCGGCGCTACCGGGCCGACGAACTGGACAACGTGGACCTGTACCAGGAATACGTGCGCTTCACCGGACCCGCCTCCCTGCGGACGGACTCCGGCACCGGCATCACGGCCGACCAGGTGGTGGTGGCCGCGGGATCCCGCGCGGTGGTCCCGGACATTCCCGGCATGGATCTGCCCCAGGTGCATACCTCAGACACGGTGATGCGCATTGACGGACCGCCCCGGCACGTTGTGGTGGTGGGCGGCGGCTTCATCGCCGCCGAGTTCGCCGCGATCTTCCACGGGTTCGGGTCCGAGGTGGTCCAGGTGAACCGCTCCCAACGGCTCCTCCGCGGCAATGACGAGGAAATCTCCCGGCGGTTCGCCGAGGCTGCCGGCCGCCGCTGGAAGCTGGAGCTCGATTTTTCGCTTCACAGCGTGGAGGACAACGGGGACGGCCGTGTCACAGCAGTGTTCGGCGACGGCGGCGGTAAGCAGTTGCGCCTCGAAACGGACATTGTGCTCATGGCCACCGGACGGGTGCCGAACACGGACCGGCTGGACGTCGGCGCCGCCGGCTTTGACGTGAACGCTGACGGGACGCTGGCCGTGGACGGACAGCTGCGGGTCCTCTCGCAGGGCAAGCCGCTGGAGGGCGTCTACGCCCTCGGTGACATCGCCAACCGGTATCAGCTCAAGCACGTGGCCAATCGGGAAGCGCGCGTGGTGGCCCACAACCTCGAACACCCGGACCGGCTGCGGGGCATCGACTACAAGGGCGTTCCCGCTGCAGTGTTCAGCAATCCGCAGGTGGCCGCCGTCGGACTGACGGAGGAGCAGGCCCGGCGTGACGCCGCCGACGACTCAGAGATCGTGGTGGCCGTGCAGGAGTACGGGAGCACCGCGTACGGCTGGGCGATGGAGGACTCCGAGGGGATCGTCAAACTGATTGCGGAGAAGTCCACGGGCCGGCTGCTGGGAGCCCACATCATGGGCCACGAGGCGTCCACCCTGATCCAGCCGCTGGTCCAGGCGATCGCGCTGGACACGCCGGTGTCCTCCCTCGCCCGGGGGCCGTACTGGATCCACCCGGCCCTGACAGAGGTGGTGGAAAACGCGCTGCTGGCTCTGGACGTGGACGTTCCGGACAACGCGGCGCTGTAGGGTCCGGTTCCTGCACAGTGACGGTTCAGCGCAGCCGCGCTGCGAGGGCCCCGACAGACCGGATCAGTTCGCCGAATGCTTGCTCCGGTTTGTTGTCCGCCACGATCCGGGCGTTGGGCGGATGCTTCCAGAGGTTCCGATAATCGGCGACGGTTGTTCCCATCAGCAGGGCCGAGTCAGCCTCGACGTCCACGGTGGCCAGCCGGGTGGCGTAGTCGAGAGTCCCGGCCGCCACACCTGCGGCGAAGTAGTCGTGCACGTGCGCCACGTAGCCCTGCCCGTAGAGCCGGTGGAACTCAAAGTAGAAGCGCAGGGCGTCCGACAGGTGCCGTACGAGCGGGCTGTCCGCGGTGCTCCTGAGCCCTTCGGGCTGTTTGGGCAGAACCAGCTCCCGCTCCGCGCAGCCGGCCGCCTCCGCTAGCCGCATCACGTGTTCGGGCCTCAGCTCGATCCGTTCCGTGGTATCCAGGGAACAGACGATGGGCAGCCGGTTCACGGGCACGCCGCGGTAGGCCGCGTAGACTTCCTTGGCCGCCTGCGGATCAACGTGGGTGTTCCACTCGGCGGTGGGGGTGGTGTTCCCCTGGTGGTAGAAGCTGCCACCCATGATCACCACCCTGCCCAGCAGTTCGGGCAGCCGGGGTTCGCGCCGGATAGCCAGCGCGAAGTTCGTCAGCGGCGCCGTGATGAGGGCCGTCAGCTCGCCCGGGTTCGCCCGGGCCGCCTCCACCCACAGGTCTGCGGCATGCCGGGGTGACACCGTGCCGGAGGGCGGAGGCAGTTCGGCATAGCCAATACCCTGCGGACCGTGGGTTTCCGGCGTGGTCACCAACGGGACGGCCAGCGGGGCTTCGGCGCCGATGGCCACCTCCACCCCGGTGCGCCCGCACAGCTCCAGCATGGCAAGGGTGTTTCGGGCCACCTGGTGGGCGTCAACATTCCCCGGGGACGCTGTGACGGCCACAAACTCGACCTCGGGCAGGGAAGCCAGGTAGGCCAGCGCCAAGGCGTCATCTATCCCGGTGTCAACGTCCAGCAGGAGCCTGGTCATGTCCGCTCCCCCTTAGAAGAGCGCCACTTTGGGGACCTTGGGGAAGATCACGTCCAGTTCGTCCAGTTCGGCCGGAGTAGGAACCCAGGCCGCGGCTTCGGCGTTCTGGCGGATCTGCTCGGGCCTGGTGGCCCCGGCGATCACGCTGCCGACCGAAGGCTGTGCCGCCAGCCAGGAGAAGGCCACCTGGATCTCGGAGAGGCCGCGTTCCTTGGCGAAGGCGCTGAAGCGCTGCAGCTGGTCCCAGTCGGCGTCGTGCACCATGTGGGTTCGGGTGTGGCTGAGCCGGGACCCTGCGGGTGCCGTGTCCGGCGAGTACTTACCGGTGAGGAGCCCGTTGGCCAGCGGGAAGTACGGCAGGACGCCCAGGCCGTAGGCTTCGGCCGCCGGCGTGACTTCCAGCTCGGCGCGCCGGTCCAGGAGGTTGTAGTGGTTCTGGGTGGAGATGAACCGGGTGCTCCCGGCGGCGCGGGCTACAAATTCTGCCTCCGCGATCTGCCAGCCGGCACGGTTGGAATGCCCGATGTAGCGGACCTTGCCGCTGCTGACGAGGTCGTCCAGGGCGGACAGGGTTTCCTCGATGGGCGTCAGCGGGTCCGGGGTGTGGAACTGGTAGAGGTCGATCCAGTCGGTGCCCAGCCGGCGCAGCGACGCTTCGGCCGCGCGCACGATGTAGCGGCGCGAGCCCCTGGCGCCAAAGTCGGGTCCGTTGGCGCCGCGCATGTCCATCCCGAACTTGGTGGCCACCACCGCATCCCCGCGCCGGCCGGCCAGTGCCTTGCCCAGCATGGTTTCGCTGAGGCCGGGCTCCTTGCCGTAGTTGTCGGCGACGTCAAACAGTGTCACGCCGGCGTCGAGTGCCGCGTGCACGACGGCGTCAGTCCCCGCCTGCGTCTCGGTCACCGTGTTGGCGCGGCCAAGGTTGTTGCAGCCGAGTCCCACCACGGAGACTGACAGCCCGGACTTGCCCAGCCGACGGTATTCAGTCATGGATTTTCCCCTAGATGCTGAAGCTGCTGGCGGGCTTCGCCGAATGCTTGAGCTTGAAGTTGGCCGGTTCGGTAAAAGGTGCGGCGCCGATGCTGAGCTTGGTGAAGTCCAGGTCCTCGCCGCGGCAGCAGATCCTGATGGCGTTCACGGCCTTGTTAACGTCCGGGCAGAGGCAGAAGATGTTCAGCTTGTAGTCGCTGAACTCGGAGCGCTCCACGGTTCCCAGGCCGCGCCAGGCCAGGTGGCTGATGATCGCATCCTTGGCCTTTTCCTCGAGGTAGCGGTCCCGTTCGGTGCCGTCTTTGGTCTTGAGGGCGAACTGCGCCACTACCCAGAACTGCTCCTTGTCCGGGATTTCGGCGTAGCCGTCTTCGGCGCACTGGACCGCGAAGGCGTCCATCAGGCCCTCCACCGCGGCGGCGTCCGCAACGTCTGTTTCTTCGGTTCTGCTGTGGTGGCCCACCACGCCGTAATTCATCACGAACTGGCTGTAGTCCTCGTCGAACCAGCCTTCGCGGAAGTGCAGCACTCCCTCGTCGTCCCGTTTGTAGACCCTGATGATTCCGCTCATAACCGTCCCTTCGTGAACCATTCGACGTCTGAGCCGTCGAACGGTGCCTGCTGTGCCTTGACGGCCTGATAAAGCTCTTCTGCGGCGGCCTGGATGTCCTGCACCAGGCGGTCCGGATAGTTCATGGTGACTGCGTGTTCGGCAAATTCGTCCTGGTCATCGATGAACACACCGCGTCCGTCCATCCGGATGATGTCCAGGTCCATGTCGATGACATGGAACTCCGTGACGGCCGGCCGGATTTCCGTCCATTCGTGGGCCACTGCGAGGTCAACATAGACCCGGACCCCGTTGGGGTGTGCGGAGTCATAGAAGGTGGCCACCCAGTCCCCGGAACGCGGCACCAGGAGCACGGCATCGGAGCGGGTGTAGAACGCAGCACCGGGCCGCGAACAGAACTCGTTGGTTCCCTGGAAGATCCACCACCCGTGCCGGTCCTCCCCCAGGTACCGTCCCGGAACCACCCAGTGGGCCTTGCCGTTCCATTTCCGGTTCCGCGCCACCACCAGCTGGCCCGGTTGGAGGCCGGCGGGAATCCTGGTGGTGCTTTTGTGGGTGACCGGCCCGTATTCCCCGGCAGGGCCGGGATACTTCAGGGCATCTTCGTCCCTCACAGAATCGGGAGGCTGCCGGTGGTGGGGTGTTCCTGACCCGGGAGGGGACGCGCAAACGGAACTTTCGTGCCCAAAACCTGCGCGACGACGTCGTGCGTTATCTGCTGTGCGGTCAGCCCTACCCGTTCCAGCACCTGGCTCCTGGTGCCGTGGTCCAGGAATTCGGCGGGAAGTCCCACCTCGTTCAGGGCGGTGTCCACCCCGGCGGCACGCATTTCCTGGCGGATCCGTGATCCGACACCGCCGGCCCTGACGCCGTCCTCGATGCAGATGACCAGCCGGTGGTGGGAGGCCAGCGCGATGATGGAGCGGCGCACGGGCAGCACCCAGCGCGGGTCAACGACGGTGGTGCTGATGCCCTGGGCGCCGAGCCGGTTGGAGACGTCCAGCGCGAGTTCGGACATGGCTCCGACGCTGACAATCAGGACGTCGTTTTCGGTGGAGCCGGCGGGCCGGCGGGCCAGCACGTCCACACCGTCGCTGAGGCGTTCGATGGCTTCCACTTCCGCGCCGACGGTGCCCTTGGAGAAACGCACCACCGTGGGCGCGTCATCGATGGCCACGGCTTCCCGGAGCTCCTCGCGGAGCCGCGACGCATCGCGCGGCGCGGCAAGGTGCAGCCCCGGCACAATCTGGACCATGGCCATGTCCCACATGCCGTGGTGGCTGGCTCCGTCCGGGCCGGTCACACCGGCGCGGTCCAGCACAATGGTGACCCCGGCCTTGTGCAGGGCGACATCCATCAGGAGCTGATCGAAGGCACGGTTCAGGAAGGTGGCATAGACAGCCACCACCGGGTGGAGGCCGCCGAACGCCATGCCGGCGGCGGATGTCAGCGCGTGCTGCTCGGCGATGCCGACATCAATCACGCGGTCCGGATGCTTGGCTGCGAACTTATGCAGGCCCACCGGGATCAGCATGGCGCCGGTGATCCCGACGATGTCCGGCCGTTCATCGGCGATGGCGGCGATCTCATCGGCAAAAACCGAGGTCCAGGACTGAGCGCCGGAAGCCCCCGTGGGCTCACCGGTTTCGGGGTCGATGATTCCCACCGCATGGAACTGGTCTGCCTCATGGGCGCGGGCCGGCGCGTAGCCGTGGCCCTTCTCGGTCATGGCATGGACAATCACGGGTCCGGCATAGTTCCGGGCCGTGGACAGCGCGTGCTCCATGGCCTGGAGGTTGTGCCCGTCCACCGGGCCGATGTACTTCATGCCCAGGTCCTCGAACATCCCCTGGGGCGCCCACCAGTCCTTGACGCCCTTTTTCATGGCATGCAGGCTCTTATAGGTGAACTGGCCCACCGGGCCGCCGTCCTGGAGTTTCTTCTTCCACCAGTCCAGGGTTCCCTCGTAGGCGGGAGCCGCGCGGAAAGAGTCGATGGTGGGACGCAGTGAGGCCAGGTAGTCAGCGAAGCCGCCCACCGTGGGCGCGTAGGAGCGGCCGTTGTCGTTGACCACAATGACCACCCGGCGGCGTTTGTCCGCGGCGATGTTGTTGATGGCTTCCCAGGCCATGCCGCCGGTCAGCGCACCGTCGCCAACAATCGCGACGACGTAGCGGTCACCTTCACCGGTCAGCTGCCGGGCGCGGGAAATGCCGTCCGCCCAGGAGAGTGAGGAGGACGCGTGCGAGCTTTCCACGATGTCGTGTTCCGACTCGGCGCGGGACGGGTAACCGGACATGCCGCCCTGCTGACGCAGGGTGCTGAAGTCCTGTCGGCCGGTCAGGAGCTTGTGCACATAGGACTGATGGCCCGTGTCGAACACGATGCTGTCCCGCGGCGAATCGAAGATGCGGTGCACGGCAAGCGTCAGTTCCACCACACCGAGGTTGGGGCCCAGGTGTCCACCCGTCTGGGAAACATTGGATATGAGGAAACTCCTGACTTCATCAGCCAGCTCTTCGAGCTGCCCCTGGGACAGCTCGTTCAGGTCCTGCGGTTTCCGGATGGTGTCCAAGATTCCCAAATGACCCCTCCTTCGGGTGGTAGACGTGCCTATTAACTCTAACGCCTTGGGTGAAATGCAAAGCCGAAGCCCCGGCTGGTCGCTGACCGGCCGGGGCTTCGGGAGGATGCTGCGTGGTTCAGATACCTGCTAGTTAGCGGAGATCTGGCGCAGGACGTACTGCAGGATGCCGCCGTTGCGGTAGTAGTCTGCTTCACCCGGGGTATCGATGCGCAGGACCGCATCGAAGGACTTGGCAGTACCGTCTTCTGCGGTGGCGGTGACCTTCAGGGTCTTGGGCGTGGTGCCTTCGTTCAGGGCGGTGACGCCCTCAACCGAGAAGGTTTCCGTGCCGGTCAGGCCCAGCGTGGCCGCGGTCTCGCCGGCCGGGAACTGCAGGGGCAGGACGCCCATGCCGATCAGGTTGGAGCGGTGGATGCGCTCGTAGCTTTCGGCGACGACGGCCTTGACGCCCAGGAGCGCCGTACCCTTCGCTGCCCAGTCACGGGAGGATCCGGAACCGTATTCCTTGCCCGCCAGGACCACCAGCGGGGTGCCGGCTGCCTGGTAGTTCTGGGCGGCGTCGTAGACGTAGGCCTGCGGGCCGTCGGCCTGGGTGAAGTCGCGGGTGAAGCCGCCCTCCACGCCGTCCAGGAGCTGGTTCTTGATGCGGATGTTCGCGAACGTGCCGCGGATCATGACTTCGTGGTTGCCACGGCGTGAGCCGTAGGAGTTGAAGTCCTTGCGCTCCACACCGTTGGCCAGCAGGTACTGGCCGGCGGGGGTGTCCGACTTGAAGGAGCCGGCCGGGGAGATGTGGTCGGTGGTGACCGAATCGCCGAGCTTCAGCAGCACGCGGGCGCCGGTGATGTCCCGGACGGGCTCCGGCTGGGCCTTCATGCCCTCGAAGTACGGGGGCTTCCGGACATAGGTGGAGTTCGGATCCCAGGCGAAGGTGTCACCGGCGGGCGTGTCGAGCGCCTTCCAGCGTGCGTCGCCGTCGAAAACGCCCTCGTAGCCACGGGCGAACATGTCCTTGTCGATGGAGGAATCGATGACCTTCTGGACCTCAACCGGGTTCGGCCAGATGTCCTTCAGGAAGACATCGTTGCCGGCTTCGTCCTTGCCGAGGGAATCGGTGTCGAAGTCGAAGTCCATGGAACCGGCCAGGGCGTAGGCGATGACCAGCGGCGGGGAGGCCAGGTAGTTCATCTTCACGTCCGGGTTGATCCGGCCTTCGAAGTTACGGTTACCGGAGAGCACTGCGGTGACGGAAAGGTCGTTGGCCTGGATGGCCTCGGAGATTTCAGCGTCCAGCGGGCCGGAGTTGCCGATGCAGGTGGCGCAGCCGTAGCCCACGATGTAGAAGCCAAGCTTCTCCAGGTACGGGGTCAGGCCGGACTTTTCGTAGTAGTCGGTGACTACCTTGGAACCGGGAGCCACGGAGGTCTTGACCCACGGCTTGGACATCAGGCCCTTGTCCACGGCGTTGCGGGCCAGCAGGGCTGCGGCCAGCATCACGGACGGGTTGGACGTGTTCGTGCAGGAGGTGATGGAGGCGATCGAAACCGCTCCGTGGTCCAGCTCGAACTCGCGGCCGTCTTCGGTCTTGATGTGCACCGGGCTGCTGGGACGCCCGTTGGCGCCGTTCGCTGCCGACTGGACACGGGTGGTCTCCGTGGTGTGGGAGTCGGCGTGCGTGAAGGACGGAGCGTCCGAGGCCGGGAACGATTCGTCCAGGGACTCGTCCACGCTGCCGTCTTCGATGGCGACGTAGTTGTGGATGTCCTTGCGGAACTGCTCCTTGGCATCGGTGAGCTCGATGCGGTCCTGGGGACGCTTCGGGCCGGAGATGGACGGAACAACGGTGGACAGGTCCAGTTCCAGGTACTCGGAGAACTTGATCTCCTTGGAAGGATCGTGCCAGAGGCCCTGTTCCTTCGCGTAGGACTCCACGAGGGCAACATTCTCTTCCGAGCGGCCGGTGAGGCGCAGGTAGTCCAATGTGACGTCGTCGATCGGGAACATTGCGGCCGTGGAACCGAATTCCGGGCTCATGTTGCCGATGGTGGCGCGGTTGGCCAGCGGCACAGCCGCGACACCTTCGCCGTAGAATTCCACGAACTTGCCCACCACGCCGTGCTTGCGCAGCTGCTCGGTGATGGTCAGCACCACGTCCGTGGCGGTGGCGCCGGCGGGGATGGACCCGGTCAGCTTGAAGCCCACCACGCGCGGGATGAGCATGGAGACCGGCTGGCCCAGCATGGCCGCTTCGGCTTCGATGCCGCCAACGCCCCAGCCCAGGACACCCAGGCCGTTGACCATGGTGGTGTGCGAGTCGGTGCCGACGCAGGTGTCCGGGTAGGCCCGGAGAACCCCGTCAACTTCGCGGGTCATGACGGTGCGTGCCAGGTACTCGATGTTGACCTGGTGCACAATGCCGGTTCCCGGGGGAACTACCTTGAAGTCATCGAACGCCGTCTGGCCCCAGCGAAGGAACTGGTAACGCTCGCCGTTGCGCTGGTATTCGATCTCCATGTTGCGCTCCAGTGCGCCGGAGTTACCGAAGGCGTCGATCTGAACGGAGTGGTCGATGACCATTTCCGCAGGAGCCAACGGGTTGACCCGCTTGGGGTCACCGCCGAGTTCCTTGACCGCTTCACGCATGGTCGCCAGGTCCACCACGCAGGGGACGCCGGTGAAGTCCTGCATGATCACGCGGGCAGGCGTGAACTGGATTTCTGTATCGGGCTGGGCATTGGGATCCCACCCGGCCAAGGCACGCACGTGATCGGCAGTGATGTTCGCGCCGTCCTCGGTCCTCAACAGGTTTTCAAGCAATACCTTGAGGCTGAACGGAAGGTTTTCTGCACCTTCAACGGAGTTCAACCGGAAAATTTCGTATTCGGTTCCGGCTACATTAAGTTTGCCTTTTGAACCGAAGCTGTCCACTGTGCTCATCGCAGGACTCCTCTCGCAACAGTTTCATCTTTGTCGCGCGGTAGACCGCTTGCTAGTTAGGCAGGCCTAATTAGTGCTGGCCACAAAGTTGCAGGAGGTCAGCCGTGAATACTCAACCGTGTTTACGGTGCGCGACGTGGGATTACTACCGCCATCCTAGTAGCATCACGGGGCCGGCGTCAGCAGGGCGACCGTCTCCAGGTGGTGCGTGTGGGGATACAGGTCAAACGCACGCAGGCCGGCCAGTGACCATCCCGATTGTTGGAAGTACCCAACGTCCCGGGCAAACGATGCCGGATCGCAGGAAACGTAGGCAACCGCCCGGGGTCCGGCGGCCACCAACTGACTGACGACCGCCTTGCCTGCCCCGGCCCGGGGCGGGTCCAGCACCAGGGCATCGAAATTCCGCGGTTTCTGGCGGAGGATCCGCTCTACCCTGCCCTGCACGATTTCCACCTGCGGGGCACCGTGCAGGTTCTTTCGGGCGTCCCGGCTGGTTCCCGGCGCGCCTTCCACCGAGAGAACAGAGCCGGTCTCGCCCACGGCATCGGCCAGCGGTGCCGTGAAAAGCCCGGCTCCCGCGTAGAGGTCAGCCACCACGGATCCGGGCCCCAGGAAGCCGCCGCCGTGGAGGAATTCTGTGACAGCGCCCACAAGTGTTCCGGGCGCGTCGCGGTGGATCTGCCAGAAACCCGCTCCCGTGACCCGGTATTCGTGCCCGGCTGCGGACTCCTGGACCCAGGTGCGGCCGCGGAGTTGCCGGACTTCTTCGGTGAGGGGATCGAACGCGGCTACGGAGACGTCGTCGGGTAGCCGGGCCGCGACGGCGTTGAGCCGCTTGGGGCTGGTTCCCGGCGCGGGGGCAAGCAGCACCAGGGGGCGGGAGCCGTTCGACGGCGCCGCAACCTCCACGCGCTCGATGCCCTGGAAGTCGTGCTCCCACAGCCGCAACCGGTTAATCCGTTCGGAAGCCAGCGGCATCTCCCGGACGGCAACGATGGAGTCCGAACGGTGCGCATGCATGCCAAGTTTTCCGGCGGCGGTGACGGAGAAGCCAACGCGCGTGCGCCACCCCAGCCCGGTGCCGGCGTCGTATGTTTCGTCTGCCCCGGACTCCGCGCCGGGGGCACTCCCCCGCACTTCCTCCACAACGTTCGCCAGGTCGGCAAGACCGGGCACGCTTTCGACGCCGGCAAGGCGCTTGAGTTGTTCGGCGAGTACCGCCGATTTAAGCCCCCGCTGGCGTGCCAGGGAGATGTGGCCGAATTCGGCACCGCCCACCGGAGGGTGCCCGTGCTGCCAGGAACGGGATGAGTCCGCCGCATGCCAGAAGTGATCCACGCGGTCCGGGGAGGCGGCCAGGACCTCCACCACGTCGGCGCGCCAGAATTTGGCTGACTCCTCCGCGTCGGTGAGCCGTACACGGACTTTTTCACCGGGAATCCCGTGCCGGACAAAGATCACCCGGCCCTCGTGCCGGGCCACGCAGTGCCCGCCGTGGGCCACCGGGCCAACGTCGAGCACCAGTTCGACGGCGGCGTCCGGGGCGGGTGCGGTGGCGGCGGTGCTGTGGGGCTGGGGGGTCATTGGATATCCTGCAGGTTCTTTGCTTCTTCGGACGATTTAAGCTGCCACGGGACACTGGCCACCATCACGCCGGGTTCGAAGTGCAGCCGGGTCTTGATACGCAGTGCTGTCTGGTTATGGACCAGTTGCTCCCACCACTTACCCACCACGTATTCGGGGATGTACACCACCACCAGGTCGCGGGGCGAGTCACGGCGCATGTTCTTGACGTATTCCATGATGGGCGTGATGGTCTCGCGGTAGGGGCTCGCCAGGACCGTGAGCGGCACGGGGATCTCCAGCTTTTCCCAGTCAGCCACGGTGTGCGCTGTTTCCTCGGCGTTGATATCCACGGTAATGGCATCAAGCCGTGAAGGCCGCGACGCCCGGGCGTACGCCAGGGCGCGGAGCACAGGCTTGCGCACGTGCGAGACCAGCAGCACGGCGTGGACCCGGGACGGCAGGGCGCGCGGTGAGGAGTCCTCATCCACGGCCAGTTCCTTGGCCACGTTGTCATAGTGCGCCCGGATGCTCCACATGATCAGGAACAGAAAGAACATGGCCAGCAGGGCGATCCACGCGCCCTGTTCAAACTTGGTGATCAGCACGATCACCAGCACCAGTCCGGTCATGCCGAAGCCGATGGTGTTGATGGTGCGGGACTTCATCATCTTGCGCCGGACTGCTTTGTCCTTGGCGAGCTTGAGGTGCCTCCCCCAATGCCGGATCATGCCCAGCTGGCTCAGCGTGAAGGAAATGAAGACACCCACAATGTAGAGCTGAATCAGTTTGGTGACATCGGCATTGAAGGAAATGATCAGCACCAGGGCACCGGCGGCCAGCGCCAGGACGCCGTTGCTGAAGGCCAGGCGGTCGCCCCTGGTCCGCAGCTGGCGCGGCAGGTAGCCGTCCTGGGCGAGGATGGAGCCAAGGACCGGGAAGCCGTTAAAGGCGGTGTTGGAGGCAAACACCAGGATCACGCCGGTCGCAGCCACCACGATGTAGAACGGAATGGACCCGGGGCCGAAGATGGTCTGCGCAATCTGGCTGATGGCCGGGCTCTGGATATAGCCTTCGGGCAGCGGCAGGCCGTTGAGGAGGAACTCGGTGGCCGGGTCAAGCACAATGTGGACCCTGGTGGCGTTGGCGAGGTAGATGATGCCTGCCAGCATGGCGGCGCCGATCGTACCAAGCAGCAGCAGGGTGGTGGCAGCGTTCTTGCTCTTGGGCACTTTGAAGTTGGGCACGCCGTTGCTGATGGCTTCGACACCGGTCAGTGCGGCGGCGCCGGACGAGAAGGCCCGCAGGAGCAGGAAGGCGCCGGCCAGGCCCACCAGCCCTTCGTCGAAGCCGGGCGCGGGGATGATCTCGAAGTTGGCCGAGGGCGCCTCGCCCAGCTGGCCGGTAGCGGCCTGGAAGACGCCCACTGCTGTCATGCCGAGGATGGAGGCCATGAAGATGTAGGTGGGGACGGCAAAGACGCTGCCGGCCTCCTTGATGCCGCGCAGGTTGACGAGTGCGAGGATGATCACGCCGATGGTGGCGATGAGCGCCTGTTCCCCGTGCAGGGCGGGCACGGCGGTGATGAGGTAGGCGGCGGCGGAGGACATCGAGACCGACACGGTCAGGACGTAGTCCACCAGCAGGGCGGACGCCACCGTGAGGCCGGCGTACTTGCCAAGGTTTTCGTTGGCGATTTCGTAGTCCCCGCCACCGGACGGGTAGGCATGCACGTTCTGGCGGTATGAGGCCACCACTGTCAGCAGCACCACCATGACTGCCAGGCCCACCCAGGGCGAAATGGCAACGGCACTGACGCCGGCAAGGGCCAGGGTCAGCAGGATCTCGTCCGGCGCGTACGCCACCGAGGACAGGGCATCGGAGGCGAACACCGGAAGTGCTATCCGTTTGGGCAGCAGGGTGTGGGCCAGCCTGTCATTCCTGAAGGGCCTGCCCACCAGCACCCGTTTTACGGCATTCAATATTGTCAGCACTCCACAAAGCTAGTCGTATTCGCGGCGCATGTCATGACGGCGTCGAAGCGGCTGCCGAACCCGGGGTGCCGGTAGAGTTCTTGCAGCAGTAACAGCCGACGGAAGGTAAGGAAACACGGTGGCGCATTTCGTGATCATGGGATGTGGCCGGGTGGGGGCCACCCTGGCGCACACGCTGGAGGATGCAGGCCATTCCGTCGCCATCATCGACCAGGACGACCGGGCGTTCCGCCGGCTTCGGCAGGGCTTCACCGGGCGCAAAGTCACCGGTGTGGGTTTTGACCGGGACACCCTCCAGCAGGCCGGAGTTGCCGAGGCCTACGCCTTCGCGGCCGTGTCCAGCGGGGACAACTCCAACATCCTGGCAACCCGGGTGGCGCGCGAGACGTTCCACGTTCCCCATGTGGTGGCCAGGATCTATGACCCCGGCCGGGCGGAGATCTACCAGCGGCTTGGCATTCCCACGGTCGCGGCAGTGCGCTGGAGCGCTGACCAGGTGCTGCGCCGTATCCTGCCCGAGCAGCACATCGCCGGGGATTTCCGTGAGCCTTCCGGCCGGCTGGTGCTTACCGAGGTGGATCTCGACGCCGGCTGGATCGGCCAGCGGATCGCCGCAGTTGAGAAGGCTGCCGGCATCCGGGTGGCCTACCTCACCAGGTTCGGCGAAGGCATCCTGCCTGAGTCCGGCACCCTCTACCAGGACGGCGACACCGTGCATGCCATGCTGCCGGTGGACCGAAGTTCCCAGGTCGCCCAGATCCTGGCCAAAGCACCTGTCAAGGAGTTGTAGTGAAAGTTGTCATCGTCGGTGCCGGCAGTGTCGGGTCATCGATCGCCAGGGAACTGCTGGCACACAAACACGACATCCTGCTGATCGATCTCAAGCCAGAGGTCATCGGCCGCAGCGGGCTGCGAGGCGCGCACTGGCTGGTGGGCGATGCCTGCGAGCTCAGCACCCTGCAGGGGGCAAAAGTGGAGGACGCCGACGTCGTGGTCTCCGCCACCGGGGACGATAAGGTCAACCTGGTGGTCTCGCTGCTGGCCAAAACCGAATTCGGCGTGGGCCGCACGGTGGGCCGGGTCAACAACCCGAAGAACGACTGGATGTTCAACGATTCCTGGGGCGTGGACGTAGCCGTGAACACTCCCCAGCTGATGACGGCGCTGGTGGAAGAGGCTGTGGAAATCGGTGACCTGGTCAGGCTGCTGACCCTGCAGACCGGGGTTTCCTCACTCGTGGAATTCACGGTGCCGCACGATTCCCACGTCATCGGACTGACAGTTGGCGACATCACCTGGCCCGAGGACGCCACCCTGGTGGCTATCCTGCGTGACCACGCACCCATCACGCCCAGCCGCGACGACGTCATCGACGGCGGGGATGAACTGTTCTTCGTCACCACCATCGCCGCGGAGGACGAACTCCGCGCACTGCTGTCCCCCGAATCTGGCGAAACCGTGGTCCATGAGCCGGAAGCCGTGCTGCCGGCCGGAGCTCAGGCTCCTGAGGACGACGGTTTCGACGGCTGATCGCCGGCACCGGCCGGCGCCGGGCGGGTGACCAGCCAGGCGATCCAGACGCCGAGGATATACAGCGGTGCTGCCATGATCAGGCGCGTGGTGGCGAGGGCGGCCAGCCCGTCCGCCCCCATCAGGTACAGCGGTACCTGGACTATCAGCCGAAGCACCAGGACCGCCACGATGATCCAGGTGCCCAGCCGGTACGCCTTGACCCGGGCCGGATCCTTGCGCCACTCAAGGCCTTCGTTACGGATGAACCCAAACAGCAGGCCAGCCAGCGGCCACTTGATGGCGATGGAGATGACCATCGCCACGATGTAGGCGGCGTTGGTGAAAAAGCCGGGAAGATAAAAGTCCTCTGCCTTTCCCGTGGTGTTGGCCAGCCACGCCGAGATACCCACGCCCACAACCCCGGCCAGCGCCTGGGTCAGCGGGCGCCGCTGGATGAGGCGGGCCACGGTAAAGGCAGCGGCGGATGCCAGCGCACCCGCCAGCGACAGGGTGAGGTCCCGGGTGATGGTGAAGGCCACAAGGAAAACCAGGCCGGGGACGACGCTCTCGGCGATGCCCTGGATGCCGCCCGCACTCTTGAGGACGTCAATCTGCCCGTCATGGGTGCGGTGCAGCCCGGCCTTGGCGGCATAATCCCCAGCCAGGCCCGCCATGGGCGAGGGGTCCGGGCGGGACGCCCCGGGACCGGCCTGCTCCGGGTTGGAACGTTCCGGTCCGGAGGACGGCTCGGGCAGCTGGGACGGGGTCATTCGTGCTCCTGGCGGGAGATGATTTCGTAGCGCGGATTGAAAATGGTGGGCAGGCCATGGCTTTGGGTCAGCATGCCTTCGACGCGGACTTCCGTCCCGGCTTCGATCCCCGGCACTCTCCGGCGGCCCAGCCAGACGATGCGGAGGCGCTTTTCGCTTCCGTGACCGATGCTGACGCCGGCGCGCTGCTCGTCAAGGTCGGTGATGATGGCCGTAAACGCCGGGTTTTGATTGGTCGGCAGAAAAGTTACCGATTCAATGAACCCGTGGCACAGCACCCGGCCCCTTTCCGGGAGGCCGCTGACGGTTACTTCGGCGTGCGGCTGCCGGCCCGGGGCCACGTGCTGGGAATCAGCCAATCTGGGTAATTTCCGGACCGCGCTCGGGCTCTTGAAGTTCAGGGGCGGAAGGAGGCGGAGTGGCGGTGGCGTCCTTGGGCAGGCGGAGTTGCAGCAGGTCCCGTGGCGGCATGGGGCTGTCACCACGGATCACCACAATGCGGCGGAACAGGGCTTCCAGCTCAGCGGCGGCCTCACGCTCCAGAGCCGCTTCCCCGCCCAGGACGCCGCGCAGGAACCAGCGGGGTCCGTCCACACCGATGAACCGGGCCACCCGGTATCCCTGGCTTCCGTCCGCAGCACCGGCGGGCAGCTTGGCGATCAGCTCTGTGCCGAACGTACCCTGCACTTCTTCCACCTGGCCGCCCTGGCTCCCCACGGACTGGCCGATCTGCTCGCGTATTTCGTCCCATAGCCCCTCGGTTTTGGGGGCGGCGAAAGCCTGCAGCTGCAAGCTGGAGCCGTTCAGGTCCATGGTCACGGCCACCACACGCTGGGTGGCTTCTTCGACCTCGAGCCGGAGCTGCAATCCCTCGCTCGGGGCGATGAGCAGGGCACCGAGGTCAACGTAGCCGTCCCGGCTGTCGATCTCGGCTACGTCGAAGGGGCCGTTGGCCCGCAGGCCCGGGTCCCCCGACGCTGCCCGGGTGGAATCCGTTGATTCCGCTGACGCGGAGGATTCGGCCGGTTCGGCGTCCTGCTCTTTCTTGGATTTCCTGCCGAGCCCAAAAACCATGGGTTTGTCTCCTTAGTTGTGTAAGTGCCCGGCCGGGCCCGGGGGTCCCGCCGATTTCCATGCCGCCGCTGCAGCCCCCGCGCCGCCCGATTGTCCCCGCAGGTTCAATGCAGGGGGCTGGCTTCAGGTGCTGCGGGGCGTGAAACCGCCGGTGGAACCGAACCCGCCGGCGCCCCGAACGGATTCACTCAATTCGTTGACCGGGACAAACTGTGCGTATTCGACGCGCTGAATGACCATCTGTGCAATTCTATCGCCGCGGCGCAGTTCGATGGCCTCGCGCGTATCGGTGTTCAGCAAGGTCACGGAGATTTCTCCGCGGTAACCCGCATCCACGGTGCCGGGAGCGTTGACGATGGTCAGCCCGTGCTTCGTGGCGAGGCCGGACCGGGGGTGGATCAGGGCCACAAAGCCGTCCGGGAGGGCGATGGACACTCCCGTCGGCACCAGTTTCCGCTCGCCCGGCTGCAGCACCACATCTTCCCTGGCCCGGAGGTCCGCACCGGCGTCGCCGGGGTGGGCGTACGACGGCGCTTCCAGGCCGGCGTCGAGCATTTTCAGCTGGACCTGCAGGGTGGGGGCTCCGAAGCCGGCCGTGTCCGGCGCAGAGCCGGAGCCAACAGTGTCAGGTGCCGTTTCAACAGTGGCGAGTTCGTCAGTCACAGTCACTCACTCTAACGCCCGGCCGCCGTTCCTTCCTAGACGCAGGGTGGCTCCTGCAGAACACCAAGATGAATTAGCCGGCCAAAGATGGAAAGCTGAGGGCATGCCCGAATCCAGTTCAGCCGCACCTGTCCCCAACACCCCCTCCGCCGGCGCCCCGGCAGTATTCCGGGAGAGGCTGTGGCCCAACGTCTGGATCTGGATCATCTCGGCAGGGATATCCGCGGCCGGCATCCTGGTCTTCGCCCCCATCAGCCTGGCAACGGGCTACATCGCTGCAGTAGTGCTGTTCATCATCATCGCCGTCCTGCTGGTGGTTTCAACCCCCACCATCATGGTCACCGGGGAAACACTGACTGTGGGCCGTGCCACCATCGAGCGCCGCTTCGTGGGCGCCGTGGAGGCTTTCAGCGGAAAGGAAGCCACGGCTCAACGCGGCACACAGCTTAACGGACTCGCCTACCTCTGCATCCGGGGCTGGATCGATCCCGTGGTGCGGATCGAAATCACCGACCCGTCCGACCGGACGCCCTACTGGCTGACATCCTCGCGCCGGCCCGCTGAACTCACCGCAGCGCTCTCGGCAAAGTAGGGCCCGGGCCCGGGGTCAACGGGGCTCAGCTTTCGCATTCCGCACAGTAGAAGTGGCCGTCCTTTTCACGGGCGATCTGGGAGCGGTGGCGGACCAGGAAGCACGAGGAACACGTGAACTCGTCCGGCTGCGGCGGGACCACCTGCACCAGCAACTCCTCGCCGGACAGGTCAGCACCGGGAAGCTCGTAACCCGCAGCGAGGTCGTTTTCGTCTTCCTCCACCACCGCCGCCGGCTTCTCGGTCCGCCGGGATTTCAGCTCCTGCAGCGAATCCTCACCGAGCTCTTCCTCAGATTTGCGCGGCGCATCGTAGTCGGTGGCCATCTCCGCTCAACTCCATTCCTTTCACGTCAGCGGGTAACACCGTTGATAACGCAGCGCACCTCCGGTTTGTGCCCGGCACGCGAAAGTCCCGGAATATCGCGGCGCGCCCTTGCTCCTAACCGAAAACAGTGCCCGGCAGTGGCAGAGTTTCGATTGATAGTAATGCCAGGGTGGAGGATTTGCATGCAGGATCTACGGCTTGTAGGCGTACACGACGACGGGGAGCATCTCCTGTTGAGCGGTGCCGGCGGCGAGATGTTCCAGCTGCCGATCGATGAGGCACTGCGGGCGGCCAGCCGGCCGTCAGTGAAAGCCGCAACAGCAGCGGCGCCCATTGCCATGTCCCCGCGGGACATTCAGGCACGCATCCGCAGCGGTGCCACCGCCGCGGACGTGGCTGAGCTTTCCGGGCTGCCGCTGGCCAAGGTGGAGCGGTACGAGGGCCCGGTCCTCGCCGAACGGGAATACGTGGCCCAGCAGGCACGCAAGGTGGAGGTGGCTTCGCCCTCTCCGGGCCACGACGCCTACCGCTCCATTTTCGGGGACAACCCGGCCACCCTTGGTGAGATGGTGAGCCACCGCCTGTCCGCACACGGCATTGAACCGTCCACGGTGGAATGGGATTCCTGGCGGCGCCAGGACGGCAACTGGACGGTGGCGGCCCGCTTCGAACCGCAGCGTGCCGGCCAGGCCGGCATCGGTGAAGAACCGCCGGCACTGTGGACCTTCAGCCCCGGCCGTAAATCACTTCAGAACGCCAACCGCTGGGCCCAGCAGCTCAGCGAACTCGAACCGCTGGATGGCCCCGTCCCGGCACGCCGGCTGACGGCAGTCTCCGACAGGCCTTTCGATTTCGAAACCGACGCCGAAGCCGCCGCCCGCAACGCCACCGGTCCGCACCCCATTGTGCAGGCCAAGGAATCCGACGGGCTCCTGGACATGCTCCGTTCCCGCCGGGGCCAGCGCCTTGGCGTGGACGAAGACGCTGACGACGCCCTGGCATTGCTGCTGACCCACGGCGTGCCCGCGGCACACCCGCGTCCGTCGGAGGTTGTCCCCGAGCAGGGCGCCCGTCAGGACACCGGGCAGGATGACCCGCACGCAGAGGCGGCGGCGACTGACACCACGGCACCGGCTGCCGATGTGGATCCCCTGGCCCGCCGGCGGGACGGCCGTCCGTCCATGCTCTCGCGCCTGAGCATTATTCCGCCGCACCGTGATGCCGGGGATGAAGACGACATCCTGAAACTGCACGACGGCGTCAGCACCGAGACGCGCGAAATCACCATCGCGGCATCCCAGCTGCGTCCGGTGGGTCCGGTTGTCCCGGCGTCGGAAGCGCCCGGGGAATCCGGGAAGGGCACACCGGGTGCGGGACTGGACGAGCTCCTGGGTGGCGGACCACGGCGGGCAGCCTACGCAGCCGGCAGCGATGAACCCGCATCCGGCAGGCACCAGGATTCCGAACTGCCCGAACGGCAGCCGGCAAAGCCGAAACGCTCAACCGTTCCCAGCTGGGACGAGATCGTCTTCGGAACCAAGCGGGACTAGCCTCAGCCCCGCCGCGTTTTGCCTTCTGCGGGGAAGCAGAGGAGCGGAACTTCGCGTTCGGCCTTGGTCAGCGAACCGTGCTGGCCCACCACCTCCATCGCGGCGGGCCGAACCCGGCGGGTGTCGTAAAGCGCCAGGGCGTCCCGGGCGGCGATCATAACGTCACCGATCCGGGGCCCGACGGCCGGACGCACGGATCCGAACAGCCCGGCCGTCATGGCGTCCTCCCGGCTGAATGCCCAGACCCGGGCGCCGAAGCGGGCACGCCAGGCCGTCAGCAGGCGTTCACGGGCCGCATGATCGGCAGGATCGTCAAGGTAGAGGTGCACCATGCGCGGTTCCCCCGCAGTATGACGCACGCCCTCAATCAGGGCCGGGTCCGCCGCGTAGTCGATCCGCTGCGGCTCGGGCACGTCCAGCATGCCGTGGTCCGCGGTGAGCAGGATGGTTGTCCCGGCAGGCAGGGAGGCGCTGAGCCGCCTGACCGTGGCGTCGAGCTCTTCGAGCTGGTGTTCCCACTGCTCGGACTGGCAGCCGTACCGGTGACCCGCCTTATCCAGTTCGTTGACGTAGAAATACATCAGCGCGGGCCCGGCAGCGGCCATGGCCTCGGCGGCGGCAGCCGTGCGGGCGTGGGAAGTGACCGCTGAGACGAAGTTCCCGCCGCGGAGGGCTGCCTGGGTCATTGGCGAGTTGCCGAACTGCGGCAGGCTGACCGTTGTCACCGTGACTGATCCGGCTGCCCGTTCGAACACGGTGGGGTGCGGCTGCCAGGCGAGCGGGTCCACGTTGGCATCCCAGTTGCCCAGCATGTTGACCACTTTGTCCTGTGCAGGGTCCAGGACGTCATAGCCCACCATGCCGTGCTGGCCGGGCGGGAGTCCGGTGCCGAAGGTCGCCAGGGCCGCCGCAGTGGTCGAGGGAAAGGTGGAGTCCAGCCAGACCGGCACCTCGCCCTGCCCGGATTGCATGACGGAACGCAGGAACGGGGTGTGCGCGGACTTTTGCTTGAGCAGGTTCCGGCCCAGCCCGTCCGCCAGGACCACACACACGCGCGAGGCCCCCGGCAGGCCCAGGGTGTTGGTGAATCCTTCCACGCCCAGGCTTGCGGCCGCGCTGGTCAGGACCTCGGCAACGGACCGCCGGCCGAAGGCAGGAGCCGGGGGCACGTCCAGCGGGTGGGTGCCGCCGGCGGGGCGGGCAGCAGAAAGTGCTGTTCTTGCGTGTTCCGGCATCTCAGCGCTGGTGCCCGCGGCTGAGCCTGTTTCCGAACACGCCGGTCCGGGGGCGCGGCTGCAGGGTCTGGCCGGCGTGCAGCAGCGGGGCGGTGGACCCGGTGTTGACGGCCCTCAGGGCGCGGGCAAAGAGTTTGGCGTCCTGGACAGCCTGGGAGCCGTCCGCTTCGGCGCTGATCCGCAGGACAATGTCTTCCTGGGCGATGGTGCCGCTGTAGCCGTGATCGGCCTCGCACTGCGGATCCCCGCAGCTCGCGGGCCCCATGTCCAGGCGCTGGCCGCCGGACCAGGCAATGGCCAGGGTGACTTCCCGCACCGGATCCGAGGGCTTGTAGTTTTGCGGCTGGGAATACATGTAGCTCAGGACAACGGAGCGGATCTGGGCCACCGGCACAGACTCGGTGGAGATCTGGGCGACGATCTGCTCGCCGGCCTCATCGAGTTGCTGGTCGTCCACGTGGGTGATCACCAGCATGTCCGAGGTAAGGACCAGCACCGTGATGTGGCGGCGGACCTCGGCCCGGTCAAAATGGGTTTCCAGATGCACCAGATGGGCCACGCATTCGCGGCCGTCCAACGCGTCGTCAACAACGTCGGCCACCAGGAGCGGGTAGAAACCGGCCTTCTGGAGTGCGTCGTCCAGGCTCAGGGCCTGCGGCGTGTGGCTGTGTGAGCTGTGGGGTCGGGGTGCCTGGTTGTCATTGCCGGGCGTGGATGGCGTCGACGGGGAAGGCTGTGAGCTCATGCCCCCCATTTTCACAGATCCGCCGGGGACATGCTAACCGCGCTCAGCCCAGCATGGCCCGCCGGGCGCTGTCGGTGCGCCGGGCAGGGTTGCCGATCCGGATTTCGGCGGCCAGCAGCGACAGCCCCCGGGCACCGCAGAGGACCGGGTTGAACTCGACCAGGGCTATCTCGGGATGGTTGTCCTTCATCCACGCCAGCCGCCCGGCGAGGTCCTCAAGCGCATCCATGTCCACGGGCGGCAGGCCCTGGTAGCCCAGCAGCTTGCGGGCGGCCCGGGGCGCCCGGACGAACTCCTCGACGTCGGCGGCGGACAGCGGCGGAACCCGGTGCGCCCAGTCATCGAGCAGGTTGACGGCGTCCCCGGCCAGGCCGAAGGAGATCACGGGCCCCAGCAGCGGGTCCTCGATGGCCCGGAACGTGCAGGCCTGCCCCACGGGAGCCATGGCCTGCACCTCCAGGGACCGCGAACCGTACGGGGCCAGCGACCGGCGCATCTGCGCGATGGTCCGGCGCAGCGAGTCTGCATCCTCGATGTCCAGCCGCACACCGCCCAGGTCCAGGCGGTGCCGGAGCGCCGGGTCGGTGGTTTTTAAGGCAACCGGCCAGCCCAGCCGGTCCGCGGCGGCGACTGCTTCATCCTCCGACCCGAACCCGGCGGACGGCAGCACCGGGATGCCGTAGTGCGCCAGCAGTGCGGCCGTGGACGCGGCGTCCAGGGCTTTGAGTTCGGCGCCCTGGACATCCTGAAGCAACTGATCCAGGAGCATGTCCGCGGCTTCCGGATCGCAGCCGGCGGGCTCCACAAATTGGCCCGGGTCCCGGGCGAGCCACTCGGAATAGCGCACGACGGCGGCGAGCGCCGCCACGGCCGCGCCCGGGTTGGAGAAGCACGGTACGGTCTGCGCCTCGCTGCCCACCATCCCCTCCACGTAAACGGAGGCATCAAGGATCCCCGTGAAGGCGGCCACGACCGGCTTGCCTGCCGCCGCGGAGCACTCGGCCAGCACCCCCGCGATGCTTTCCACCGTCAGGCCGCGGACCGGCAGCAGTGCCGCCACCACTGCGTGGACGGCGTCGGACGCGAGCGTTTCCTGGAGGCTGCGGCGGAGCGCCGGCAGCGCAAGGGACATCCCGGCGTCGAGATCAACGTCGGTGACGATTCCGTGGACGGCCAGCCCGTGGGCTTCGGCGCTGTCTGCCACCACCTTGCCCAACGCCATGGAATTACTGAAGATGGCCAGCCCCGGACCGGCAGGCAGCGGCTGGCCTGCGACGATCTGGGCGACGTCCATGAGCTCTTCAATGGTCTCCACCCGGATGACGCCGGATTGCCGCATCATCGCGTCCAGTGCCCCCGCCGGTGCCTGGGTGGTGCGGACGGCGTGGCCGGGCGGAAGCCGAAGGCCCATGGTCTCGGACTTGGCAACCACCACCGGCTTGGACCGGGCAAGGCGACGGGCGATCCGGGAGAATTTGCGCGGGTTGCCGATTGATTCCAGGTACAGGCCCACGGCGGTGGTGTCGGCGTCGTCTTCCCAGAACTGCATCATGTCGTTGCCGGACACGTCCGCCCTGTTGCCGGCCGAGAGGAACGTGGACAGTCCCAGCCGGCGGCGGCTGGATGCCGCATAGAGGGACACCCCGATGGCCGCCGACTGGCTGAAGAGCCCCAGGCCCCCGCGCCGCGGCATCTCCGGCGCCATTGAGGCGTTGAGCGAAACCTGCGGATGCGTGTTGACGATCCCGAGCGAGGACGGCCCGATGACCCGCATGCCGTTCGCCCGCGCTTTCCGGACGAGGTCCCGCTGGCGCAGCAGGCCCCGTTCGCCGTCGTCCGCGAACCCGGCGGAGGCAATCACCAGCCCTTTGACCCCGGCCGCGGCGCAGTCATCCACCACGCCGGGCACTTCGGTGTAGGGAACGGCGATGACCGCGAGCTGGACCGGCTCCGGGACCTCGGACAGCCTGCCGAACGACATCATTCCGGCCAGTTCCAGCGCCTCGGGGTTGATGGCGTACACGGGTCCGGGGAAGCCGCCCTCAATGATGTGTTCGAGTAGTTGGTGGCCTACGGTCCCCCACTTGCGGCTCGCGCCGATGACCGCAATGGACGACGGCGTCAGCAGGTCCCGGACGCTCCTCGCCTCGGCGCGGTGCTCGCGTGACTCCATGACGGCACGCGATTTTTCCGTGGGACCGATGTTGAACTCCAGGCTGACCACGCCGTCGTCGAAATGGCGTTTGACGTCGTAGCCGGCATCAGCGAAAACCATCAGCATCTTGCGGTTTTCCGGCAGCACTTCGGCGGTGAAGCGGCGGATTCCGTTTTCGTGGGCGGCGGCGGCGAGGTGTTCGAGAAGGATCGATCCGATTCCCCTGCCCTGGTGGGCGTCGGCGATGTTGAAGGCGACCTCGGCCTCGGCCGGGTCATCGAGCCGGTCGTAGCGGCCAATGCCCAGGATCTCGCCGCCGAAAGTGATGACCAGCGCCACCCGGTCCTTGTAGTCCACTTCGGTGAAGCGTTTGAGCTCCTTAGTGGACAGCCGGGATTTGAACGTGAAGAACCGCATGTAGATTGAGTTCTGCGACTGCCCGGCATGGAAGGCCTGGACGGCGTCGGCATCACTGGGATGGATTGGCCTCAGATGCGCTGTGCCGCCGTCCCTGAGCACGACATCGGCTTCCCAATGTTCCGGATATTCGCCGTCCCCGGGCTGATCCACCATAGGCTTAGCCTAACCACAAAAGGACGCCGCAGGCCCTGCGCCAACAAAACTGCGCCAGGAAACTGCAGCCCGCCAGCGCACCATCAGTAACCCAGAAGGATCCACCAGCCATATGGCCCGCCGCCAAAGCCCACCCCCAGCCGGGGCAGCCGCCCAGGATTACGTCGAGAACATCGTGGACATCGATGTCACGTCCGAGATGGAAGGTTCCTTCCTCGAGTACGCCTATTCGGTGATTTACTCCCGGGCCCTGCCCGACGCCAGGGACGGCCTCAAGCCGGTGCAGCGCCGGATCCTGTACATGATGAGCGAGATGGGCCTCCGGCCTGACCGCGGCCACGTCAAGAGCGCGCGCGTGGTGGGCGAGGTCATGGGTAAACTCCACCCGCACGGCGACACAGCCATTTATGACGCCATGGTGCGCATGGCCCAGGACTTCTCGCTGCGTTTGCCGCTGATCGACGGCCACGGCAACTTCGGCTCCCTCGATGACGGCCCGGCTGCTCCCCGCTATACGGAGGCCAGGCTGGCGGCGGCGGCGTTGACGCTCACGGACCACCTGGACGAGGACGTGGTGGACTTTGTCCCCAACTATGACAACCAGCTCACCCAGCCGGACGTGCTGCCGGCGGCGTTCCCGAACCTGCTGGTCAACGGTGCCACCGGCATCGCCGTGGGCATGGCCACCAACATGGCTCCGCACAACCTGGTGGAGGTCATCTCCGCTGCCAGGCACCTGATCGCAAACCCGGACGCCACTCTGGATGACCTGATGCGTTTTGTCCCCGGGCCTGACCTGCCGACCGGCGGCCGCATCGTGGGCCTGGACGGCATCCGTGACGCGTACGCCACCGGGCGCGGATCCTTCAAAACCCGCGCCAAAGTGGAGATCGAACAGCTCTCCGCCCGGCGGACCGGCCTGGTGGTCACCGAACTGCCGTACATGGTGGGTCCGGAAAAGGTGATCGAGAAGATCAAGGACGCGGTCAACGCCAAGAAGCTGACCGGCATCAGCGACATCGTGGACCTCACGGACCGCAAACACGGCCTGCGCCTGGTCATCGAGCTGAAAAACGGGTTCAACCCGAACGCTGTCCTCCAGCAGCTATACCGCTACTCCCCCATGGAAGACTCGTTCGGCATCAACAACGTGACGCTGGTGGACGGCCAGCCGCAGACCCTCGGGCTGGTGGACCTGCTCTCTGTCTACGTCGGCCACCGGATCGACGTGGTCCGCCGGCGCACCGCCTTCCGGCTGGGCAAGAAAAAGGACCGCCTGCACCTGGTGGAGGGCCTCCTGATCGCCATCGTTGACATTGACGAGGTCATCCAGATCATCCGCTCCTCGGACGAGGTGGCCGCAGCCCGCGAACGGCTGATGTCCATCTACGACCTCACCGAAATCCAGTCCAACTACATCCTGGAACTGCGGCTGCGGCAGCTGACCAAGTACTCACGGATCGAACTCGAGAAGGAACAGGAGGAGCTGCGCCGCGAAATTGCGGAGCTGGAAGCCATCCTCGGCTCAGAGCAGCGGCTGCGTGAACTGGTGTCGGCCGAGCTCGGCGAGATCGCGGAGAAATACGGCACCCCGCGCCGGACGGTGCTGCTCGAATCCGAGGCCGTCTCCCCCACGGTGGCCGCTGCACTGGCCGCCGCGCCCGGGGTGAAGGGCAAAGCCACACCCCTGGCCCTGGAGATCCCCGATGACCCGTGCTGGGCCATTCTTACGGCCTCGGGCCAGATTGGCCGCACGTCCAACCAGGAGCCGCTCGCCGAGTCAGGTCCGCGGGTCCGGCATGACGTGTTCCGGTCCGTGGTCAAGACCTCCGCGCGCGGTGAGATCGCCGCTGTGACCTCACTGGGGCGCATGCTGCGGCTCCAGGTGATGGACATGCCGGTGCTGCCGCCGATGTCCGGCCTGCCCAACCTGGCCGGCGGGGTCCCCGCCAAGGATTTCATCACCCTGGGCAAGGGTGAAACACTGGTGGCCTTCGCCCCGCTGGATGAGGTCCTGGCCATCGGGACCGCCCAGGGCGTGGTCAAACGGGTCCAGCCGGACTACCCCCTGAACCGCGAGGACTGGGAAATCATTGCCCTCAAGGACAAGGACTCCGTGGTGGGCGTGGCCCCGGCAGGGTCGGAAGACACGGACCTGGTGTTCCTGACCCGCGAAGCGCAGCTGCTGCGCTTCAGTGCCGGCACCGTCCGGGCCCAGGGCAGGACAGCGGGCGGCATGGCCGGGATCAAGCTCGGCGCCGGCGACCATGTGGTGTTCTTTGGCGCGGTGGACCCGAACGATGACGCCGCCGTCGTGGTGACCATCGCAGGGACCGACGGCGCCCTGCCGGGCACCGCGCCCGGCGCTGCGAAGGTGACGGCGTTTGCCGAGTATCCGGTCAAGGGCCGCGCCACTGCAGGTGTCCGCGCCCACCGGTTCCTCAAGGGCGAAGACACCCTGCTGCTGGGCTGGGCGGGCCACGGACCGGCCAAGGCGTCCTCGCTGGGCGGTGTGGCCAGGTCGCTGCCGCAGGAACACGGGCGGCGTGACGGTTCGGGCATTCCCCTGTCCCAGGCCGTGGATGCGGTGGGACCGGCCATGGCCTGGGCTGATCCGGCCTAGACTGCTGCCATGCCTATCATTCCTGATGAAAAAGACTGGACCTGGGTACTCTCCCGGCCCTGCCCGGAGTGTTCCTTTGATGCATCCACCGTCACTCCGGTGACCGTTGCCGGCAGCGTGGCGAACATGCTCCCGCGCTGGCGGGCGGTCCTCCGCAGGCCGGAGGTCACCGAACGTCCGGACGCGAACACGTGGTCGGCCCTGGAGTACGCCTGCCACGTCCGGGACGTCTTTGCGCTGTTCGACCAGCGGCTGAACCTGATGCTCGGGTCCGAGGACGCACGGTTCGAGAACTGGGACCAGGACCGGACGGCTGTCGAGAAGGACTATGCCGGCGCGGACCCCGCCGTTGTCAGTGCCGAACTGACGGCCGAGGGCGAACAGATCGCCGCGTCCTTCGCCGGCGTCCGGGAGGAGGACTGGGTCCGGACGGGCCTGCGGGGCAACGGTTCGAAGTTCACCGTCCTGACGCTGTCCCAGTATTTCCTGCACGACGTGGTCCACCATCTGCACGACGTGGACGGCTGACGCCAGGGCCTGACTACAGCTGTTGACTACAGCTGTTGACTACAGGGCCTTGTCCCAGGCCATACTGCGGTTGACGGCCCGGTAACCCAGCCGCGTGTAAAGCGCCAGCGCGCCGGACGGGTTCTCCGAATCGACATCCAGTGACGCCACGTCCATTCCGGCGGCGGTAAACCGGCGCATGGCATCAGTCAGCAGCGCCCGGGCAATCCCACGGCCGCGGTACTCCCGCCGTACGCCGAGCAGTTCCGTGTAGCCCTCCCGGAAGCCCCGCTGCACGGCTATGTCCGGATCGTGGCTGGCAAGCTGGTAACCGGCCACTTCAGCGGTGACACTGTCCAGGACCACAGCGCTGAGGTCCGGGCGCGCCTGCGGGTTGTTGACTATGAAAGACCAGGATTCCCTGTCCTTCGGCTCGCTGCCCCAATGGTCGAGGAAGGCCGCGTTGTGCGCCAGCCGGACCGGTTCGTGCAGCTCCGGAACCAGCGCGGCCAGCACCAGGCACGGGGAGAGGGCGGCCGGGGGCAGCGGCCGGTCCAGGGGACGGTGCATTTCGTTGAAGTAGCGGACCACCGTGTACCCGCCGGTTTCCAACAGCCTGGCCTGGTGCGCGTGCTGCTGCTCGGTCCCGATCCGCAGGCGGGGCACCGGCCGCGCGTCGCCGCCGGCGGAGACTTCTGCCGGAACCCTGGCGCGGTCCCCGGCGAAGCGCTCCCGGGTGCGCTGCTCCAGCCAGCCAAGCAGTGCCGTGCCAATTCCGCGCCGCTGCCACGCCGGGTCCACGCACCCAAAGCCGTGTGCTTTGTCCCCGTCCGGGTTTTTCGAAATCCTGGCGTACGCGCGGATGACGCCGTGGCCGTCGAAACCAAGCACCGTGTGCGTGGCCACAGGGTTTTTGCGGGACGCGACGTGCTCCTGCAGGTCCGCTTCCCGCTCGTACCAGACGGGCGTCTCGACGGCGGCGGCCCGGGCAATCAGCGCAGCCCACGCCGGGATGTCGGACGCCGCGGCCGGCCGCCACTGCAGTTGCGGAAAGTCCACCGGTGGCTTCTGGTCCATGGCAACAGGCTACCCACATCGGTCGGTAGCCTGTGCCGACATCAGCCGGTCACCTCAGGCCAATGAAGGGTGCCCCGTTGACAGCAGATCCCGGGTCCCTCCCTCAGCGCCTGTCAGCGAAGCAGCGGACAGGTCCAGGAGAGTGTCGCCCGGCTGGATGTCAGCGGGATTGTGCGTCACCATGACCACCGTTCGGTCCTGGAGGCCGGCGCGCAGGTCTGCCAGCATCCCACGGCCCGATTCGGCATCCAGGTGGGCCGTGGGCTCATCCAGCAGGATCACCCGGGCGCCTGTCAGGATGGTCCGGGCCACGGCAAGCCGCTGCCGCTCACCGCCGCTCAGGAACGAGCCGCCGGGGCCGATGCGGGTGTCAAGCCCGTCCGGCAGCCGTGCCACCAGGGCATCGAGGCCGACGGCGGTCAAGGCCGCAGCCAGCTCGGCCTCGCCGGGCTCAGGGGTACTGGAGCCGGGGGTGCCGGAGGTGCCGTTCCGGCGGGTTGGGAGCCCCAGCATCAGGTTGCCTCGAAGGGTCGAATCGAACAGGTGAGCTTCCTGGGGGCACCAGGCTGCCTGTCCTGTCACCGCGGCCGTGCCGGCCGCGGCGGGAAGGAAGCCCAGGAGAACGGCAAGGAGGGTGGACTTACCCGCGCCGGAAGGCCCGGTCACCGCCAGCCATCGGCCTGGTCCGGCAGTTGCCGACACCCCGGAGAACACTGTGCCTCCGCCCGGCCAGGCTGCCGAAAGGTTGGTCAGTTCCACACCGGGGACAGCCCCGGAGCGGGGTGGGACGTGGCACAGCCCGTCCCCTTCTGCTTCCTCGTCCGCCGTCGCGGTCAGGACGCCGGACTCCGCCACGCGGCGCATGACCTGGCGCAGGGCAGGGTACTGGCGGACCGCCGTCGTCATGGCTGCATAAGGCTCCACCAAGGCAAGCTGCAGGAGCACCATCACCGCCGCGGTGGCCGGTTCCATGGCGCCGGCAATCACCTGCGGTGCAGTGAGCACGGCGGCAGCCAGCGCCGCCATGCCGCAGGCGGCTACGGTGACGGCCTGGCCCAGGCCTTCCGCCCAGGCGGAGCGCTGGGATGCTTTGGTTGCTGTGCGGTCCTCGGACCGGAGTGCAGCCAGGACCGTCGCGGAGATGCCGTTGGCGTGCAGTTCGGCCCGCGCGTCCAGGGCCGCGGACGTGCGCCGCAGGACCCCGGCGCGCAGGCGCTGTTCCGCTGCGGCCGACTGCCGGTCGCCCCAGAGGGCAGCAGCGGGCGCCACGGCCAGGCTCAGGACGGCCGCGATGGCGACGGCGGGCAGGGCCGCCGGGGCCACCAGGGTGGTGGCCAGCAGCGCCGCACCGCCAACCGCAAGGGCGGTCACGGGAGGCAGGACAACGCGCGGCAGCAGGTCCCGGATGGTATCGACATCGTCAATGACCGTGCCCAGGACATTGCCGCCCTGCAGCAGCCGCCGCAGGGACAGGGCCTTGCGGCTCAGCGATTCCCAAATCCGGCCACGGAGCCGGGTGAGGGCGGCAAAGACGGCGTCGTGCAGCAGCAGCCGCTCCCCGTAGCGCAGGACGGCCCGCCCGATTCCGAAGAACCGCACGCCCACGATGGCGGTCAGCAAGTAGAGGATGGGCGGCTGCTCGCTCGCCCTGATGATGAGCCAGCCGGACAGTCCGGAGAGAGCAACAGCGAAGATGGCGGCCAGGGCCCCCACCACGGCTGCGCCCGTGAACCGGCCGGCCACGGGCGCCAGCAGGCTGCCCAGCAGGCTGCTGGTTGGCTGAGGCCCTCCGTCGGTTGGGTCAGGCCGTCCGTCCGACGCCGGGCGGGCAACGCCCAGGCCTGGGGTTGCAGGGACCTGATGGGCGTCACCGCCCGCTGCTGCGCCGGCCGGGCCTCCTGGAGCCACTGCAGCGTTCGGCCTGGCAGGGGCCCTGGACGGTTCCGTGACCCCGCGGGCAGAGACAGGCACCAGGTGGTCCGCCAGTTCGCGGGTCTGCTGGTCGTGGGCCACCAGGATCACGGTGACCTGGCCGCGGAGGGCACGGATGGAGTCCTGCACCAGCCCCGATGAAGCGGCATCCAGGTGGGCCGTCGGTTCATCAAGGAGCAGCACGGTGGCGCCGGCGCGGATGCGGGCCAGCCCGCGGGCCAGCGCAACGCGCCGCAGCTCCCCCGGGCTCAGCTCGGCCGGATGCTTCCCGGCAAGGTGGCCGGCGGCAGCCGCGGCGAGGCACTCGCGGGCAATCCCTTCCGATTCTTCTGCAGTCCCGGCGTTGACGTAGAGCGCGACCTCCCCAAGGACGGACTCCGCCACCATCACCGGGTGCTGCGGAACCCAGGCCACCGCGTCCCGGTCGAAGCCGGAAAGCTGTCCCGACACCGTGGTTCCGGCGCCGTCGCCCACCGTCCCGGCGAGCACGCCCAGCACGGTGCTTTTGCCGGCACCGCTGGGGCCGTCGAGGGCGGTGATCCGGCCCCGCGGGGCGGTGAAGGTGAGGGGGCCGACGGCGGCTTCCGCCCTGCCCGCATAGGTAACCGTGAGGTCGGTGACCGACACGCCGCGTGAGTCCGCTGTGGAAGGCAGCGCGGCGTCGTCGTTCACTGGAAGGACGACGCGGGCGGGGATTTCGGCATTCCCGGCAGTGGCGCCGCCGGCAGGCAGCGGCCGCGGCTCCGGTGCTTCGGTGACGGTCCGGGTCGCGGCGAGCGCGGCCCTCCCATCGTCACTGGCGTGGTGCGCAGTGCCCAGTTCGCGCAGCGGCAGGTAGCAGTCGGGCGCGAGGATGAGCGCCAGGAGGCCGGCCTCGAGGGCCATGTCACCCTGCACCAGGCGGACTCCGATGAAGACGGCCACCACGGCCACGGAAATGGTGGCGATGAGTTCGAGCGCCAGGGCGGAGAGGAACGCGGTCCGCAGGGTCCCCATGGTTTTGGTCCGGTATTCCTCGGAGATTTCCTCCAGGGCCTTGCGCTGTGCCGTGGCGCGGCCCAGGCCCACCAGCACGGGCAGCCCCTTGGCCAGCTCCAGCATGTGGGCGGAGAGCCGGGTGAGCGTTTCCTGCGCCTCGCGGACATGGTCCTCCGTGTACCGGCCGATCAGCACCATAAACAGCGGGACCAGCGGAACCGTCAGGACCACTACCACGGCACTGACCCAGTCCGCGAAGAGGATGCGTACCCCCAGCAGCAGCGGGATGGCGGCGCAGTTCACGAGCGCGGGCAGGAACTGGGTGTAGTAGCTGTCCAGTGCATCCAGGCCGCGGGTCGCCAGCACGGCGAGGCCGCCGTCGCCCGGCCCGGTGCTGCGTGCACCGTTCCGAAGGGCGCGTGCCAGCAGTTCCTGCCGCAGTTCCTCCTTGATGCCCAGGGCGGCCCTGCGGGCGGCGATGCCCTGTGCCCACACGGTGACTGAACGAAGCACCACGCCTGCCAGGCCCCAGGGCAGCTGGTCCGGCCAGGAATCGTTCCCGGTGGCCAGTCCGGCGAGCATGGCCGCCACGGCCTGCCCCATGAGGACCAGGGCGAGCGCCTTCAGCGCGGCCAGCAGGCCAAGCCAGTAGACGGCGGAGCGGGTGGCCGGTCCGGCTGGAAAGTCCGGGCGCACGCCGGGTCAGCCCTTCGTGGTGAATGCCCTGACGGCCACTGCCGGCAGGAAACTGTGGGCCTCCGGGATGTGCGCCGCGCTGACGCGGCGGCGGAACACCCAGTACGTCCAGGCCTGGTACACGATCACCAGCGGAAGGCCCACCGCCGCCACCACGCTCATGAGGCCGAGGGTGTAATCGGAGGAGGACGCGTTGGCAATGGTCAGGTCAAACGCCGGGTCCAGGGTGGAGGGCAGCACCACGGGGAACACGGCGCCAAAGATCGAGGCACTGCCCAGGAGCAGGAAGGTTCCCATGGCCATGAACGCGTGGCCCTCGGCTCCGCGCCGGGCCTGGAACCACGCCACGACAGCTGCCACGACTGCCAGGACCACGGCGGCCCAGGTCCACAGCTCGCCCGCCAGGAACTGGATGACCAGCGCCCAGGCGGCCAGGGGAAGCAGCAGGACGGGCAGCAGCCGGACAAACCAGGCACGGGCCCGGTGCCGAATGTCGCCGTCGGTCTTCAAGGCGAGGAAGGCCAGGGCATGGAGCAGGGAGAACCCCACCACGGCCAGTCCGCCCAGGACGGCGTAGCCACTGAACCACGCCATCGCTCCGCCTTCACGGTCGCCGTTTGCGTTCAGCGGCAGGCCCGTGGTGGTCAGTGCCAGCGCCGCGCCGACGCCGAAGGCGGCGAAGAAGGAGCCCAGGGCGATGGCCCAGTCCCAGCGTGCCCGCCAGCTGTCATCGTCCACCTTGCCCCGGTACTCGAAAGCCACGGCGCGGAAGATCAGTGCCACGAGGACCACCAGGAGGGGGAGGTAGAGCGCGGAGAAGAGCGAGGCGTACCAGAGCGGGAACGCCGCGAAAGTGGCCGCGCCGGCCGTGATCAGCCAGACCTCGTTGCCGTCCCAGACCGGGCCGACCGTGTTCAGCAGCACCCTGCGTTCAGTGTTGTTCCGTGCGAACAGCTTCATCAGCATTCCGACGCCGAGATCGAAGCCTTCAAGGAAAAGGTAACCGGTCCAGAGCACCGCAATGATGACGAACCAGATGGTGGGCAGCAGTTCCATGTCGAATATCCTCTGCTCTGCTTAGTAGGCGAATGCCAGGACGTCATCGGCGGGTTTGGCGGTGCCGCCGGGGCCCGGGGTGCCGTCCTCGTTCTCGTCCGCCGGCGCCTGCACCAGTTCCGGCATGGCAGAGACCACGCCGCCGCGGATGTACTTGACCAGGAGTTTGACCTCCACCACGAGCAGGGCGCCGTAGACCGCGGCCAGGACGATGAGCGAGGTCAGCAGTTCGCCGGCGGACACGCCGGGCGAAACGGCGGCTGCCGTAAACATAAACACCTGGTCAATGCCGTTCAGGTCCGGGTTGGGCGCAACCACGAACGGTTGACGGCCCATTTCGGTGAAGATCCAGCCGGCGGCGTTGGCACCGAAGGGGGCCAGGATGCCCAACACCGCCAGACGCATCAGCCAGGGCGACGCGGGGACGGTTCCCTTCCTGGTCAGCCAGAGGGCCACGAGAGCTGCCATCGCCGCCAGTCCGCCGAAGCCGATCATCATCCGGAAGCCCCAGTACGTGACTTCCATGACGGGGACGTACTGGATTTCGGCGCCGGCCCGTTCACCGTAGATCGGGTTGTCCGGCAGGTGGGTGCCGTAGTCGGCCTTGTACTGGTCCAGGAGGCTGTTGACGCCCTTGACCTCAGTGGTGAAGTCGCCCTTGGCAAGGAAGGACAGGATGCCCGGCACTTCGATCACTGCCGTGATGTCGTCGCAGTTCTTGGAGCCGAGGTTGCCGACGCTGAGGACCGAAAAGCCGGTGCCGTCGTGGCAGGCGGCTTCGGCAGCGGCCATCTTCATGGGCTGCTGCTCAAACATCAGCTTGCCCTGCAGGTCGCCGGTGAGGGCGGTGCCGGCGAACGAGATCATGGCGACGACGGCGCCGATCCGGAGGGAGCGGATCCAGACGTTGTAGTCGGTCCTGTCGCGGCCGGCGATCGGTGCTTCGCCGGGAATGACCTTGCCGTCAGGGCCGATGGTGTCGATGCCGTCCTTGCGCCGGCGCCAGAGGTGGTACCAGGCGATGCCCAGCAGGAACCCGCCGGCCACGGCCAGCGCTCCCATCAGGGTGTGCGGGAAGGCGACCAGCGCGGTGTTGTTCGTGAACACGGCCCACGCGTCGGTCATGACCGGCCGGCCGTTGATGATTTCCGCGCCGACGGGGTGCTGCATCCAGCTGTTGGCCACAATGATGAAGTAGGCGGAAAAGACCGATCCCACCACGGCGATCCACAGGCAGGCGAGGTGGATGGCCGGCTTCAGCTGTTTCCAGCCGAAGATCCACAGGCCCAGGAACGTGGACTCAACGAAGAACGCCAGCAGGGACTCCAGTGCGAGCGGTGCGCCGAAGATGTCGCCGACGAACCGGCTGTATTCGCTCCAGGCCATGCCGAACTGGAACTCCTGGACGATGCCGGTGGCAACCCCCATGATGAAGTTGATCAGGAAGAGCTTGCCCCAGAACTTGGTCATCCTCAGGTATTCGGCCTTGCCGGTCCGGTACCAGATGGTCTGCATGACTGCGACCACCAGGCCCAGGCCGATAGTCAGGGGCACCATCATGAAGTGGTAAACGGTGGTGATGCCGAATTGCCAGCGTGCGATTTCCAGAGCTTCCACAGCAGTCCCTCGGGGGTCGGGGTTCAACTTCTACGAATCGTAGAACTGTAACTTCTACAGAGTGTAGAACAATGCGGCAGGCACTGTAAAAACAAGAGTTGCACGTCACTGCACCGCCAACAAGGCGACCGCCCACGCTGTGTTCTACGGTACGTAGAAACTCAGCCAAAAAACAGGTAAATTTAGTGGTGTATCTGTAGCGAACAATGTGCAGGCACCGCGGCGCTCAGCCGGCGGATGCGGGAACAAGAAGGATGTAGCAATGGCAAGTCTTGGGGAACTGGAACGGGCAGTGATGGACCTGCTCTGGGCGGGCCACGAAGCAGCCACCGCAAATACCCTGCGTGACAGACTGGCAACCACCACGGAGGCGGAAGGGGACGCAGCCGGGCATGCCGGCAAGGAACTTGCCGTCACAACGGTCCTGACTGTCCTCTCACGGTTGGAAAAGAAAGGCCTTGTGGAACGGGAACGCGGCACCAGGCCGCACCGCTACCAGGCGGTTTCAAGCCGGGAGGAACACACCGCGGAACTGATGCATGAGGTGCTGGGCTCCGCGCCTGACCGGGAAGCCGTACTGGCGCAGTTCATCGGTTCCGTAACCGAAAGTGAAGCCGAAACGCTGCGCAAACTGCTCGGCCACGTCTAGCGGGCCCATGTTCTGGACCTCATACCTGCTGGCGGTCCTGGCGATAGTCCTGGCGTGGCCGGTGCCTATCTTTCTTTCGCGTGCCCAGTGGCCGGCCCGCTCGCCGTTTACCGCCATGCTCCTCTGGCAGGCGATCGCCCTCGCCGGCGGGCTTTCGATGATCGGCGCCATGCTGGTCTACGGCCTGGAACCGGTGGGCGAAAACCTGATCGCGGGCCTGCGGGCCCTCGCGGGCATGGTGTTCTTTAACGCGCCCACCACCGCACTGGGCTTCTGGCACCTTTTTGCCCTCTCCGCCGCCGCGCTGCTCACGGCGCACCTGGTCTTTACGCTGCTGCTCACGTACTACAAGATCCGGCGGCAGCGCCGGCGCCACCGTGAACTGCTTGACCTCCTGGCTTCGCCGTCCGCTGAAAGGGCAGGAACGGTGGTCATCAGCCACGACTCCCCCGTGGCCTACTGCCTGCCCGGCGGGGCCCGCTCGGTCACTGTGCTCTCCGACGGCCTGATGGCCGCCCTTGAACCGGACGAACTGCGGGCAGTCCTGAGCCATGAGAACGCCCACCTCAACCAGCGCCACCACCTGCTCCTCTGGGCGTTCGCCGCGTGGCGCCAGGCCCTCCCCTGGCTTCCCACCACCAGGCTGGCCCAGGAGTCCGTGAACTCCCTCATCGAGATGCTGGCTGACGATGTTGCCCTGAAGACGGAAAGCCGGTCAACCCTCATCAAGGCAATCGCCATAGTCGCCAGCGGCTCGGCCGGCGCCCGGGCTTTCCGGCCCGCCGCTCAGGCCGGCCTGGCCCTCGACGGGCTGGAGGCCGCTGCGGGCGTGACCGGCTCCGACGCCGCCCGCACCACGGCTTCGCGCGTCAGCCGGCTGCTCTCGCCCCGGCCGGAACTGCCCACCGCGGTCCGCGGCACGGTGCTGGCCGGCTGCACCCTCCTGCTTGCCCTGCCCACGGCGCTGCTGATCGTGCCCGGCCTGCTGGGCTAAGGGACGCCGGCCCGATTATCAGGCGTCGATCCGCTCCCGGTCCAGGCTGGAGGCGCCGGCAATAATAAAGTCCTTCCGCGGCGCCACGTCCGAGCCCATCAGCAAATCGAAGGTGTCCTCTGCCTGCTTGGCGTTCTCGATCCCCACCTTGCGCAGCGTCCGGTGCCGGGGATCCATGGTGGTTTCAGCCAGCTGTTCGGCATCCATCTCGCCCAGACCCTTATAGCGCTGGATCGGCTCCTTGTAGCGCTTGCCTTCCTTCGCCAGCCGGGCCAGCAGCACGTGCAGTTCCGCTTCGGAGTAGGTATAGATCATCTCGTTGGCCTTCTGGCCGGCGTTGATCACTTCGACCCGGTGCAGCGGCGGAACGGCGGCGAAAACGCGCCCCTCGTCGATCATGGGCCGCATGTAGCGGAAGAACAGCGTCAGCAGCAGCGTCCGGATGTGGGCCCCGTCAACGTCGGCGTCGGTCATCAGGATGACCTTGCCGTACCTGGCCGCGCTGATATCGAAGCTGCGGCCGGAGCCGGCGCCCACCACCTGGATGAGGGCGGCGCATTCAGCGTTGGAGAGCATGTCCCCCACCGACGCCTTCTGGACGTTCAGGATCTTGCCGCGGATGGGAAGCAGCGCCTGGAAGTCCGAGGACCGTGCCAGCTTCGCCGTTCCCAGGGCGGAGTCACCCTCGACGATGAACAGCTCGGAACGCACGACGTCGTCCGTCCGGCAGTCGGCGAGCTTGGTGGGCATGGACGAAGTTTCCAGCGCATTCTTGCGCCGTTGTGTTTCCTTGTGCACGCGCGCGGAAATACGGGACTTCATCTCACTGACGATTTTTTCGAGCAGCAGCGCGGACTGGGCCTTGTCGTTGCGGTTGGCCGAGTTCAGCTTGGCGTTGATCTCATGCTCCACGACCTTCGCCACGATGGCCCGGACCGCCGAGGTGCCGAGGATTTCCTTGGTCTGTCCCTCGAATTGCGGCTCGGCCAGCCGGACCGTCAGGACAGCGGTCAGCCCGGCGAAAATGTCGTCCTTTTCGATCTTGTCGTTGCCCGCCTTGAGCTTGCGGGCATTGGTTTCCACGGCCTTCCGGAACGTCTTGACGAGGGCCTGCTCAAAGCCGGCCTGGTGGGTTCCGCCCTTGGGCGTGGAAATGATGTTCACAAAGCTGCGGACGGTACTGTCGTAGCCGATGCCCCAGCGCAGTGCCACGTCCACTTCGCAGTCGCGTTCCACCTCGGCCAGCTGGCTGTGGCCGCGCTCATCCAGCACCGGCACCGTTTCCTTGAACTTGCCCGAGCCGTGCAGGCGCCAGACATCGGTGACGGCGGGATCGGCGGCGAGGAAGTCAACAAACTCGGAGATGCCGCCGTCATGGTGGAAGACCTCCTCGTGGGGGCCGGCTTCACCCGGGGTTCCGGCCAGCCGGCGTTCATCGCGGACGGTGAGCTTGAGCCCCGGCACCAGGAAGGATGTCTGCCGGGCCCTGGCGGCCAGTTCGTCGTACGAGAACTTCGCGTCCGGAGTGAAGATCTGCCGGTCGGCCCAGTAGCGGATCCGTGTCCCGGTCACTCCGCGCTTCGCCTTGCCGATGACGTCAAGGACGGAGTCCTTAACAAACGGTTCGAACGTCGCGGCCGGATCGGGCTTGCTGCCGGTGTCCTTGAAACGGCCCGGCTCTCCGCGGCGGAACGACATCTTGTATGTTTTGGAGCCGCGGTCCACCTCCACGTCCAGCCTGGCGGACAGTGCGTTGACCACGGAGGCGCCCACGCCGTGCAGGCCGCCGGAGGCGGTGTAGGAGCCGCCGCCGAACTTCCCGCCGGCATGCAGCTTGGTGAAGACCACTTCGACGCCGGTGAGCCCTGTTTTGGGTTCCACATCAATGGGGATGCCACGGCCGTCGTCGTGGATTTCCACGGAGTTATCCGAGTGCAGGATGATCTTGATGTCATGTCCGAAGCCCGCCAGCGCTTCGTCCACGGAGTTGTCAATGATCTCCCACAGGCAGTGCATCAGTCCGCGCGAGTCGGTGGAGCCGATGTACATGCCGGGGCGTTTGCGGACGGCCTCCAAGCCCTCCAGGACGGATAGGTGCCGGGCGGTGTAGTCAGAACTTGGTGCCACGGGTGGTGAACTCCTTCAGTAACGGAAACAGCTGGCGCTGCGGACGCTCGTTCAAGCCTAGTCTGCGGGAGCGGGAGCGGCCCGCTGCCACACCTGGCCGGGGGCTGTGGCCGCCGCCACTCGTGACGCCTTCGTGACCATGATCCGAAGCTTGAGACACTCTTGTGGCTACGCGGTCAGCGAACTTGACCCGTCCTTGCGATGGTATTGATACGAATGCTGGTTATATAGACATACAGATCTACTAAGGAGGCCGATATGACAACAGCAGTGGCAGACCGCACACTCAACGCACTGGACCGGTGCGATCGTTGCGGGGCTCAGGCATATGTCCGCGTTGTACTTGAGACCTCCGGCGGTGAGCTGCTTTTCTGCGGCCACCATGCCCGTGCAGTCGAGGCAACACTCAGGCCGCTGAGCTCTGACTGGCACGATGAGACCGGCAGGCTTCACGAGAAGGCTCCCGTAGCCGTCGACTGACCTGCAAGACATCCGGACAGGACCCCCTCCATTGGAGGGGGTCCTGTTTTGCTTTTCAATAGAAGCGCCCTGGTTTAAGCCCTTTAAGCCGCAACGCGGGGTCAGTTACCGCCCGTCAATCCGTGGATGGCGGGCGGGAACTGACCCCGCGTTGCGTGAGTCTGATCTAGTCCAGGTAGTCCCTGAGCACCTGCGACCGGGAGGGGTGGCGGAGCTTGGACATGGTCTTGGATTCAATCTGGCGGATACGCTCACGCGTGACGCCGTAGACCTTGCCGATTTCGTCTAAAGTCTTCGGCTGGCCATCGGTGAGGCCGAACCGCATGGCCACGACGCCTGCTTCACGCTCGGACAGGGTGTCCAAAACGGAGTGGAGCTGTTCCTGAAGCAGGGTGAAGCTGACGGCGTCGGCCGGGACCACGGCTTCGGAGTCCTCGATGAGGTCACCGAACTCGGAGTCGCCGTCTTCACCCAGCGGGGTGTGGAGCGAGATGGGCTCGCGGCCATACTTCTGGACTTCAACCACTTTCTCCGGGGTCATGTCCAGTTCGAGGGCCAGCTCTTCAGGCGTGGGTTCGCGGCCAAGGTCCTGAAGCATCTGGCGCTGGACGCGGGCCAGCTTATTGATGACTTCCACCATGTGCACCGGGATGCGGATGGTGCGGGCCTGGTCGGCCATGGCACGGGTAATGGCCTGACGGATCCACCATGTGGCGTACGTGGAGAACTTAAAGCCCTTGGTGTAGTCGAACTTCTCGACAGCGCGGATCAGGCCAAGGTTGCCTTCCTGGATCAGGTCCAGGAACAGCATGCCGCGGCCGGTGTAGCGCTTGGCCAGTGAAACCACCAGGCGGAGGTTGGCTTCGAGCAGGTGGTTCTTGGCCCGTTTGCCGTCATGGATCACAAACTCAAGCTCACGCTTGAACTTGGGGTCCATGGAACCGTCGTCGGCGTTGATCTTCTCTTCGGCAAAGAGCCCGGCTTCAATCCGGAGCGCCAGGTCGACTTCCTGCTCGGCGTTGAGCAGCGCAACCTTACCGATCTGCTTGAGATAGTCCTTAACGGGGTCAGCCGTCGCGCCGGCGGACATGACCTGCTGGACCGGGGCGTCGTCGTCATCGGCGTCCGAGTACACAAAGCCCTTGCCGGTGGCTGCGGATGCGGCCTTGGCGGCGTCGATCTCAGTCTCTTCGCCGGCTTCGATCACAATATCGTCGAGGTCCTCGACCTCGTCGTCATCGGAGTCCGATGCACGTGCGGCTTTTCCGGCTGCCTCGGCGGCAGCTTTGGCGCCGGGCTTGGGCCCGCGCTTCTTGGGCTCGGGCTTGCCGTCGACGGCGGTGCCGCCGGCGGCGTCCTTGACGGCTTTGTTGGCTGCCCGCGTTGCTGCTCGCTTGGCGTTGGTTGCAGCCTGCTTCTCCTCCGGGGACAAAACGTCCTGGGTGGCGGGTTCCTTCTTCGCGGAAGACGGGGTCACAGAAAACCTTTCTAGCGGCGGTCTGTGGAATCACCATACGGGCAACACCACTATGACCCTGTCAAGTCCGTGATTAACACCAGGTGCAACCACGGCTGGCAGAGTCTATAAGTAGAACTGCCGGGGCGGCTGTAATGTTCCCGCAGGGGCAGCATTACATGCACTTGATACACGGACCCAACCGGGTCTCGGCAACCATTGTCTCACGGTTTTGCCGCAGAAGCCTCAAGAACCGGCGGGACCTACGCTGCGTCGGGTTCGAACCTGCGCCAGGCGGCCTCCTTCCGCGCTGCCCAGCCACAGAGGGTTCCGCGCCGCACCAGTTCGATCATCAGCTCGGCAAGCCGGTAGCCGGGTTCCTCGTCCAGGGCACGGCCAAGATACGCGGCCGCGTACGATCCCCTGCCCCGGCACCAGGCGATCCAGCCGCGGCCTGTGAGCGCGGCAGCGCCGGACGCTCCACCGCAGTCCGAGAGCTGCTCAAGAACTGCATCCAGACTGTTCAGGCTGTCCCATGCAGGCATTTCAGGCTCCAGGCCCAGCAGAATCTCGCCGTATCCCGGCACCGCGCAGGCACTGTCAAAACTATCGGTGGCGCCGTGGCCGAGGTCCGCCGGACCGACGGGCGCCAGAGTGCACCCCGCTTCGAAGATGCCAAACGCTTCGGCACCCGCCATTGCTGCCTGGGTGCCCGCCGCAGCCATCACAAAAACGGCGTCACGCCAGGCGGGGACGCGGAGCGAGGCGCGCAGGAACGCTGCGTGGTCCGCTGACAACGGCACGCCCTCGCCGGTCAGTACCGAATCCCACCGCCCCAGGAGGCTGCTGAATTGTTCCCGGCTCCCCCGGCGGGTGTCCAGCCGGGCCGCCCAGGCATCCTCCGCCGCCAGGATACCGGCGCGCTCCGCACGGGAAAGCGCCGCCGCCGGGCGTGCGCCGTTTTCAGGCGAAGGCCCCACACAGCTGCCGCGGTAGACCATCTCGGCATTCAGCATGCTGTCCTTGATCACCTGCACCGGCAGGCCGGGCAAAGGACAACACACCCGGTCATCACAGCTGGCGCTCCGCCAATAGTCATCCCCCACATACCAGGCATCGCGTACTGTCATGCCCCCGGCGTCGAGAGAAGTTTCCAGCGCGGCCAGCAGTCCCTGGTAGATCCCTGGCGGTTCCATCCAGCCGTGGTTGGTAAAGAGGGCCAGCAGGGCCCCGTCAGCATCGCGGTCGGCTGAAAGGTACTCGCGAACCCTCCGGGCATACTCCAGCGGGTCGGCAAGATTTCGCGGCCCGGGCAGGTCAAGCCGAAGGGTCGCTCCGAGGCGTTTACCGTGCATGGACATGGCCACGAGGCTGTCCGAGGGCCAGTACCCCAAGGAATGTGGAATGAACCCGAGGACGTCTTCAGGGCCTCGGACGGTCAGGTGTTCTGAAGGTTTCATGGCTCCAGCTTTGGCCCGGCACCAAGTCCAATGACAGTCCCCACCCCCGCTATGTCAACAACTTCCCCGGGCGGCAGGTGTGGAGGAAAAGTGCCGGCGCTATTCCGGGCTGTCCTGCCGGCGGCGCTGGGCCAGGTTCGACCGCCGCTGCTGTGCCATAGCCCGCAGCAGCGGAGGCACCACCACACCCTGCGCCGCCATCTGACGCCGCACCTTGCGCCGGGTCCGCAGCATCATGGCGCCCCCAAACGCCAGCAGCAGGAAGTGCACACTCAGGGCGATCCGGAATGGCTCCAGGCCGTACAGCTCCCCGCCGGAATAGCCGCTGGCAAGGAGGAAGTCCAGCACAAAACCGATCAGGAAAATCGTCACGAGTGCCGCGATGAAGCCGCCCACGTTCACAATCCCCGTGGCGGTGCCGAGCCTGTGGGCCGGGTTGAAGGTCCGGGCGAAATCAAACCCGATCATGGAACCCGGGCCGCCAATGGCCAGGACCACCACCAGGATCGCGAGCAGCCACAGCGGCGACCGGCCCGGCGTCAGCAGGACAGCGGCCCACGCCGCGGCAGTGGCGACGGATATCAGCAGAACCATGGTGGACCGGCGCAGCGGGTGCCGCGCGACGAAGCTGCCGATGAAGGGGCCGGTGGCCAGTCCGGCGGCAACGTACAGGGTCATGAGTCCTGCCACGGTCCCCGAGGCCAGCCCCTGTCCGGAGATGAGGAACGGATAGCCCCAGGTCATGGCGAACACCGTGCCGCTGAACTGGATGGTGAAGTGGGTCCACATGCCCAGCCGGGTCCCGGGTTGGCGCCATGCAGTGGCAAGGGAGACGCCGGTGGCCCTCAGGCCGCGCTGTACCTGCGGGGTCGTTGCTCCGGGCGGGTGATCCTGCAGGAGAACCACCACCAGGATCACGGCCAGCGCAGACATGCCGGCGAGCATCAGGAAACCGGGGGTCCACCCGAACGAGTGCAGGACAAAGGCAAACGGCAGAACACTGAAAAGCTGTCCCAACTGGCCGGACATTCCCGTCAGCTGGGTGACCAGGGGAACCCGTGCCGGGGCAAACCATAGCGGAATCAGGCGGATCACCGAGATGAATGTCATAGCGTCGCCGGCACCCACCAGCACCCGCCCGGCCACGCCGCCGGGAATGCTTTCCGCAAAAGCGAGCTGGAGCTGGCCGAGCCCCATGAGGATGGCCCCGCCGGCGATCATGGCCCGGGAGCCGAACCTGTCCACCAGCACGCCAACGGGGATCTGCAGGCCCGCGTAGACCAGCAGCTGCAGCACGGTGAAGAAGGAGATCGCGGATGCGCTGGCGTTGAATCGCTCGGTGGCCTCAAGCCCCACCACGCCGAAGGACGTGCGCTGGGAGACCGCCACCAGATACGCAAAGATACCGACGGTCCAGATCAGCCAGGCTCGGGGGGAAGTCACTCCCTCATTATGCCCGGGTTGCCCCGCTTAGCGTGGCAACCGTCTGCCAAGCGGACACATCCGGCCGGACGGATCAGAGGCCGGGGTTCTCCCGCGCCAGGTACGCCTCCACCGCGGCCCCCAGCTCATCGCCGTTGGGAAGTTCGTCGTTCTCGTCGGCGAGCAGTGAGCGCCGGACCGTTCCGTCGGCCTTCTCGTCGTACCGTTCCTCCAGCCGGGCAACCACCTGCCGGACATCATCCGAGGCTTCCACCTGCTCCGCGATCTGGCGTGCAACTTCCCGGCCCGCCTCACGCAGCCGGTCGGTGGGGAGCATCAGGGACGTGGCCGCGCCGAGGAATTCGAGGCCGGCAACTGCGGCCGTCGGGTATTCAGCTTCGGCGAGGTAGTGCGGGACGTGGATGACATACCCCGCGACGTTGCGTCCGGCGTCCACCAGGCGCAGCTCCAGGATGTGCCCCACTGCTGCGGGGACGTCCACCGTGGGCTTCCAGACCGAGATGCCCTCGATCAGTTCGGGGCGGTTGCCGTGGACCGTGACGCCCACCGGCCGGGTGTGCGGCACCGGCATGGGTATCGAATGGATCCACGTCACGAGGTTAACGTCGAGCTTTTCCACAATGCCCACAACAGCCCGCGCGAAACGCTCCCACTGAAGGTCGGGTTCGAAGCCTGCCAGCAGCAGGAAGGCATTGCCCAGCCCGTCCTTCAACTTGTACAGGGCCAGCTTCGGCGCCTGATAGTCCTGCACATGGTCTTCGACAAAGGAGATATGTGGCCGTCGCGACCGATAGTCGATCAGCTGGTCGGCATCGAACACCGCCACCGTTTCGGCATCGAGGGTGTCCAACAGTTCCGCGTTGATCTGCTTCACTACATGGCCCGCATCGGCAAAGCCGGTGAAACCCATCACCAGGTTCAGCCCGCGGAGCGCCGGGCTGTGGAACAGCTCGATGTTGCTCGCGTAGAGCGCATCGGGGTCCAGCAGTGAGCCGGAAATCCGTTCAAGCACAGCGTCTTCCTTTCGAGGATTCAGGTGGATACATTGCACAACGCTTCCGGAGCTCCCGGCATTCCGCCGGCCGGTGTGGCGCAGGTCTCACAAGATTCCGCCCCGGCGGCCACCAACGGCTACGATCGAGAAGAGGCTGCCGGAGGGGCCGGGCCGGCACCCGGCCGGGCTCCGACCGGACACCTGCATCATTTCCATGGCCAGCGCCGGACATCCACCTGCGCGAACAGCCTTTTCGAGAATTGAGGACTTTACCCCGTGGTCAAGAATACTGAAATCAACCTTAGTACCCTCGCCAAGGACCTGAAGAGGGCCACCAGTGACGCCGTTGTCATCGGCGTGGGACAGGGCCCCGACGGCCCTGTGCTGCTGGGGAACCCGCTGACCGCGAAGTCAGCCGAGGCGCTGACCGAGTCCCTCAAGGCCCTGGGGATCACCGGGGCCGCCGATCAGGCAGTCCGGCTTCCCGGCCTGCCCGAAACCGGTGCCGGCGTGCTGGTCCTGGCCGGCGTGGGCAAGGTCGCCGTCGGCCAGCAACTCTCCGAAGAGGCCCTCCGGCGCGCTGCCGGTTCCGCCGTCCGCCAACTGGCTGGCCTGCCCACCGTTGTCCTGGCATTCCCGACGGCGGGAGTCGCCGACGTCGCGGCGGTCGCCGAGGGTGCCGCGCTGGGCGCCTACGCTTTTACCGAGCACAGGTCCTCCAGCGATGGCCTCAAAGACCCCGTGCGCAATGCGGTGATCTACACGGATGTTCCGGCAAGCGACGAACTGAGTGCGGCACTGAAGCGCGCCGGCCTGATCGGCCAGGCGGTCAATGCCACCCGGTCCCTGGTCAACCAGCCGCCGAGCCACCTCTTTCCCGAGTCTTTTGCCGAGGCCGCGAAGGACCTGGCCAAAGGCCTGCCCGTCAAGGTGACCGTCTGGGATGAGAAGCGCCTGGAGAAGGAAGGCTTCGGCGGCATCATGGGCGTGGGCAAGGGCTCCAGCCGCCAGCCGCGCCTGGTGAAAGTGGAGTACGCCCCGGCTAAGGCCATCAGGAAGATCGCATTGGTCGGTAAGGGCATCACCTTCGACACCGGCGGCATCTCCTTGAAGCCGGCCCTCGGCATGGGTGACATGAAGTCCGACATGGCCGGCGCCGCCGTCGTCCTTAATACTGTGCTGGCCATCGCCCGTCTTGGCCTGCCCGTCAAGGCCACCGCGTGGCTGTGCATCGCCGAAAACATGCCCGGCGGCGGAGCATCCCGCCCCGCCGACGTCCTCACCATGTTCGGCGGCAAGACCGTGGAGGTACTGAACACCGACGCCGAAGGCCGCCTGGTGATGGCGGACGGCATCGTCGCCGCCAGCCGTGAATACCCCGACGCCATTATCGACGTCGCCACGCTCACCGGCGCGCAGCTCATTGCCCTCGGCAACCGCACAGCAGGCATCATGGGCTCAGACAGCGTCACCGGACCGCTCAAGGCCGCTGCCGACCGCGCGGGAGAACTGGTATGGCCCATGCCCCTGCCCGAGGAGCTGCGCCCCACCATTGACTCCCAGGTGGCCGACCTGGCCAACATCGGCGAACGGCACGGCGGCATGATGACCGCTGCGGTGTTCCTGCGCGAGTTCGTGGGCAAGGGCAAGGACGGCGAACAGATCCCCTGGGCCCACATCGACATTGCCGGCCCCTCCTTTAACAACGGCACTCCTTACGGCTACACGCACAAGCAGGCCACGGGCTGTACCGTCCGGACCCTGGTGGCCTACGTGGAGGATGTCCTGGCGGCAGTCTGACCACGTCCCGGTGTCCTAGGCGGCTTTGCTGCCCGGCGTGATCCGTCAGGCACAAAGCCGCGTGACACTGGACACAAGCGCTCCACAAACGCAGCGGCGAGGTGGAGCATGGATAAGTGGTTCGCTAAGGTAAACCACGGTAGTGACAAATGAAAGAGAACCTGCCTGCTGGCATAATCACGGCAGTACAAGTTCCAAAGACCAGATGATGCGCAAGCTCGCGTCATCGTTCACGCGAGGGAGCGTCTAAGTGGCCGATCAGGCAACTGCGCAAGAATTCGACATTCTGGTACTCGGCGGCGGCAGCGGCGGCTACGCCACCGCGCTGCGGGCCGTTCAGCTGGGCTTCACCGTGGGTCTCGTTGAAAAAGGCAAGCTCGGTGGTACGTGCCTGCACAACGGCTGTATCCCCACCAAGGCCCTGCTGCACTCCGCTGAGCTGGCAGACCACGCCCGCGACTCGGCAAAGTACGGCGTGAATGTCACCCTGGACAGCATCGACATCAACGCTGTCAACGCTTACAAAGACGGCATCATTGCCGGCAAGTTCAAAGGGCTCCAGGGGCTGATCAAGTCCAAGGGCATCACCGTCATCGAAGGCGAAGGCAAGCTGACCGCCGCGGACACCGTCACCGTCAACGGCACCGCCTACAAGGGCAAGAACATTGTCCTCGCCACCGGCTCGTACTCGCGCACACTGCCGGGCCTGGAAATCGGCGGCAAGGTCATCACCTCCGACGAAGCCCTCACCATGGACTACATTCCGAAGAGCGCCATCATCCTTGGCGGCGGCGTCATCGGTGTCGAGTTCGCCTCGGTGTGGAAGTCCTTCGGCGTGGACGTGACCATCGTTGAAGGCCTGCCTTCCCTCGTTCCGAACGAGGACGCAACCATCGTCAAGAACTTCGAGCGCGCGTTCAAGAAGCGCGGCATCAAGTTCTCCACCGGCGTGTTCTTCCAGGGCGTTGAGCAGAACGACGACGGCGTCAAGGTCACCCTGGTGGACGGCAAGACCTTCGAGGCCGATCTCCTCCTCGTGGCTGTGGGCCGCGGCCCCGTCACGGCCAACCTGGGCTACGAGGAAGCCGGCCTGAACATCGACCGTGGCTTCGTCATCACCAACGAGCGCCTGCACACCGGTGTCGGCAACATCTACGCCGTGGGCGACATCGTCCCCGGTGTTCAGCTCGCCCACCGCGGCTACCAGCAGGGCATCTTCGTGGCCGAGGAAATCGCCGGCCTGAAGCCTGTCGTGGTCGAAGACGTCAACATCCCCAAGGTCACCTACTCCGAGCCGGAAATCGCTACGGTCGGTTACACCGAAAAGGGCGCCAAGGAGAAGTTCGGCGATGACCAGGTGGAGACCCAGGAGTACAACCTGGCCGGCAACGGCAAGAGCTCCATCCTGGGCACCAGCGGCATCGTGAAGCTCGTCCGTCAAAAGGACGGTCCGGTTGTTGGCGTGCACATGATCGGCGCCCGTATGGGTGAGCAGATCGGTGAAGCCCAGCTGATCGTGAACTGGGAGGCCTACCCGGAGGATGTGGCAGCACTGGTTCATGCCCACCCGACCCAGAACGAGGCCCTGGGCGAAGCCCACCTCGCCCTCGCCGGCAAGGCCCTTCACGGCTAACAGCCCCCGTTTGACCGCAAGACATCAGGGTTTGGTGCACCCGGCTGAGAATGCCGGGTGCACTAAGCTCGAACAGGCAGCAATCATCCGCACTAAAGATCAATAAGGAGAACGGGGACGACATGTCTGAATCCGTTAACTTGCCCGCCCTCGGTGAGAGTGTCACCGAAGGAACCGTCACCCGCTGGCTCAAGCAGGTAGGTGACCGGGTAGAGGTGGACGAACCGCTGCTCGAGGTTTCCACCGACAAAGTAGACACTGAAATCCCCTCTCCAGTAGCCGGCATCATCGAGGAGATCCTCGTCGCCGAGGATGAGACCGCCGAGGTAGGCGCTCCCCTGGTCCGCATCGGCGACGGTTCCGGCGGCGGGGATGCCCCCGCTGCAGCACCGGCAGCAGAAGAAGCGCCCGCAGCCCCGGCTGCGGAGGCCCCTGCCGAAGAAGCTCCCGCCGAAGAGGCACCCGCGGCCGAGGCACCCGCCGCAGCCCCCGCTGCAGAGGCTCCGGCCGCGTCGGGCGGCGAAAGCCACGACGTCACCCTGCCTGCCCTGGGTGAAAGCGTCACCGAAGGCACTGTCACGCGCTGGCTTAAGGCCGTGGGCGACACGGTTGCTGTTGATGAGCCGCTGCTCGAGGTCTCCACCGACAAGGTTGACACCGAGATCCCGTCCCCTGTTGCCGGCACGCTCCAGGAAATCCGGGTGAACGAGGACGAGACCGCCGAGGTTGGCGCCGTCCTGGCCGTTATCGGTTCCGGCGCGGCAGCACCTGCTCCGGCAGCCCCGGCCGAACCTGCTGCACCCGCCGCCGCAGCGCCTGCAGCACCTGCTCCGGCTCCGGCTGCTGCACCCGCTCCCCCGGCCCCCAAGGCGGAGGCCGCCCCGGCCCCCGCTCCCGCAGCAGTCCCGGCTCCGGCAGCCGCGCCCGCTCCGGCCCCGGCTGCCGAACCGGCCGCCAACGGCGAGTCCGGCTACGTCACCCCGCTGGTCCGCAAGCTCGCCAACCAGCACGGTGTTGACGTCTCGGCCCTGTCCGGCACCGGCGTCGGCGGCCGCATCCGCAAGCAGGACGTGCTCGCGGCAGCTGAAGCCAAGGCTGCCCCGGCAGCCGCTCCGGCCCAGCCGGCCGCGTCGGCAGCCCCGGCAGCGTCCGGTCCCACCCCTTCGTCGCTCCGCGGCACCACCCAGAAGGCTCCGCGCATCCGCCAGGTCATTGCCCGCCGCATGCGTGAGTCGCTGGACCTGTCCGCCCAGCTGACGCAGGTACATGAGGTCGACATGACCCGCATCGTCAAGCTCCGCACCGCCGGCAAGGACAACTTCCTTGCTACCAACGGTGTGAAGCTGACCTACCTGCCGTTCATCGCCAAGGCCGTGGCCGAGGCCCTGAAGCAGCACCCGAAGCTGAACGCCGAGTACAACGAGGAAACCCAGCAGATCACCTACCACAACGCCGAGCACCTGGCGATTGCGGTGGACACCGAAAAGGGTCTCCTGGTTCCCGTCATCTCCAACGCGGGCGACCTCAACCTGGGCGGCATCGCCGGGAAGATCGCCGACGTCGCCTCCCGGACCCGCCAGGGCAAGATCGGGCCGGACGAACTGTCCGGCGGCACGTTCTCCATCACCAACATCGGCAGCGTCGGGGCACTCTTCGACACGCCGGTCATCAACCAGCCGAACGTCGCCATCCTCGGGACCGGTGCCATCGTCAAGCGGGCTGTTGTGGTGGCCGACGAGAATGGCGACGACTCCATCGCGATCCGCTCCATGATGTACCTGTCACTGACGTACGATCACCGACTGGTTGACGGTGCGGACGCGGGCCGCTTCCTGCAGTCGCTGAAGGCCCGCCTTGAAGAAGGCGCCTTCGAAGCGGACCTGGGGCTCTAAGCTTCACAAACCAACGACGGCGGTGCCGGCACGGGCGGGAAACCTCCCGCAGCCGGCGCCGCCGTCGCGGTTTAACCCCTGGCAGCCCGTGGACAGCGCGCTGCGGCGTCCGCGTGGCTTTGCTACGGGACGTAGAACTGACTGGCTAAGCTGGAGCCATGACAATCCTCTTTAACATTCTGGTTTTCCTGCACGTGGTGGGCGCGGCCATGATCGTGGGCTACTGGATCGCCACGATGCGAACCCCCACCGTGCACCCGCGCCAGCGTGATGGCGCCTTCCTGCAGCTCCTCACCGGCGTCGCCATGATGGGCGTCCTTCCGTTCCTGCCGGACTCAAACCCCAACTACACCAAACTGGGCATCAAGCTCGTTATCGCCATCGTGGTTGCGGTCCTGGCCGTGATCGGCGCCCGCAAGGTCAAGAAGGGCGAGCCGGTCTCCACCGGCCTCGCCCACGGCGTCGGCGGACTGGCCCTGCTCAACGTTGCCATCGCCACGCTCTGGAGCTGATCACCCACGCACCACCACGGCGGCGCCGCTCCCCTCATCCGGGAGGGGCGCCGTCGGCGTTTAACCCCCTCCCCCACCGCAGTCCGGTCATAATCCACTGAGAGCGGACAGCCCGTGCAAGCGCGCGGCCGAATCCCTAGGATGGGAACCGGCGGGGGCGGCAACGGCCGGCCCCGGTTCGAACCGACCTTGAGGAGTGGACATGGCAGCAATACGCACCGCACACACAGTATGGAACGGCGACCTGATGTCGGGGTCGGGTCAGACCACGCTGGACAGCTCAGGCCTGGGTACGTTCGACGTCACGTGGAAGGCGCGCACCGAGGCCGCCGAGGGTAAGACCAGCCCGGAAGAGCTGATCGCCGCAGCGCATGCGAGCTGTTTCTCGATGGCCTTCAGCCATGCCCTGGCCCAGGCCGGCCACGCTCCCGAGGAAGTCAACACCAAGGCGGACGTCACGTTCGTTGCCGGCACGGGCATCACCGGCAGCCACCTGACCATGTCCGCGAAGATCCCCGGCATCTCAGAGGAAGAGTTCCAGCGGATCGCCGGCGAAGCCAAGACCGGCTGCCCGGTTTCGGCCGCACTGACCGGCATTGAGATCACCCTGGACGCTTCCCTGCAGTCCTAGTCACGCCTGCGGTGTACGCCGCGCGGACATACACGGAAGGCCCTGTTCCCGCCGGATTACCGGTGGGAGCAGGGCCTTCGGTGTTGGAGGGCGACAGCTGTCAGCTGCGGCGGCCCGGGAGCGGCGCCGGCCGCAGGCGGCGGTAACCTTCACGTGCCGGGGGCCGGTCCGTGGGCAGTTCCTGGATCATTTCCCGCAGGGCGCCGATGCCGTACTCCAGCTGCGGGTCCCTGCCGGCCGCGTAGGCGTGCGGCGGATAGGTGACTTCGATGTCGGGATCCACGCCGTAGTTTTCCACGGACCATCCGACGCCGCCGCCGAACCAGGTGGCGTAGCGCGGCTGGGTGACCCCGGTGCCGTCGGCCAGGGAGAACCTGTTGTCGATTCCCACCACACCGCCCCAGGTCCGGGTCCCGATGACAGGCCCGATGCCCCGCAGCTTGGACACCTGGGTGATGATGTCGCCGTCGGACCCGGCAAACTCATCCGCGAGGATGATCACCGGACCGCGCGGGGCGTGGTGCGGGTAAGTGCGCGGGCGTTCCCCGCGCGGCATGCTCCAGCCGGTGACCTTCCTGCCGATCAACTCGGCCACCAGCTGGGAGGTATGCCCGCCGCGGTTGCGCCGGACGTCCACAATCAGCCCGTCGAGAGCCGTTTCGGTGTCCAGGTCACGGTGCAGCTGGGCCCAGCCGTTGGCCATCATGTCCGGGATGTGGAGGTACCCGTAGCGGCCGCCCGAAGCCTCGCGGACGGTCCTGCGGTTTGCCGCCACCCACTCCTGGTAGCGCAGTCGCTCCTCATCCTTGACCGGGACGACGGCGATGCGCCGCTGCGTGCCTGCCTCGGCTCCATGGCCGGCACCGTTGAGCAGTGTCAGTTCCACGGCGCGCCCGGCGGCCCCAACCAGCTGCATGGCCGGTGTGACCGTCCCGGACAGCGGCACGCCGTCAATGGCGAGGAGCACGTCCCCGGCCATGGCGGCAGCGCCCGGGCGGGTCAGCGGCGAGGTGGCCAGCGGATCGGATGACTCGCCGGCGAGGATGCGGGTGATCTCCCAGCCGGCGGGGGTGAAGGCGAGGTCGGCGCCCAGCCGGCCCTGACCGTTACTGCCGTTCTCGGTGACCATCGCCGGCCGGACGTAGGCGTGGGACGTGCCCAGTTCGCCGTGGAGTTCCCACAGCAGGTCCACCAGGTCGTCGTGTGATCCCAGCCGGTCCACCAGGGGCCGGTACCGCTTGTGGATCGATTCCCAGTCCTGGCCGGCCATGTCCTCCGCCCAGAAGAAATCGCGCTGCAGCCGCCAGGCCTCATCAAAGGCTTGGCCCCAGACGCTGACGGGGTCCATCATCACCCGGATCCTGCCGAGGTCAACCTTGACCAGCTGGCCGGACTCCTCGTCCGCTTTTGCGGTGGAAGGAACAACGCTGACCTGTTTGTCGCTGATCAGCACCACCTTCAGGCCGTCGCCGGAGAGCCGGTAGCTGTCCACGGCATCGACCAGGGTGACGGGCTTGCGCCGGGCGAGGTCGAACCGGACCAGGCCGGGGCGGGCGTCCTTGTCTTCCTGGCTGGCCTTGCCATCGCCTGTGACGCCTGCCAGGGCCCAGTCGAGCCAGAGCAGTGCACCCTCGGTGGCTACCAGGGCGGTGTAGTTCCCCTGGGTCACGGGCACGCCGATGACCCGGTGCGCGAGGCCCTCGGGGTCCACGCGCACCTCAGCAGGTGCCGCCTCGTCGGCTTCCGTGTCCGTGCCGGCTGAGGGCGTCAGGTCCACGGACGGGCCGAAGGGCGACGGCGTGGCCGCTGCCAGCGCCACGAGGTAGGGCTTGATGGGGCTGGGGAAGGAAAGATCAAACGAGTGTCCGTCGTAGACCGGGTCAAAACTGCGGTTCGACAGGAACGCCAGGAATTTCCCGTCGGGGGTGAAACTCGGCGAGACATCGCAGAAGCGCCCGTCGGTAACCTCAACGATTTCCTGGTCCGGCTGTTCCACCTTCGCCAGCCGCAACCGGCTCCGGGAGCCGAACGAGGTGACGGGTTCGGACCAGGCGAGCCAGCGTGAGTCCGGGGACCATGCCATTTCACCGATGGTGCCTTCACCGATGCTGGCGACCAGTGACAACTCGCCGGTGGCGGTGTTGGCCACGTACACGTCGCCGAACGAGGTGCCCACGGCCAGCCACTTGCCGTCCGGGCTGGCTTCCAGGGCGCTGGCGCGCGACGGCTTCGGAAAGGCGATGCGGGACGCGCCCGCGGGAGCGGCAGGAGTTTGACGTCCGGCACCTCCGGAGGCGGTCCCGGCGTCGGCGGTCTTCACGTCCGCAGCGGGCGCGGCGCCGGACGCAGCATCATCGGCCACCACGACGTCGGCAGTCACCACGGCGGTGGCGCCGGCCGCGGGAACCGGGCTGGGAAGCTGCAGTGCCGGCTCCTCCTTCGCGGCCCCGTCACCGGCGGCCACCGCGGCAGCGGGAACCGCGCGGGCCTGGTCCGGCGCAGCGACGGCCGCCCGGGGTGCGGCAACGTCGGCAGCGATTTCCTTGATGTAGATGGCCTCCACGCCATCGTGGTCGGCAATGTAGGCGAGCCGGCCGCCGTCGAGCGGTCGGGGCAGCCGGGCACGCACGCCGGGGGTGGCTTCGACCACGCGGGAGGGCCCGTCCTTGTGCCGGAGCCAGTGGATGGTGCCGTGGGCTTCGACGGCGCTGGCCGAACCGCCGGCGTCCGGGACCACCGCGCCCAGGTGCTTGGTGACCTTCAGCAGGGACGGTCGCCGCGACTGCGACGCCGAGCCCAACGTGATGTCCAGCCGCACGGGCTCCGAGGAAAGATCATGGAGGACCCAGAGTTCGCCGGCCGATTCGAAGACCACCCGTTCGCCGTCGGTGGCTGCGTGCCGGACGTAGAAATCTTCGTGGTCCGTGTGACGGCGCAGGTCCCCGCCGCCGGGAAGGACCGAATACAGATTGCCAAACCCTTCGTGGTCGGAGAGGAACGCGATCCTTCCCTTCACCCACAGGGGATCGGTGAGGTTTCCGTCCAGTTCGGGAACCAGCCGTTCGAACTCGCCGTTACCGTCGGCGTCGATCCACAGCTTGCCTGCGGTACCGCCGCGGTACCGCTTCCACCAGGCCGGCTCGCGGGAGAGCACGCTGGCCAGGACCACGGGCCGTTCGTCTCCGACTTCCGGGCCAAAGGCCACGGACTCCACCGGGCCGAAGGGAAGTTCTTCGGCCCAGCCGCCGTCAACCGGCAGGCTGTAGGCGTAGGTGTGCCGGCTCTCGGCCTGGCGGAAGGCGCTGGTGACCACCACGTCACCGGCTGCGGTGAAACCCTTGACCTTGGTGGTTCCGTGGCCGAAATACGTCAGCTGACGGTAGCCACCGCCGTCGACCTCGGCCGAAACCACTTCCGGCGCTGTCCCCTGGATGACGGTCCAGACCAGCCGCTTACCGTCGGGAGTGAAGCGGGGGTTGCGGGCAGGCAGCTGCAGTGACGAAACACGCCACGCCCGGCCGCCGCTAAGCGGCGCAATCCAGACGTCGTCCTCCGCCACAAAGGTGACCAGATCGCCGTGGACGTGCGGAAATCGGAAGTAGCTCGAAGAAGTCATCGTTCGATCATAGTCAACCCGTGCTGACGCCCCCGGGAGGTACACCGGTTCCGTCAAAGGTTGGGGCGTGGTGAGATGGATCATGCGCATCGTCATTAGCGGAGCCTCCGGGCTGATCGGGACACATCTGTCCGCCACCCTTCGTGGTACCGGCCATCAGGTGGTGACCCTGGTCCGCCGCAAGCCTTCCACTCCCACTGAATTTCAATGGGATCCGGCCGCGCACCGCCTGGACCCCTCGGCGCTGGACGGTGCTGACGCTGTGATCAACCTGTCGGGCGCAGGGATCGGCGACAGGCCCTGGACAAAACACCGGATTACCGAACTGTTCACCTCACGCCTGAGTGCCACCCAAACCCTGACGCAGGCGATGGACAAACTGGACGCCCCGCCCCGGACGTTTATCAGCCAGTCAGCTTCCGGGTACTACGGCGACTCCGGGCCGGCCCAGCTTCAGGAAACCGCTTCACCGGGTTCCACCATCCTGGCCCGTCTCTGCCTCGAGTGGGAGGCGGCCGCGCACCAGGCACCACCCGCCGTCCGTGTGGTGACACCGCGGATGGGAATTGTGCTCAACCGGTCCGGCGGCGCACTGGGGCGGCTGCTTCCACTCATCCGCCTCGGCGTCGGCGGCCCGCTGGGCAACGGCAGGCAGTACTGGCCGTGGATCACGCTGCCCGACGTTTCAGCGGCCTTCGTTTTCCTTGCCTCCTCCGCCATCAGGGGCCCGGTTAACGTGTGCGCCCCCGAACAGGCGGACGTGAACACCCTGACCGCCGTCCTGGCCTCGGCCTTTCACAGGCCGGCCATCTTCCGGGTGCCCGCCCCGGCACTGCGCCTGGTCCTGGGCAAGCTCGCCGACGAACTCTTACTGCCCAGCCAGCGCATGGAGCCTGCCGTCCTCGAGGCAGCCGGTTTCCAATGGCAGCACCCGTCGCTTGGCCAGGCCGCTGCCTGGCTCGCCGGGCGCTGATCGTCAGGAGCCGGCGCTGACGCGAAGCTTATGCAGTTGTTGTCATGAACCCGGCAGGACGTCGCTGATCCTCCACTGCCCGTCCAGGGGAACCAGGACGAGCCGAAGAGCCTGTCCTGTCCCGGCGGCGCCGGCGGCCACCACCGTGCCGGTGCTGTCCTGTTCCACATACGATGATGTGGAGGAAGTGACCCCCACGATGGCCTGGCCGGGCGAACCGCCAGGCAGAACGTGGACATCGGAGAGTGTGCTCGTGAAGCCCGCCAGCATGTGGCCGGATCCCTGGAGCGCATCCCTGAGCCGCGCGTCGGTGGCGGCGGCCGCGGAGCCCGGGGCATTAACAAGGTCCAGCAGCTCCAGCCGGCCCGAGTTGAGCGCCAACGAACGGACGGCAGCCAGCCCGTGAACAGCCTCGCCCGGATCCTGTGAGCCCAGCCGCGCCGCGACGGCAGCCGGAATCCCGGTGGTGCCGGTTTCCTTCGGGGACGTGTCCGGATTGGCACCACTCAGCGCTTCCTGGCTGGAGCCGCTCCCCGTGGCCGGCCCTCTGAATCCTTCCATTCCCGTGAACAGCCCGCCGGGCCCGAAGGCGCCGGCCATCCAGATGACGGCCGCAATCATGGCAGCGGTTCCCCCGGCCAGTACCAGGGTCCCGCGTCCGGGCGCCGGCCTGCGACGATTGGCCTCCTGCTGTTCGGCGCGCCTGCCGCGTCGCGTGGACTGCATCTCTCCCGTTGTCACGTTTGCTCCCGCCGTGAGCGCCGCGGCTAAAGGCTGAGCAGGACGCCCAGGCCTTTCCTCCTCCACCGGGAAAGGGAGCACTTGGCGAACCCCCACGAAGCCGGACCAGCGCGACGTCGCGAGTTTTCTGCGCCATGCACCCAGACCGTTCCGGACAGCACCGTCCGGGCGTTCGGGAACACGCCGCCGGGTCAGCAACTGCGGACTGACCGTGGCATGGACGGAGGATGCGAGGTCAATCGGCAAGGGCGGCGCGCTGCGGTAGATCGCCGTCGCCAGTTCAACGGCGGTAGGCCGCAGCCTCCGGTCCTCATTCAGGCCGGCCTCCAGGGCAGCGGCCAGCTCGGCCGGCACGTCCGGGAGCAGGAGGGACAGCGGCGGGCGGTCTGCACTCCGCCGCGGCGGCTCACCCGTCAGGCAATACCATCCCAGGGCTGCCACCGAAAAAACATCCCGCTCCGGCTGCAGCCCTGCCCGCACCGCATCCACCGGTGCCGGGTCCATAAAGCCCGCCGTTCCCTGGTCCGCCACCGCCGACGCATCTCCCACCATGCGGGCGATGCCGAGGTCGGACAGCATCGGTTTGCCGTGCCCGGTGAACAGGACGTTGCCGGGCGAGACGTCACCGTGGGTGAACCCCCTGGCGTGCAGGTATCCAAGCACCTGGGCGATGGGCGTCAGCACGGTGACGGTCTCCCCGATGGGGAGGTTGCGGCGGCTGGCAACAAGTTCTGCCAGGGAACCTCCGGGCGCATAGTCCAGCAGCAGGCCCATCCCGGATCCGGCGGCTCCCTCGGCGGCTCCCGGTCCGGGCTGCCGCGCCAGCCGGAGGACGTCGAGGGCCTTGATGAGATGCTGATGGTCCAGCACCGAGAGGATCCGAATCTCACGGCGGATGCCGTCCTCCCCGGCCGCACCGTCGAGCCCCGCGGCGTCAGGGCCGCCGGCGCCCCCGCAGGCCTCCGGGCCAAGGCATTTCAGCGCGAATTCCCGGCCGGTCCTTTCCTCGGTTACCAGCCACACCGTTGAGCTTCCGCCCCGGCCCAGCATGCGTCCCACCAGGAAACCCGGAACTTCCGGAGCTTTGAAATGATCCATGAGTCATGTCTAGCGGAATCGCGGAATACGCGCAGAAGTTATCCACAGGGAGCAGGTGCCGGCGTAGTGTCCGGGCCGCATGAGAGGTCCGCCACTTATACCGGACCCCCTGGGGACCGGGGTCTAAGCTGGATGGCATGACTCTTGAGTTTTCACAGGTGGGTCTCGCCCCGGACTTGGTCGAATACACCCGGGGCTGGGACCTGCAACGCGACATCCACGCCAAAGTTGTTGCAGCGGAGGCACCCAGCACGGTCCTCATCCTTGAACACGCGGCCGTCTATACCGCGGGCAAACTCACCGAAGAGCACGAGCGTCCGCTGGACGGGACGCCGGTGATTCCTGTGGACCGCGGCGGCAAGCTCACCTGGCACGGCCCGGGCCAGCTGATCGCCTACCCCATCCTCAAACTGAAGAACCGGTCCGGCATCCGCGACTACGTTGAGCGGCTTGAGGCAGTCATGATCGCCGTCATGGCTGACTACGGCATCAACGCAGAGCGGATCAAGGGCCGCGCCGGAGTGTGGATCACCGCGGACGACAAAGGCCCGGACCGGAAAATTGCCGCCATCGGCATCCGCGTTCTGGATGGTGTCACCATGCACGGTGTTGCCATCAACTGCAACAACGATCTGGCGCCCTACGAGCAGATCATTGCCTGTGGCATCACCGATGCCGGTGTCACCACGATGTCCATCGAAGCCGGCCGGACCATCAATCCGAGTGACATAGCGGACCGGTTTATGGCCGAGTTCCGCAAACATGAAGACGCACTCGTCGCAAACCCAGAAGGAGCGCTCCTGTGACATTGGCACCAGAAGGCCGGAAGCTGCTGCGCGTTGAGCAGCGTAACTCCGCTGTACCCGTGGAGCGGAAGCCGGAGTGGATCAAGGCCAAGGTCCAGATGGGTCCGGAGTATGTCCAGCTCAAGAACCTGGTCAAAAAAGAAGGCCTGCACACGGTCTGTGAAGAGGCCGGCTGCCCGAACATTTTCGAGTGCTGGGAAGACAAGGAAGCCACGTTCCTGATCGGCGGCTCCGAATGCACCCGGCGCTGTGATTTCTGCCAGATCGATACCGGCAAGCCGTCCCCGGTGGACATGTTCGAACCCACCAAGGTGGCCCGCTCGGTGCAGGCGATGCAGCTGCGCTACGCCACGGTCACCGGGGTGGCCCGGGATGACCTCGCGGACGAGGGCGTGTGGCTGTACGCCGAGACGGTCCGGAAGATCCATGAGCTGAACCCGGGCACCGGGGTGGAGCTGCTGATCCCGGACTTCTCCGGCAAGCCCGAGCACATCGCGGCGATCTGCGATTCCAAGCCGGAGGTGTTCGCGCACAACGTGGAGACCGTGCCGCGGATTTTCAAGCGGATCCGGCCGGCGTTCCGGTATGAGCGGTCCCTGGATGTCATCAGCCAGGGCCGGGCCCTGGGCATGGTGACCAAGTCCAACCTGATCCTGGGCATGGGCGAGACCCGCGAGGAAATCTCCGAAGCCCTGCGGGACCTGCACGAGGCCGGCTGTGACCTGATCACCATCACCCAGTACCTGCGCCCGTCCGAGCGGCACCTGCCGGTGGACCGCTGGGTCAAGCCGCAGGAGTTCGTGGACCTGCAGGACGAGGCGAACGAGATCGGCTTCCTCGGGGTCATGAGTGGCCCGCTGGTCCGTTCCTCCTACCGTGCCGGCCGGCTCTGGGCCACCGCGATGCGGAAGAAGGGCTGGGAAATCCCGGCCCAGCTCGCCCACATCGAGTCCTCCGGCAGCACCCGCCAGGAAGCCAGCTCACTGCTGGCCGCCCGATCCTGAACAGTAAGTTTGTTGTGCCCTGAGGGCCGGCACCGGACAACTTCCGGCGTCCGGCCCTCAGGCATAAATCACGTAGAATTGAGGCACTATGGCGAAATCCCCTGATTCCAGTAACACTGCCCCGGCGGCCGACGGCGCCCCGAAGCGTGGCCTCTTCTCGCGCAAGCCGAAAGAAGCGAAGGTCAAGAAGCCCAGCCGTCTGAAGCAGATCGGCGAAGTCTTCAACATGACCCGCCGCCACGACCCCATGGTTCCGTGGCTGATGCTGCTGGTGTTCCTCGGTGTGGTGGCCGTTAGCCTTTTGGTGGGCTTTTGGCTGGAGAACTGGATCACGGGCCTGCTGATCGGCATTCCGCTCGGGCTCCTCGGCGCGACCTTGATCCTGTCGCGACGGGCCGAGCGCGCGGCGTTCGCTCAGATCGAGAACCAGCCCGGCGCGTCCGGCGCTGCCCTGGGCACGCTGAAGCGTGGCTGGGTCACCGAAGACCAGCCCGTTGCGGTCAACCCGCGCACCCAGGACGCCGTCTTCCGCGCGATCGGCCGTCCCGGCGTCGTCCTGGTCAGCGAAGGCCCCTCCGTCCGTGTCAAGCCGCTGCTCGACGCGGAACGCAAACGCCTGGCGCGCATCCTCCCGAATGTCACCGTTCACGTGATCGAGAGCGGCCGCGGCGAGGGCCAGGTTCCCATCAGCCAGGTGGCCAGGAAGATGGGCAAGCTGAAGAACGAACTGACAAAGCTTGAGGTGAACGCGGTGTCCAAGCGCATCTCGTCGCTGGGCAACCGTCTGCCCATCCCCAAGGGCATCGACCCGTACAAGGCGCGCCCCAACCGCGGACGCTAAGAACCTAGAACCGCCCCGGTTCCGGCTCAGGCTGGTACCGGGGCGGCATTTTTTTGCGCGCCAACCGTCGCGCCAACACATCCTGAGATCGGAGAACCCATGAAAATCCCGCTGAAGACTGTCGTTATCCGGACCTTCCGGATCCTGGCGGTGGCTGAGGCCTTCAGCTGGGCTGCCCTGCTCATTGGCATGTACTTCAAATGGGTCGCCAAAACCAGCGAACTGGGGGTGGAAATCGCCGGACCGATTCACGGCGCACTGTTCGTGGGCTACGGGGTCGCTGCCCTTACGTTGTGGCGGCTCCAGCGCTGGCCGTTCCCGGTGGCGCTGTTTGCAGGCGTTTCAGCCGTTTTCCCGTTCGCTACCATCGCCTTCGAGCGCTGGGCCGGGAAGCGCGGTCACCTCACGGACAACACGGCACGCACGTCAGCCGTCAAGGAAACCGCCGGGGTGTAGGAACACGCCGGGGCGTGGAACTAGCGCCGCACCAGGACCGTGTTCATGGCTTTGTCATGCAGGCCACGGTGGTCCGGATCAAAGATGACGGCCGGGATGACCAGGCACAGGAGCACCGCCCGGACCAGCGCGGCCAAGGGTCCCGCCGGAGCGCCGCCCAGCCGAAGAACGTGGATGCCAACTATCCGGTGGCCAATGCTGTACCCAAGCGTGCCCACGAGCAGAGTCTGCTCCACGGCAAAGACGAAAAGGGTAGCCCAGGAGTCGCCGGCAAAGGCAAAATTGCTGATCAACAGTGCAACGCCCCAGTCGAGCATGATGGCGACGATGCGGCGTCCCGCGCGGGCGATTGAACCAGGCCCGGACTCGGGTAGCCCCAACCGCTCCCCCGGGTATTTGGAAATGCCCGAAGTGTCCGGTCCGGTCAGCCAGGAGCCAATGTCGTTGCGATCTACCACCGTCCAATCCTACCGGCTCGTCACCGTTCACAGCGTGGAATCCGCTGGACCGCAGTGTGGTCAGTCGATAGCGTTGCCAGGGCAGGGCATTCTGTAACCTGCCCGAAACAATGCGGACACTGTCGGGAAATGACATGTCCATAAGGTTGGTAGCAGTTTCAAGCAATAGCCCGAGCAGGGAAACGCTGTTTCCCTGCCTTTCGGATTGCGCTGGACCAGACGGCTTGCAGCCAGATTTTACATATGCGATAGGAGCATAGATGTTCAAGAATGCGGACGAAGTCCTCAAGTTCATCAAGGACGAGGATGTTAAATTCGTCGATATCCGCTTCACCGACCTCCCCGGCGTCCAGCAGCACTTCAATGTGCCAGCCAAGAGTGTTGACGCTGACTTCTTCGTCAACGGCCAGCTCTTCGATGGTTCCTCCATTCGCGGGTTCCAGGGCATCGCCGAATCCGACATGCAGCTGATCCCGGACGTCACCACCGCATTCCTGGACACCTTCCGCATGGAAAAGACCCTGGCGCTGAACTTCTCCATCGTGAACCCGCGCACCGGTGACCCGTACCACCGCGACCCCCGCGGCGTGGCCGAGAAGGCTGAGGCGTACCTGGCCTCCACCGGCATTGCGGACACCGCGTTCTTCGCTCCCGAAGCCGAATTCTTCGTCTTCGACAACGTTCAGTACCAGTCCTCGCCCGAGGGCAGCTTCTACAAGATCGACTCGGAAGAAGCGCACTGGAACTCCGGCCGCGAAGAAGAAGGCGGCAACCTCGGCTACAAGACTCCCGTCAAGGGCGGCTACTTCCCGGTTTCCCCCACCGACAAGCAGGCCGACCTGCGCGACGCCATGTGCGTTGCCCTGGACGAGGCCGGCCTGGAGGTTGAACGCAGCCACCACGAGGTAGGCTCCGCCGGCCAGGCTGAAATCAACTACAAGTTCACCACCCTGACCCACGCGGCTGATGACCTGCAGAAGTTCAAGTACGTCATCAAGAACACCGCGGACGCCTGGGGCAAGTCCGTGACGTTCATGCCGAAGCCGGTCTTCGGCGACAACGGTTCGGGCATGCACTGCCACCAGTCGCTGTGGACCAACGGCGAACCGCTGTTCTACGACGAAAAGGGCTACGCCGGCCTGTCCGACACTGCCCGCTGGTACATCGGCGGCCTGCTGAAGCACTCCTCGGCAGTGCTGGCGTTCACCAACCCGACGGTCAACTCCTACCGCCGCCTGGTTAAGGGCTTCGAAGCCCCGGTCAACATGGTTTACTCGCAGGGCAACCGTTCCGCCGGCATCCGTATCCCCATCACAGGTTCCAACCCGAAGGCCAAGCGCATCGAGTTCCGCGCTCCGGACCCGTCCTCCAACCCGTACCTGGCTTTCGCTGCCCAGCTGATGGCCGGCATCGACGGCATCCGCAACCGCATCGAACCGCCTGCCCCCATCGACAAGGACCTCTACGAGCTCCCCGCCGAGGAAGCCAAGGACATCCCCAAGGCTCCCGGAACGCTGGAGGAAGCCCTCGAGGCACTGAGCGAGGACAACGAGTTCCTGCAGGCCGGTGGCGTGTTCACCCAGGACCTGATCGACACCTGGATCGAGTACAAGTACGAGTACGAGATCCGCCCGCTGTCCCTGCGCCCGAACCCGTACGAGTTCGAGCTCTACTACGGCGTCTAACACACCGCAGGGCTGACACACTCAGTCCCGATAAGTCCGCCCGGACGGCCAGCAGCCATGCTGAGCCGTCCGGGCGGACTTTTTGCATCTGGCAGAGCCGCGCAAGGTGGAGGCTGGCTCCAGACGTGCTGAGACCAAGAGCCAGCCCCCTGACATGTGCTCCCCCGGACGAAGACTTTTCAAGCCTTCCCCCCAACAAGGACTGAAGAACACCGCCACCCACATGATGGGTCAATGTTCGCCCGGAGGCAATCCTGTGGCTGCGTGTCTGGTCGAATTACCCCGTAAACGCGCGGAACATGATCCGCTGGGGCCCGGAACTTCCGCCGAGATACTGGCCGTGGTCGGTGAATCCGGCCTTGCGGTAGGCGGCCAGACCCGCCGGGTTGGCTTCATTGACCGAAAGAACGACGCCGGTCTCGCCGCCTGCGTGCTTCGCCGTCAGTTTCGCGGCGGCCTCCACCGCCGCGGCAGCCGCGAGTTGTCCCAGTCCCCTCCCCTGCCGGCGCCGGTCGATCGCGAACCCCCTCAACAACCAGGCGGAGTCGCTATCCGGCCAGCCGGCCAGCCGGGCGGCACCGGCCTGCAGCGTCAGGACGCCGACGGCAAGCCCGTTGGAGTCGATCGCGAAAGGATGCCGGCCGGCCTCTGCCAGGCCGGCCAGCGCCATGCGCAGCGGGTCATCCACAAACCGCCGCTGGGAGGCAGTGACGTCCAGTTCGGCTATCTCCCCCAGCTTCACGGCACGAGCGTCGTCGTCGACATCCTTCAGCGGCAACAGCCACACGCTTTCAGGCATCTCCGGATCAAAGCACCTTGGACAGGAAGTCCTGGGTCCGCTGCTGTTGCGGGTTTCCGAACAGCTGCTCCGGCTTTCCCTGCTCGCAGATCACACCGTCCGCCATAAAGAGCACCCGGTCAGCGACCTCGCGGGCGAAACCCATTTCGTGCGTGACCAGGACCATGGTCATGCCTTCGCCGGCCAGGTCTTTGATGACCTGCAGCACCTCGCCCACCATCTCGGGGTCCAGTGCGGAGGTGGCTTCATCGAAAAGCATGATGTCCGGGTTCATGGCCAGGGCCCGGGCAATCGCGACCCGCTGCTTCTGGCCGCCGGACAGCGACGCCGGGCGGGCATCGGCCTTCTCGGCGAGGCCGACGCGTTCCAGCAGCTTCAGAGCGCTGTCCCGGGCCTCGGCCTTGCCCTGCTTCTTCGATTCCACCGGAGCCAGCATGATGTTCTCAATGACCGACATGTGCGGAAACAGGTTGAAGTGCTGGAAGACCATGCCGATGTGCCGCCGGACCTCGTTGATGTCCACTTTGGGATCCGACACGTCGAAGCCATCCACGGTGACGTGGCCGGCTGTGATGTCCTCGAGCTTGTTCAGGCACCGCAGGAAAGTGGACTTGCCGGAGCCGGAAGGACCGATGACACAGACGACTTCGCCCTCCGCCACCTCCGCGTTGATGCCCTTGAGGACCTCATGCGCCCCGAAAGACTTTTTGAGGTCCCTGACCGAGATCTTGCTGCGCTCAGTTACTGCTGTGCTCATTTGTTGAACCTCTTATCTGCAACGTTGGCCAGTTTGGTCAGGAGCATGATCACCACGAAGTACAGGACAGCGACAATCAGCAGTGTCTCGGTGATCCGGAAGTTGCCCGCGTAGATCTGCTGGCCCTGGTAGAGAAGTTCCGCGAAGCCGATGGCGAGCAGCAGGGAGCTGTCCTTGAGCATGATGATCAGCTGGTTGATCAGGGAAGGCGTCATGATCTTGAAAGCCTGCGGAACCACAACTTTCTGCATGGACTTGGCGTAGCCCAGGCCCAGGCTGCGGCTGGCCTCGAGCTGGCCCGGGTCCACCGACTGGATGGATCCCCGGACGATTTCGGTGATGTACGCACCGGAGTTCAGGCTCAGGGTCAACACACCCGCCACCCAGATGTCGATCGGCTGGCCGGTGAGTTGCGGGATGCCAAAGTAGAAGAAGAACGCCCATACCAGCAACGGGGTCCCGCGGAAGACGCTGACGAAGGTCGTCGCAACGCCACGGAGCAGTGTGCTGGTGGAGATCTTCAGGAAGCCCATGAACAGACCGATCAGCATGGCGATGGCGAAGGAAATCGCAGTCACCAGAACCGTATTGCCCAGGCCCTTCATCAGCGCGGGGAAGCTGTTGACCAGCAGGTCCCAGAAGCTGGAGGGAGTGGCCTGGGTGGGATCTTTGAGGTACTTATCCAGGATTTCCTGGTACTTCCCGGTGGACTTCAGATCGCCCAGGCCGGTGTTGAACGCCTGAAGCAGCTCCGGGTTCTGTCCCTTGTTGACGGCGAAGCCGTAGGAGCCGCCCTTTTCCTTCTCTGTCACGGACTTCAGACCGTTGTTCTGACTGATGCCGTACGCCAGGACCGGGTAGTCATCGAAAACAGCCACGGCATTCCCGGACTTGACCAGCTCGTACATGGTGGCGGACTGGTCCAGTGACGTGACCGTGAAGCCGTATTTGTCCGCGATGGACTTGGCGAAGGTTTCGCCCTCGCTTCCCGTCTTGGCCGTGACCGTCTTACCCCGGAGGTCCTCGTAAGCCTTGATGTCCGAGTTGGACTTGGCAACGGCCATCTGAACGCCCGACTCGAAGTAGGGGTCGGAGAAATCGTAAATCTGTTTGCGCGGCTCCGTGATGGACATGCCCGCGATCACGCCGTCCACCTGGTTGGAGGAGAGCGCCTGGAGGGCCGCGTTGAAGCCCAGCGACTTGATCTCGACGGCGAATCCCTGCTTCTTCGCGATCTCACGGATGATGTCCATGTCGATGCCGGTCAGTTCACCTCCCGCATCCCGGAACTCGAACGGGGCAAAGGTGGTGTCCGTGCCGATGACGAAGGTCTTGCCCGCGAGGCTTGACGGTATGGCGGAGGGGGCGGACCCGATGGAGGCCGCGGTTGCGTCTGCCGGCGCGGCTGCGGCGCCGACGGCACCGAAGATCATCGCGGCAAAGGCCAGCAACGCTCCGATGACCGTGGCTCGCCGGTGACGGGTGGCCCCGGTCTGCTGGAGTCTGGACAAGTTCTAACAACCCCTTGGTAAGTGCGGCAGCCGGTTTCTGGACCGGCAAACTAACCTTTAGAGGTTATCCGCATTTGGCGGCAGCCGTCGCCGCCGCGCTTCCTGCCCGCACCCCGGGGACGTGTCCGGTCCCTAATGGCCGTAGAAAACCCGTTCGAAGACGGCACGGGCCCGCCGGCTCAGGCGCAGGTAGTCCTCCTCCAGTGCCGCCGCGTGGCCGGGTTGGTAGCCGCACCAGCGGGCCACCGCTTCAAGGTCCCGGCGTGAGGACGGCAGCAGGTCCGACGCCCGTCCGGTCCAAATCACGTTGGCGGAACGGATCCGGCTGGCCAGCCGCCACGCGTCGGCGAGGAGCTTCGCATCAGCCGCGGAAAGCAGGTCCAGGGACGCGGCCGCGTCCAGCGCCTCCACCGTTGAGGTGGTCCGCAGTTCATCGTGTTTGCCCGCGTGCTGGAGCTGGAGGAGCTGAACCAGCCATTCGACGTCGCTCAGTCCCCCGCGCCCCAGTTTCAGGTGGCGGGCCGGATCCGCCCCGCGCGGCAGCCGCTCGGCTTCGACGCGGGCCTTGACCCGGCGCACTTCACGGACGTCGTGCTCCGAAATATTCTCCGGGTATCTGATCGGGTCGATGAGGGCCACAAAATCGCGGGCCAGATCATCGTCTCCGGCCATGGGCCGTGCCCGCAGCAGCGCCTGTGCCTCCCAGATCAGCGACCACCGTCGGTAGTATTCGGCGAAGGAATCGAGGGAACGCACCATGGCGCCGTTTTTCCCCTCCGGGCGGAGGTCGGCATCCATCTGCAGGACCCGTTCGGCCATGATGGCCGGCTTCAGCGGCTGCGTCAGGAGGCTGGAGACCCTGGAGACGATCCTGGCCGCCTGTTCCTGGGCTTCCTCCTCCGAGTAGCCGGGCAGGGCCCGGTGCGCGTACATCACGTCGGCATCCGAGCCGTAGCCGATCTCGCGTCCGCCCTGCCGGCCCATGGCAACAATCAGCATGGCGGTCTTGAGCGGACCTTTCGCGGAGACAATGCCTTCGGCCACCCGCAACGCACCCAGGACGGCCGCCCGGTCCGTGTCCGCGAGGGCTGAGCCGACCTGATCCTGGTTGAGCAGCCCGGCCGAATCCGCGATCGCGATCCGCAGGATCTCGCGGCGCCGTATCAGCCGGATCAGGCGCATCGCATTTTCGGGGTCGGAGTGCCGCGACATTTTGGCGGTGATCTCCTGCCACTGGGCTTCGAAGCCCAGCGGCGCGAGGTCCTTGTCGTTGCCCAGCCAGGCCACCGATTCCGGCGACACTTCCAGCAGGTCCGCGATCAGGCGTGAGTTGGAAAGGACGTGGCACAGCCGCTCCGCAGCGGCCGTGGAGTCCCGGAGCATCCCGAGATACCAGTGGGTGGTGCCCAGCGCCTCGCTGACCCGCCGGAACGCCAGGAGGCCCGCGTCCGGATCCACGCCCTCGGCGAGCCAGTCCAGCAGGATGGGCAACAACTGGCGCTGGAGGGCGGCACGCCGGCTGACCCCGGCTGTCAGGGCCTCGATGTGCCGCATGGCTCCCTTGGGGTCAAGGTAGCCCAGCGCAGCCAGGCGTCCCTGGGCCGCCTCCGGCGTCAGCCGGGCGTCTTCCGTGCTGAGTTTCGCCGCGGTGTTCAGCAGCGGGCGGTAGAAAATGCGTTCGTGCAGTTCGCGGACGGACCTCTTGGTTTTCTGCCACTGGGCGAGGAGCGCATCAGAATGCGGACGGTCCGTGGAGAACGGCCCCAGCACCGCCTTGGCCAGCGCACGCAGGGCCGTTTCGCTGACCGGCATAAGATGCGTCCGGCGGAGCTGGAACAGTTGGATCCGGTGCTCCAGGAGCCGCAGGTAACGGTAGGCCTGGTCAAAGGCCGCGGCATCGGACCGGCCAATGTAGCCGCCGGCCGAGAGCGCCGCGATGGCCGCGGTGGTGTCCCTGCGGCGGAGCGACTCGTCGGATTTGCCGTGCACCAGTTGGAGCAGCTGAACCGTGAACTCAACGTCACGCAGGCCTCCCCGGCCGAGCTTGATCTGGCGTTGTTCCTCGGCTGCGGGAATGTGCTCGGTCACCCGGCGGCGCATCGCCTGGACCGACTCAACAAATCCTTCCCGCCCGGCGGAATTCCAGATCAGGGGGGCCACCGCGTCCTCGTAGCGTTCACCAAGTTCCCGGTCCCCGGCGATGGTGCGCGCCTTCAGCAGGGCTTGGAACTCCCAGCTTTCGGCCCAGCGGGCGTAGTAGCTCTCGTGGGAAGCGAGGGTCCGCACCAGCGGTCCGGACTTCCCCTCGGGCCGGAGGTTGGCGTCCACCTCCCAGAGGCCCGGCTCCCGCGCCACCGAGGAAATCGCCCTTGAGATTCCGGCCGCCAGTGCCGTGCCAATGGTGATGGCGCGGGCATCTTCCAGGTCCCCGGCGTCAATGACGTAGATGACGTCGACGTCGGAAATGTAGTTCAGTTCGCGGGCTCCGCACTTGCCCATGCCGATCACGGCCAAGCCAACCTCGGCGACCTCAACGGCGCTGAACTTCTCTGTGGCTTCCGCCCGGGAAACTGCCAGCGCGGCTTCGATGGCAGCGCCGGCCAGGTCGGCCAGTTCAGCGCCGACGGCGGGCATAAAGTCCAAGGGATCGGCAGCGCACAGGTCCTTGATGGCAAGATCCACCACGCCGCGGCGGTAGGCCGTCCGGAGGGCGGCATACGCCTCGGCGCCCGTGATCCCGGCAAGCGGCCTGGTCGATCTGGAGTCAGCCCGGACCGAGGCCAGCAGTGCTGCCCGCAGTTGGTCCGGATCCGCCTGCAGCGGTTCCGGACTGGCAGTGACCTCGAAAGCGACCAGGTGTTCCGGATGCCGGATCAGGAATTCGCCCAGCGCCTCCGAGGCACCCAGAACCCGGTAGAGCGGTTCACTGGTCTCCGGGTCGGCCGCGGCGAGATCCCGAAGGCCCGGATGTTTCTCGATCAGGCGGACCAGGGACTGCAGCGCCACATCCGGGTTCGCCGCCATCTGCAGGCCCGCGAAGAGCCGCTCCGGGTCCAGTCCTTCCAGTTCAGGGGCAGCGAGGAACCGCTCCCCCTTCTCCAGGTCACTGAAGCCGGCCGAGATCAGGCGGCGGGCGAGGCTCACCGCGGCCGCCTAAAGGATGCCGAGGTTGCGCTGCAGTTCGTAGGGCGTCACCTGCAGACGGTAGTCCTGCCACTCCGCGCGCTTGTTGCGCAGGAAGTGTTCGAAGACCTGTTCGCCCAGAATCTGCGGCATCAGTTCTGAATCCTCCATGGAGCGGATGGCGTCATGGAGGCTGGCCGGCAGCGGATCGTGTCCCATGGCGCGGCGTTCAGCCGAGCTCAGCGACCAGACGTCGTCCTCCGCGGCGGGCGGGAGTTCGTAGCCCTCCTCAATGCCCTTCAGGCCCGCGCCCAGCAGGACGGCGTAGGCGAGGTAGGGATTGGCAGCGGAATCGATGCCGCGGTATTCGATCCGGGCTGACTGGCCTTTCCCGGGCTTGTACAGCGGTACGCGGACCAGCGCGGACCGGTTGTTGTGACCCCAGCTCAGGTAGCTCGGGGCTTCGCCGCCGCCCCAAAGGCGCTTGTACGAGTTAACGAACTGGTTGGTCACGGCCGTGAACTCCGGGGCGTGCTTCAGGATGCCTGCGATGAACTGGCGCGCCGTCTTGGAGAGCTGGAACTCCGCGCCGGCCTCGTAAAATGCGTTCGCGTCGCCTTCAAACAGCGAGAAGTGGGTGTGCATGCCGGACCCCGGGTGTTCGGTGAAGGGCTTGGGCATGAAGGTGGCATAGGTCCCCTGCTGCAGTGCCACTTCCTTGATGACGGTCCGGAACGTCATGATGTTGTCCGCCGTCTGAAGGGCATCGGCGTAGCGGAGGTCAATCTCGTTCTGGCCGGGCCCGGCTTCGTGGTGGCTGAACTCCACCGAGATGCCCACCGACTCCAGCATGGTCACGGCTGTGCGGCGGAAGTCCTGGGCAACGCCGCCGGGCACGTGGTCGAAGTAGCCGCCTTCATCCACCGGCACCGGCGAGCCGTCAGGGCCGGGCTCCTGCGACTTCAGCAGGTAGAACTCAATCTCAGGGTGTGTGTAGCACGTGAATCCCATGTCCGCGGCCTTCGCCAGGGTCCGCTTCAGGACGTTTCGCGGGTCGGCGGAGGACGGTTCGCCGTCCGGGGTCAGGATGTCGCAGAACATTCGGGAGGTCTGCTCTGTCTCACCGCGCCACGGCAGGATCTGGAAGGTGGAAGGATCCGGCTGTGCCAGCATGTCCGATTCAAAGACCCGGGCCAGGCCCTCGATGGATGAGCCGTCGAAGCCGAGCCCTTCTTCGAAGGCACCCTCAACTTCTGCCGGCGCCAGTGCCACTGACTTAAGCGACCCGACGACGTCGGTGAACCACAGACGTACGAACCGTATGTCGCGCTCCTCGATTGTGCGCAGGACAAACTCTTGCTGGCGGTCCATGGGGGCCTCTTCTCCGGTCATCGTTCATGCCCCGGGTCCGCAAGAGCGGACGCCGGCAGCAGTTCACCATCACTTTACTAAGCAATCCAGCCCGATGCGGGAGCCACCGCTCCCGTAACACAGGGTTAACATCGGAACCGGGGCCGGATCCTGTCAACGGGAGGCAAAATCCACCCACGCGGCAGGGCTGATATGAGGCGTATCACACACTTCCCGGCTGAAGGCAGGTGGCTAGGAGCCTCGGTGCCGCACTACGCTCTTGCCATGGCCACAACCAATAGCTCCGGCTCAAGCGCGTCCGCTGAAGTACCCGCACCCTACGGAAACGGGCCCGCCGCCGCGCAGTCGCCGTCGTCGGGCGATCCCGCGAAGCCGGCGCCGCGGGTCCGCCTCCACCATCTGCAGCAGGCCAAGCGTGACGGCACCAGGTTTGCCATGCTGACCGCCTACGAGCAGTACAGTGCCGAGATTTTCGATCAGGCCGGCATTGAGGTTCTTCTGGTGGGAGACTCCGCCTCCAACAACGTCTTCGGCAACGAAACGAGCCTGCCGGTGACGGTGGATGAACTCCTCCCGCTCTGCCGGGCGGTGGCCCGCTCGGCGAAGCGCGCCCTGGTGGTGGCGGACCTGCCATTCGGCAGCTATGAAGTCTCCCCCCAGCAGGCCGTGGCAACCGGCGTCCGGTTCCTCAAGGAAGGCCTGGCACACGCGGTCAAAATGGAGGGCGGCAAGTACTACGCGGAAACCGTTCAGGCAATGGTGCAGGCGGGAATCCCCGTCATGGCCCACATCGGATTCACCCCGCAAAGTGAGCACGCGCTGGGCGGCTACCGGGTCCAGGGCCGCGGCGAGGACGCCCAGAGGTTGATTGACGACGCCGTCGCGCTGGCTGACGCGGGCGCGTTCAGTGTCCTGATGGAAATGGTGCCCGCGGAGACCGCGGCTGCCGTCGACGCCGCCATCGACGTTCCGACGGTGGGCATCGGAGCCGGCAACGTCACCACCGGCCAGGTGCTGGTGTGGCAGGACATGGCCGGGCTGCGGGGCGGGCGGATGGCGAAGTTCGTGAAGCAGTACGCCGATCTCCGCACCACCCTCGGCGACGCTGCCCGGGCGTACGGCGAGGACGTCCGCTCCGGACAGTTCCCCGGCCCTGAGCACTCGTTCTAGCCGTCCTCCACCTTGATGGCGGACACCTCGAATTCCAGGGTGATTTTGTCCGACACCAGGACCCCGCCGGAGTCCAGCGTGGTGTTCCATTTGAGCCCGAAATCCTGGCGGTTGATGCGGCGGGAGCCTTCAAAGCCGGCACGGAGGTTCCCCATGGGATCGCGCTCGACGCCCATGAAATCGATCGGAATCGAGACCTCGCGGGTAACGCCCCGGATGGTGACGCTGCCGCTGACAATAAAGTGCCCCTCGTCCACCTGATCGACCCGGTCGCTCACAAACGTGATTTCCGGAAAGTTGGGGGCATCGAAGAAGTCGTTGGTCCGCAGGTGCTGGTCGCGGTCCGCATTGCGGGTATCGATGCTCGCGACCTTGATGGTCAGCTGCACGGCCGAGCGTTCGGGGGCATCCGGATCGACGGTGATGGTGCCCTCGAAGTCGTTAAAGGCACCGCGGACTTTAGTGACCATGGCATGGCGGGTGGAAAAACCAATTCGCGTGTGCGCCGGGTCGAATCGCCACTGCCCTGCGTATTCAGGTTTGATATCAGCCATGTCGTGCCTCTCTGCGGTGCCAGCGGATCCGGTCAGTCTTCTTCGCCTTTGTCCCAGGCTTCGTTGCGGGCGCGGACCTTCTCCAAGGCATGTTCCGCCTCTTCGCGTGTCTTGTAGGGGCCAATCAGCTGGCTCCAGTCAGACAGCGCGTCCTCTTCCACCTCGTGGGTGTTCACGTTATACCAGTACTCAGTCATCGATGCTCCTCATTCCGGCTAAAGGATCCCCGCTGTGATCCACGTAACTTAACAACAGATGCGCGAAGGTTGGGGGCTTCCATTACTTGGCGTTCTGCGGTGCCTTATATGATCAATGTATGCCTTCCCTTGCCTCCACTGCACCTACCGGAACCCTGACCAGGGGAACCGTCAGCCCGCAGCTCCCCGTTCCGCCGTCCATCCCGCGGCCGGAGTACGTGGGCAAGCCCGGTCCTGCGAAGTTCACGGGCTCGGAGGTCAAGTCGGCTGAAACTGTCGAAAAAATCCGGATTGCCAGCAAGATCGCCGCCCAGGCCATTGTTGAAGTGGGAAAGCACATCCGGCCGGGAGTCACCACTGACCAGCTGGACAAAGTGGGCCACGAGTTCCTGCTGGACCATAAGGCGTACCCGTCCACCCTGGGCTACCGGGGATTTCCGAAGTCCTTGTGCGCCTCGCTTAATGAGGTCATCTGCCATGGCATCCCCGACAGCACGGTGGTCCGGGACGGCGACATCATCAACATCGACATCACAGCGTTCATCAACGGCGTGCATGGCGATACCAACTACACTTTTTTGGTCGGAGATGTCGACGACGAATCACGGCTGCTGGTGGAGCGCACCCACGAGTCGCTGAACCGCGCCATCAAGGCCGTGGCGCCGGGCCGCGAAATCAACGTGATCGGACGGGCCATCCAGTCCTACGCGAAGCGCTTTGGCTACGGGGTGGTGCGGGACTTCACCGGCCACGGCGTGGGGGAAGCCTTCCACACCGGCCTGATCATTCCGCACTACGATGCCGCCCCCGCGTACAGCACTGTGATCGAGCCCGGAATGGTGTTCACCATCGAACCGATGCTCACCCTCGGCACCGTCGAATGGGACATGTGGGAAGACGACTGGACAGTTGTCACCCGTGACCACAAGCGGACCGCCCAGTTTGAACACACGCTGCTGGTAACGGACTCCGGCGCCGAAATCCTTACGCTCCCCTAATTTTCCCCAGACCCGGTCAGCCGCCCGGCCTGCCCGCCCGCCCTGCCACGAACGGAACAACATTGGCCAAGAAGGACGAGAAGTCGCACAAAAAATCCCCGCTGATCGGCATCGACATCGGCGGGACAGGGATCAAGGGCGGCATCGTCGACTTGAAGAAGGGCAAACTGCTGGGCGAGAGGTTCCGCGTCGCCACTCCGCAGCCCGCCACCCCGGAGGCCGTGGCCGAGGTGGTGGCACAGGTTGTGGCCGAGCTGTCCAGCCGGCCCGAGGCCCCGGACGCCAAATCACCGGTAGGTGTCACGTTCCCGGGCATCATCCAGCACGGTGTGGTGCACTCGGCAGCGAATGTGGATAAGAGCTGGCTCAACACGGACATCGACGCCCTCCTCACGGCCCGCCTCGGCCGTCCGGTTGAGGTCATCAACGACGCCGACGCCGCCGGACTCGCTGAGGCGCGCTACGGCGCCGGTGCCGGGGTTGACGGCACGGTCCTGGTCATCACCCTGGGCACCGGAATCGGATCCGCCTTCATCTTCAACGGCAACCTGGTCCCGAACGCCGAGCTGGGCCACCTGGAAATTGACGGCTTCGACGCCGAGACCAAAGCCTCTGCCGTGGCCCGCGAGCGGGACGGCCTCAGCTGGGAGCAATACAGCGTGCTGCTGCAGCGCTACTTCTCCCATGTCGAGTTCCTTTTCTCGCCGGAGCTGTTCATTGTGGGCGGCGGGATCTCCAAGCGGGCGGACGAGTACTTGCCGAACCTGAAGCTGCGCACCCCCATCGTCCCTGCCGAGCTGAAGAACGAAGCGGGAATTGTGGGTGCCGCGGTCGAAATCGCCGTCAAGCATAAGCTCACCAAGTAGCCCCCTGCTCGGCCGGAAGCGGCACAGCGTCATTGCGCACACCTAGCTACTGTGCGAATATTCGTGTAATCGTCACCAATCGCAGGAGGTGGGACCCCATGAACGCAGTATCAGCAATGGGCACTCCCCTGCCGGCCAGGATTTCACGACTGAGGTAGTCGTCTCAGGGAGCGCCCGCCAGGCAATTCGAGAACGGCGACTCCCATGAACACAACACCTTTTTCCACCCGGCACATCAACCCAACCCCGGCTTCTCCAGGGCCGCAGTGCGGCCAGGATCAGGCGCAGGCCGCGGCCTCCCCGCGGGAAGGGGCCGCGGGTGACCGCGCGCTGGTCCTCGGCGGCGGAGGCTCCACCGGGAACGCCTGGCTGATCGGCGTGATCGCCGGCCTGTTCGAGGCCGGGCTCGATGTGACCCGCGCAGAGCTGACCATCGGGACGTCGGCCGGATCGACAGCCGCGGCCCAGATCGCCGGCGCCGGCCCGGCCGAACTTCTCGCCGCCATCCTGGCCGAGGTTCCCCGGCAAGGGACCCGACCCGCCCCCTCCCCCGACGCCCGCGTCCCCCTCAAGCCGGTCACAGACCACCTGGAGAGAACGAACAGGCTCATCGGCGCAGCACAGGACGCGGCTGACATGCGCCGCAGAATGGGCGCAGCGGCACTCGGGATGGAATCGGCGTCGGACGTCTCCGGGCAAGCGAGGTGGCGCGCCACCGTCGCCGCCCGGCTGCCCGGCCAAAGCTGGCCGGAACAGCGCGTGCTCATCACGGCGGTCGACGCCCATACCGGCGAACCTGTGGTGTTCGACCGCACCAGCGGAGTCAGCCTGGTGGACGCAGTCGCTGCCAGCTGTGCCAGCGGTTTCGCGTACGGCATCGGGGACAACCGGTACATCGACGGCGGCTACCGGCGATCCAGCGAGAACGCCGACCTGGCGGCCGGATGCGGGCGGGTGCTGGTGCTCTCACCCTTCGGCGGGAGGGCGCGGACGCCAAAGGAGTGGGGCCTGCACCTTGCAGCCCAGGTCGGGGAGCTGCGCGCAGGCGGGAGCAAAGTCGAAACGGTCTTCCCTGCCGGCGACGCCGAACACCTGTTTGGCGCCAAGGCGATGGATCCGTCACTGCGTCCGGCCGCCGCCCGCGCCGGGCACAACCAGGGCAGGTTCCTTGCGGACCGGCTCAGCGAATTCTGGGGGTAAAACGGCCATGGTCTTCCTCGGCCACCGGGCAGCGCCTGCGGTGGGCTTCTACGAGGTCCGGGCGGCCTTCGCAGCGGGGCTGACGGTTTCTCCAACCGACTCGTGCCGCAACAGGGCAATGGCCGTCTCGAAGTCCTCCAGGGATTCGAAGGCCTGGTACACGCTGGCGAAACGCAGGTACGCAACCTGGTCAAGCTTCTGCAGCGGACCCAGGATCACAAGGCCCACTTCGTGCGCCTCGATCTCAGCAGCCCCGGAGGCACGGATCTGTTCCTCCACCTCCTGGGCAAGGAGCGCAAGGTCATCCTCACTCACCGGCCGGCCCTGGCACGCTTTACGGACGCCGTTGATGACTTTGCTGCGGCTGAATGGTTCACCCACGCCTGAGCGCTTGATGACCGACAGGCTGGTGGTTTCCACCGTGGTGAACCTGCGACCGCACTCGGGGCACTGCCGGCGCCGCCTGATGGCGGAGCCGTCGTCCGCCATGCGGCTGTCCACAACACGGGAGTCCGGATTACGGCAAAACGGACAATACACGGTGGCGCCTCCCTCAGTGGCAACTTGTCCCTACAAGTGCATCTTACGTCACAATGGGGGAGGTAACCACTATATGTAGTGTTAAGAAGGACTACATGTTGTGCTTCTGAGTCGGGGCAGGGTCCGGAATCAGGCAGTCCCGCCGAAGCGTGCCGTCACTGCCTCACCATGCGCCGGCAGGTCCTCTGCGCCGGACAAACTGAGAATGTGGCTGCTGACTTCCTGCAAGGCGGCCCGGCTGTAATTGACCACCTGAATGGCCCGAAGGAACGTGGTCACATTCAGGCCGGAGGAGAACGCCGCCGTACCGCTGGTGGGCAGGACGTGGTTCGAGCCCGCACAGTAGTCGCCCAGGCTGACGGGACTGTAGTCCCCGACGAAGATGGCGCCTGCATTCCGGATCCTGGCGGCCACCGCGGCGGCGTCGGCGGTCATGATCTCCAGGTGCTCCGCAGCATAGGCATCGCAGGCTGCCACGCCCTGGTCGAGGTCCTCCACCAGCACAACGCCGGACTGAGGCCCGGACAGCGCCTCACATACCCTGGCGGAGTGCTTGGTGCGGGCCGACTGCCGGTCCAGCTCGGTGCGGACCGCCGCGGCAAGGTCCTCGGAATCAGTGATCAGTACCGACGCTGCTTTGGGATCATGCTCGGCCTGGCTGATCAGGTCGGCCGCCACCAGGGCCGGCTGCGCGGAGGAATCGGCCAGGATGGCGATCTCCGTCGTCCCGGCCTCGGAATCGATGCCCACCACGCCCTTGACAAGCCGTTTCGCCGTGGCCACAAAGATGTTTCCAGGACCGGTGACCACGTCCACGGGCTCCAGGGCGGGTCCCGCATCGGAAGCCTCCACGCCGTAGGCGAAGGCCGCGATGGCCTGCGCGCCGCCGATCGCATACACCTCGCTGATGCCCAGCAGGGCCGCCGCGGCAAGAATGGTGGGGTGGGGAAGGCCGCCGAAGTCTTTTTGGGGAGGCGACGCAAGGGCGATGGATTCCACTCCCGCAGCCAGGGCGGGGACCACGTTCATGATGACCGAGGACGGGTAGACCGCCAGGCCTCCCGGGACGTAGAGACCCACGCGCGAAACCGGCACCCACTTCTGGCTCACGAGGGCGCCGTCGCCGAGTTCGACGTCGACGCCGCGGGGCCGCTGCCCGTCCGCGAACTGCCGCGCCCGGCTGATGGATTCTTCCAGGGCACGGCGGACTGCAGGGTCCAGCTCCGCCAGGGCCCGGGCCAGTGCATCGGCCGGGACCCGGGGGTGCACCTGGTCAACTCCGTCGAACTGCCTGGCAAGGTCGCCGAGGGCGGCGAAGCCCCGCTGGCGGACCGCGTCGATGATGTGCAGGACCTTTTCCTCCGCGTCCGCCACGGTGTTCTGCCTGGCGCGGGGCACCGCGGCACGCAGGCCGGCCAAGGTCAGTCCCTTCCCACGCAGGTCGACCGTGCGGAAGTTGACGGTTGCGGTTGGCGGGGTTGCTGGAGATGCAGAAGAAATGGTCACCCGTTCATTTTACGCGCCGGGCACACCGTGTTCGGCCTGGGTGCACCCCGGTGCTACTGATGCATTCCCGTGTCCGGCCCCTTCCTGAGCAGGTTGAGCAGGTTCAGGGCAAACACTGACACTGCCGTTGCAGCCGGCCACAGCAGCAGTACGGACAGGGATCGGAGGGAGAACGCCACACTGGCGTTGATGGCGGCATCCACGGGCGCACCCCACACCCGGCCGGCCAACACACCCGTTTGCCAGGCGATGACCGCGCCCAGGAGACCGCCTGCCAGGCTGAGAAGAAAGGCCTGCCGCTCCGCGCCGCCCCGCTTTTCGGTGAGGAACACGGCCATGAGGCACCCGCCGAAGACCAGGAGGCCGGCGAGGGTCAGGTCCCGCGGCAGCCACACCTCCGGGTTGGTCCCGTTTCCCAAGGCGGGATTGCGGGTGATCAGGTTCAGCCCGCCGGGAGCGAGCAGCCACCACAGCAGTCCGAGCGGAACACCACCGGCCGCGGCTGCACCAAACCATGTCCATGGCAGCCGGGCGGAAGGCGGACTGTTGTGTTTTTCCATGAAACAAACCTTAACAAAGGCAGCTGCGTGTGGCCGCATGACGTGCGTGGTGCGCCGATTCCGCTGTTCAGCGGCGGAGCAATACGCTTAAGGAAGAATTCATGAAGCATGTCTAGGGAGCAACTCAACAATGTCAGATGCAGTGCCGCCAGATGCAGTGCCGTTTGAGGGCACGTTCAAGGAAATGTTCCGGCGCCACGCTGCCGGCGTCGCGATCATCACGGTGAACTACAAGGGCGAGCCGTACGGCTTCACGGCCACGTCCGTGGCATCGCTCTCAGCCCAGCCGCCGCGGTTCACCTTCAACATGGCCCGCAGCTCGCGCTCCTGGCCGGCGGTGGCCAACGCCACCCACCTTGGCGTCCATATGCTGGGTCTGGAGAACCAGGCCCTGGCCGACCGCTTCGCCCGCACCAAGGACCGGTTCGTCGGAGATCACTGGGAAATGGGACCGCACGATGTCCCGGTTCTCAAGGATGTTGCCGGCTGGCTGATCGGCAAGATCCAGATGCGTCTCTCCTTCGAGAACAACGCCGTGGTGGTCGTGGAAGTGGTCGCTGGCGCCGTGGGCGCGGACGGCACGCCGCTCCTGTACCACTCCGGCAGTTATGGCCAGCCCGTCCCGCTGGACTACGAAATCTAGACCGGCTGTTCCTTAGTAGTCCAGGCAGGTCGGCCCGAGCAGGACCTTCAGGTCCCCGAACAGTGACGGGCTTGGGTTGACCCTGAGGTGCACGGGCAGGGCCATGACTTCGGTCCGGGTATCCCCCTGCAGATGCAGCCGGACCTCCGAATTCCCGCGATGGTTCCGCAGGACGTCCCCGAGTTCGGTCACCACGGCCTCGGTGGCCTTATGGGTGGGCATCGATATCTGCAGCGGACCGTTTGTTCCCTCGCTGAGGTCCGGAACGGAGAGTTCCATGCAGTTCAGGGTGACTGCACCGTCGTCGCGCCGTTGCAGGCGCCCCTTGACCACCACAATCAGGTCCTCGGCCAGGACCGAAGCGATGGGCCCGTAGACCTGGCCGAAGAACATGACCTCCATGGAGCCGCCAAGGTCCTCGATTTCGGCGCGTGCGTAGGCGTTCCCGCTCGCCTTGGCGATCCGGCGGCTCAGTGACGTGATCATGCCGGAGATCGTGACAATCGCGCCGTCGTGCGGGCCGTCTTCGGCAATGATCGACGTGATGCTCTGGTCCGCGTGCTGGCTGAGGAGTCCTTCCAGTCCCTGCAGCGGGTGGTCCGAAACGTACAGGCCCAGCATGTCCCGTTCGAAGGACAGCTTGTCCTTCTTCTCCCACTCCGGCAGGTCGGGAATCTCAATGCTCAGGGAGGCCTCCGACTCGGCCTCCTCGAAACCGGCGAACAGGTCGAACTGGCCGATCGCCTCGTTGCGTTTGAGGGTGATGACCGAGTCGATCGCCTCTTCGTGGATCATCGCCAGGGCACGCCGGTGGTGGTTCAGGGAATCGAAGGCCCCGGCCTTGATCAGCGATTCAATGGTGCGTTTGTTGCACACCACGGCCGGAACCTTCACCAGGTAGTCCTTGAAGGACGTGTAGGCGCCTTCCTTTTCGCGCGCAGCCACCATGGCTTCGACGGCGTTGACCCCCACGTTGCGGATGGCTCCCATGCCGAAGCGGATGTCGTTGCCCACCGGGGTGAAGTTCAGGGCGGACTCGTTGACGTCCGGCGGCAGCACGGTGATGCCCATGCGCCGGCACTCATTGAGGTAGATTGCCGATTTGTCCTTGTCGTCACCCACGGAGGTCAGCAGCGCCGCCATGTACTCCGGCGCGTAGTGCGCCTTCAGGTACGCCGTCCAGTAGGAGATCACGCCGTACGCGGCCGAGTGCGCCTTGTTGAAGGCATAGTCGGAGAACGGAAGCAGGATGTCCCACAGTGTCTTGACCGCTTCCATGGAATAGCCGTTGTCCTGCATGCCCTGGGAGAACCCGGCGAACTGCTTATCCAGTTCCGATTTCTTCTTTTTGCCCATCGCGCGCCGGAGGATGTCAGCCTGGCCCAGGGAATAGCCGGCGAGTTTCTGCGCCACCGCCATAACCTGCTCCTGGTACACGATCAGGCCGTACGTTCCGCCCAGGATCTCCGCGAGGGGTTCCTTGAGCTCGGGATGGATGGGAATGACTTCCTGGATCCCGTTCTTGCGGAGGGCATAGTCCGTGTGTGCGTTGGCACCCATGGGGCCGGGACGGTAGAGCGCCAGCACAGCGGAGATGTCTTCGAAGTTGTCAGGCTTCATCAGCTTCAGGAGCGCGCGCATGGGGCCGCCGTCGAGCTGGAAGACGCCCAGGGTGTCGCCGCGGGCCATCAGTTCGTACGAGGCGGTGTCGTCCAGGGCCAGGCTGTCCAGGTCCAGGTCATGGCCGCGGTTGAGCTTGATGTTCTCCAGGGCGTCCGAGATGATCGTCAGGTTTCGCAGACCCAGGAAGTCCATCTTGATCAGCCCCAGGCCTTCGCAGGTGGGGTAATCGAACTGCGTGATCACCTGCCCGTCCTGGATGCGGCGCATGATGGGGATGACGTCGATGATGGGGTCCGAGGACATGATGACACCGGCGGCGTGGACGCCCCACTGCCGCTTCAGCCCCTCGATGCCGAGCGCCGTCTCGAAGACCTTCGCGGCTTCGGGATCGGTGCTGATCAGCTGCCGGAAGTCGCCGGCCTCGCTGTACCGCTTGGAGTCCTTATTTTGGATATCAGCAAGCGGAATGTCTTTGGCCATGACCGCCGGGGGCAGCGCCTTGGTGAGCTGCTCACCCATGCTGAACGGGTAGCCCAGCACGCGGGAGGAGTCCTTGAGTGCCTGTTTGGTTTTGATGGTGCCGTAGGTGACGATCATGGCCACGCGCTCGTCGCCGTACTTGCGGGTGACGTAGTCGATCACCTCGGACCGGCGCCGATCATCGAAGTCGACGTCGAAGTCGGGCATGGAAACGCGGTCCGGGTTCAGGAAGCGCTCGAAGATCAGGCCGTGGTGCAGCGGATCGAGGTCGGTGATCCGCATGGCGTAGGCAACCATGGAACCGGCGCCCGAGCCACGGCCCGGGCCCACGCGGATGCCGTTGTTCTTCGCCCAGTTGATGAAGTCGGCCACCACTAGGAAGTAGCCGGGGAACCCCATGGAGGTGATGACTTCGAGCTCGTAGTCGGCCTGCGTGCGGACCTTGTCCGGCACGCCTCCTGGGTAACGGAATTCCAGGCCGGTGGCCACCTCCTTGACCAACCACGAGGTTTCGTCCTCGCCCGGGGGGCAGGGGAAGCGGGGCATGTAGTTGGCGCCGGTGTTGAACGAGACCTCGCACCGCTCCGCGATCAGCAGGGTGTTGTCGCACGCGTCCGGGTGGTCCCGGAACAGCTCCCGCATCTCCTGCGGGGATTTGAGGTAGTAGCCGCTGCCGGAGAACGCAAAGCGGGAACCGCCGTTGTCGTACGTGGGTTCGAGCAGCGTTGAACCGGACTGGATGGCAAGCAGCGCCTCATGGGCCTTGGCGTCGTGCTCGTGGGTGTAATGAAGGTCGTTGGTGGCCACCAGCGGCAGGTTCAGGTCCTTGGCCAGCCGGAGCAGGTCGCCGGTGACCCGGCGTTCGATATCCAGCCCGTGGTCCATCAGTTCGCAGAAGTAGTTCTCGGCGCCGAAAATGTCACGGAACTCCGCGGCGGCCTCTACGGCCTCCCGGTACTGGCCCAGGCGAAGCCGGGTCTGGACCTCACCCGACGGGCAGCCGGTGGTGGCGATCAGGCCTTCGGAGTAGGTGTTGAGGAGTTCGCGGTCCAGCCGCGGCCACTTGCCGAAGACAGCGTCCAGCGAGGCGATGGAGGACGCGCGGAAGAGGTTCCGCATCCCGGCGTTGTTGTAACTCAGCAGCGTCATGTGGGTATATGAACCACCGCCGGAAATGTCGTCTTTCCGCTGGTGTTCCTCACCCCAGCGCACACGGCTTTTGTCCGTGCGCGCGGTCCCGGGGGTCACATACGCTTCGACGCCGATGATCGGCTTAATGCCCTGGTCCGTGGCACGCTTCCAGAAATCGAACGCGCCGAACAGGTAGCCGTGGTCGGTAGTGGCGAGGGCCGGCATGCCGAGGCGTTCGGTTTCATCGAAGAGCTCCCCCAGACGGGCGGCGCCGTCCAGCATGGAATATTCGGTGTGGTTGTGGAGATGGACGAACGAGGCATTGCTGGAAGTCACCGGACCATTCTAAGCGCTGCGGGTGAGCCGGCTGCCCAGCGACGCAGTGACCCTGAACGCAACGGCCCGGCGTCGCTCGCCTCTCGGGGCCGCGTGGCTAGGCCTGGCCCGACTCCAGGATTTCCAAGGCGTAGGCGAGGTCCTGCGGATATTCGCTGGTGACGGTCACGCGCTCACCGGTCACCGGGTGGTCAAAACCGAGTTGGCGCGCATGCAGCCACTGCCGTGTCAGGCCCAGGGTCGCGGCCAGCCGCGGATCGGCGCCGTACGTCAGATCGCCGGCACAAGGGTGGCGCAGGGCGGAGAAGTGCACCCGGATCTGGTGTGTGCGCCCCGTTTCCAGATGCACTTCAACCAGGGTCGCCTTGCCGAACGCTTCAAGGACCTCATAGTGCGTCACGGACGGACGCCCGTCCTCGATCACGGCAAAGCGCCAGTCATGCCCGGGATGGCGCCCGATCGGGGCGTCAATGGTGCCTTCCAGCGGATCCGGGAGCCCCTGGACCACGGCATGGTAGACCTTGTCCACGGTGCGCTCCTTGAACGCGCGTTTGAGGGCGGTGTAGGCGCGCTCGGTTTTGGCCACCACCATCACGCCGGACGTGCCGACGTCGAGCCTGTGCACGATCCCCACCCGCTCCGGCGCGCCTGAGGTGGAAATGCGGTAACCGGCCCCGGCGAGCCCGCCCACCACGGTGGGTCCCACCCAGCCGGGCGACGGATGCGCGGCTACCCCGACCGGCTTGTCCACAACAACAAAATCGTCGTCGTCGAGCAGGATTTTCAGGCCTTCCACAACTTCCTCCACCACTTCGAGCGGGTCCCGTCGTTCAGGCACCGTCACTTCCAGGACATCCCCCGCCACCAGGCGTGCCGACTTGCCAAGTTTTTTGCCGCGGCACAGCACGTTTCCTTCGGCAATCAGGGTCGCCGCCAGCGAGCGTGAGATCCCCATCAGCCCGGCGAGCCCGGCGTCTGCACGGGTTCCGTTGAATTCATCGGCCACCACCACCTGCTCAGGCATCGTCGGCCTTCTCCTTGGACGCAGCAACGTGCCGCGAGCCGTCCAGCGAGATCCCCCGCAGCGTCAGGATGCAGATAATGGACACCGCGGAGACCACCGCGGAGTCGGCGATGTTGAATATCGCAAAGTTGGGCAGCTGGATGAAGTCCACCACGTGCCCCATGGCGAATGAAGGCTCCCGGAACAAGCGGTCCGTCAGGTTGCCCAGCGCACCGCCGAGGAGTAGGCCTAGTGCCAGGGCCCACCAGGCCGAGCCGAGCTTGCGGACCTGGAACAGGATCGCAATCGAAACGCCTGCCATGATGATGGAGAACACCCACGTCACGTTCTCGCCGATGGAAAAGGCGGCGCCGGAGTTCCGGATGAAGTACCAGTGCAGCAGCGGCGGCAGCACGGGGATGCGCTCCCCCTCCACCATGGTGGAGGTCACCCATATTTTGGTCAGCTGGTCAAAGGCGTAGGCAAACGCTGCGAAGCCCGCAAAAAGCAGGAGCAGGAGCCTTTTCCGGGGCCGGGGTGATGATGGCGCGGGATGTGCTGCGTCAGCGGCGAGGTCGTCAGTCATGGTGCTTTCATTTGTAAAACCGATGTTAATCACAAAAGCCGGCGGCCGAGGAATCCTCAGCCACCGGCTTTCAGAATACGTGCTTGACGGACTAGTTGTTCGCCTCGACCTCAGGCGCTGCAACGGAGCCGCGGGCGTCAAGGTCGCGCAGCTGGCCTTCAATGTAGGCCTTCAGGCGTGAACGGTAATCGCGCTCGAATCCGCGGAGCTGCTCAACCTTGCGCTCCAGGACGGAGCGCTGCTGCTCCAGGGCACCAAGGATCTTGCGGGACTTCTCCTGGGCATCGTTTACCAGGCTGCTGGCTTCGATCTGGGCCTCGGCGATGATCTTGTCCTTCTGGGACTGGCCATCCGCCACGTGACGGTCGTGCATCTGCTGCGCCATGGCAAGCAGGCCTGCGGCAGACTCGGCGGAAACGCTGTTCCCCGCGGCGGGTGCAGGAGCGGCAGCCGGAACGGCCGCAACAGCGGCGACGGGCTCGGCTTCCTTCTTCTTCGGAGCCTCGGCAACCTTGGTCTCGGCTTCGGCCTTGGCCGGAGCTTCGGCCTTGTCGGCCTTGACGGGCGCAGGGACCTTCTCAACCACGGGGGCGGCGGCAGCGGAGCTGGCCGGCACAGCAGAACCGGACTCGGCAAGCTTCTTGCGGAGTTCGTCGTTCTCCTGGTTCAGGCGCCTGAGTTCCACGACGATCTCGTCCAGGAAGTCGTCAACTTCGTCCTGGTCATAGCCTTCGCGGAACTTGGTCGGCTGAAAGCGCTTGTTGACAACGTCTTCTGGCGTCAAAGCCATCTGGTCACCTCATTGGTCTAGTTAGTCAGGAGGCCTTCCGGCCGTCCAAAACTACGGTACCTAAAATTTGTCTGGTTCCTCTAATTCAACACTGGGTGTCAAACCGGAGATTTCTTTCGCTTCACAGGGTTGGGATCCGTTCCAGCAACCGCCCCTGAACTGCTAGGTCTTGTCGAAGATTACGCGAATCCCCTGGTCACCGCCATTGCGATGCTCACGGCGATGAAGAGAACCAGGAATCCGAGGTCCAGGGTCACGCCGCCGAGCCTCAGCGGGGGGATGACCCGCCGCAGCCCCTTAAGTGGCGGATCAGTCACGGAGTACACCGTGTGGGCGGCCACTAGGGCCGCACCACGGGGCCGCCACTCCCGGGCAAACATCTGCACCCAGTCAAAGACCAGGCGGACGATGAGGGCAACGAAGAACAGCAGCAGGGCAATATAGAGCAGTCCGAAAACAATTCCCATGACTTAACTCATATCTCCATGTCCATTCCGGATACCGCAGTGCCCTGCCAACATTACTTGTCTATTTCAGCACAGATGCCAGACAGGTGTCCCTGCCTGGCATCAGCACTCAGCCCGGGGCTAGCTTTGGTTGAAAAAGCTTGCCTGGGTCTCACTGATTTTCTTGTCGTCGCCGATGACCTCGATGTAGGACGGCGACAGCAGGAAGACTTTGTTCGTGACGCGCTCGATGCTGCCGCGGAGCCCAAAAACGAGGCCGGCCGAGAAGTCAACCAGCCTCTTCGCGTCCGCCTCGCCCATGTCAGTGACGTTCATGATCACGGGAATGCCGTCGCGGAAACTCTCCCCGATGAGCTTGGCGTCGTTGTAGGACCGCGGGTGGATCGTGGTGATCTGCCGGAGTCCGGACGTTTCTTCGCGGCTCGAGGCCGCACGCTTGATGGGGGTCACGGGTGCGCGGTATTCCTCTTCGGGGACGTGGACTGATTCACGGCTGACTTCGCGGACCGGTGCAGGGGCCCGGCGTTCCTCGCGGTCAGCTTCCATGGTTTCGTCCTCGTCCTTACGTGTTGTGGTGTGCTCGGACTCGTAGTGTTCATCGCCGTCGGCGAGCCCAAGATAGATCATTGTCTTGCGCAGAGCGCCGGCCATGGTCGACTCCTAATCGTGTCCGTAGGCGGGCCGCCCAATAACTTGACAGCACTGGAATCCCCCGCCACTCACTTCCTATGTGCTCGACGCTACCCCACAGCGGGACGTGATCCGAGAATATCGGAACCGATCCGCAGGTGTGTCGCCCCGAATCTGATGGCCGCCTCCAGGTCCTGGCTCATGCCGGCAGAAATGGCTGAGGCAGTGGGATGAACCGCCACCAGCGAAGCGGAAACGGCTGCCAGTTTTTCGAAAGCGGCCTCCGGGCTGGCCCCGACCGGTGCGACGGCCATGACGCCTGCCAGCTCCAGCCCGCCGGCCGCGGCGAGCCGGTCAGCCAGGAGCGGCACCTCAGCCGGCGCAGCCCCGCCGCGGTGCGCGCCGGCGTCGTCATCGAGACTGACCTGGATGAAACACTGCAGGGCGCCGCGGCCAGTGCGATCCTGCTCCGCGGCGATGGCACGCTCCAGGCCATCCACCAGTGCGGGGCGGTCGATGGAGTGGACTGCATGGGCGTATCTGGCCACGGACTTGGCTTTTTTGCTCTGCAACTGCCCCACGAAATGCCAGTGAAGTCCAAGGTCAGCCAGTTCCGCCGCCTTGGTTGAGGCTTCCTGGTCACGGTTTTCGCCCAAATCGCGCACCCCCAGCGCGGCGAGGCGCCTGATGTCCGCGGCCGGATGGAATTTGGTGACGACGATCAGCGTGGGCAGGTCGTTGCCGCGGCCTGCCTCGGCGGCCGCTGATTCGATCCGCCGCCGGACCGCGGCCAGCCGTTCCGCCAGCTCAGCCATCCGTGCGGTGTCTTCAGTCATGGGACCACACGATTCCGGCAAAGCGTCCGGTCGTGGATGAACGGCGGTAGGAGAACACCTGCTCGCTTTCGAGCGTGCACTGCCCGGCGTATTCGACGACCACCCCGGCGGCCTCCAGCTGACTGCGGGCTCCGGCCGGCAGGTCCAGCGCGGGGGTCCCCCAGGACGTTTCGGCCCGCGTTGCCGGTACCTGCGCGGCCACCTGGTCACGCAGGTCGGCGGGGACCTCGTAACACTTGCCACAGATTGAAGGACCGAGCCAGGCCCGGATCCCGGTTGCGCCCGCTGCCCGCATCCGTTCCACTGCTGCGGGCAGGATGCCGTTGGCTATTCCCGGCCGCCCTGCATGGACAGCGGCCAGGACCGGCGTGCCGTCCGCGTCCTGAGCCACCAGTACCGCAGGGATGCAGTCGGCCACCATGACCGCGAGGGGAAGGCCCCGGGACACCATGGCGTCTGCCGTGGGCGCGGGGGTGCCGGGCTCCATCATCTCAACCGTGGAACCGTGGACCTGATCCATGAACCGCAGGGATCCCGGTGTCAGCCCGGCGGCCCCCTCCAGCTCACCGCGGCGCCGTCGCACTTGCGCTGCATCGTCACCGACGTGGAGGGCAAGATTGCCGGCGTGAATGTCCGTGAATGCGACACTGACGCCGGGAGAGACTTCAGCCCGCCAAAGGAACAAGCCGTGCCCTACTTCAGGAAGTCGGGGACATCCAGATCGTCCGAGCGGTTCCCCGAGAGATCCGGCTCCACCACTGAGGGGAGGTCGACGTCGAAACCTGAGTCCGCCGGAACGGCGGAGGGGCGCTGCTGGCCCCAGTTGCTCAGTCCGGACGCACCCATGCCGGCGTGGACGGGCTGCGCGTTGAGCTGGTGGCTGCCGCCGCCGGAGGTGGGGGCCTGGGCCGGTGCGGGAGCCGCGGCGGGACGCTGGGGCGCCACCTGGGGCTGGGACTGGTCCATGGAGGGCGAGGTGGCCTTCACGTCGTCGAACCCGGCGGCGATGACCGTCACGCGGGCTTCGTCCCCAAGGGCGTCGTCAATCACGGCACCGAAGATGATGTTGGCCTCCGGGTGGGCCACTTCCTGGACGAGTCGGGCTGCTTCGTTGATTTCGAACAGGCCGAGGTCAGAGCCGCCCTGGATGGAGAGCAGGACACCATGGGCGCCGTCGATGGAGGCTTCCAGGAGCGGGGACGCGATGGCAAGTTCAGCTGCCTTCACTGCACGGTCCTCGCCGCGTGCGGAGCCGATGCCCATCAGGGCCGAGCCTGCGCCCTGCATGACGGACTTGACGTCGGCGAAGTCCAGGTTGATCAGCCCGGGCGTGGTGATCAGGTCCGTGATGCCCTGGACACCGGACAGCAGGACCTGGTCAGCGGAGCGGAAAGCGTCCAGGACGGAGACGTTGCGGTCGCTGATGGAAAGGAGGCGATCGTTGGGGATCACGATCAGGGTGTCAACTTCGTCGCGGAGGGCGTCGATGCCGGCCTCGGCGGAGCCGGCACGGCGGCGGCCCTCGAAGGTGAACGGGCGGGTGACCACACCGATGGTCAGTGCACCGAGCGAGCGGGCAATTCGTGCCACGACGGGCGCGCCGCCGGTTCCGGTACCGCCGCCTTCGCCTGCAGTCACGAACACCATGTCGGCGCCGCGGATGACCTCTTCGATCTCGTCAGCGTGGTCCTCGGCAGCCTGCTTGCCCACCTCAGGGTTGGCGCCTGCACCGAGACCGCGAGTCAGCTCGCGTCCGACGTCGAGCTTGACGTCGGCGTCACTCATCAGCAGTGCCTGAGCATCTGTGTTGATGGCGATGAACTCGACACCCCGGAGGCCTACCTCGATCATGCGGTTGACTGCGTTCACGCCACCGCCGCCGATGCCGACGACCTTGATGACGGCCAAGTAATTCTGCGGAGCTGCCACGTTACGTGTCCCTTGTTCGTGTCCTATTGCGAAAACTGTGGAGTCGGGCTTGAAGCCTGCAACCTTAACCTTCGAGTTGAAGGTTATAGTTATGTCAAGTAACTCATGTTGGAACGCTATTTCCTATGGTTCTGACATTCAATAACCGGAGCCGCGTGTCGCGCGAATACCGGGAAAGTTTGCAGTTGCCGGAGGAAAGGTTCAACGCGTCACCGGATGCCGGGGCGCGCTCACATCGTACACGCGCACGGGGTTCTTTGGATCGGCCGGAACCTTCAGGAGGGCTGCAAGCACCTTGGCCTTGAGTTCCTTCTCCCCGGCGTTGCCCCAGATGATGGTCTGGCCGTCCACCAGCTTCAGTTCCACGGCATCCACCGATTGGGCGGAGGCGTTGGAAAGCTTCGAGAGTACGTCCGGGGGGAGCGCCCCCAGCACCTCGGCGGTGGCCTGGAAAAGGTCCTTGCCGATGGTTCCGGCGCCGCCGTCGATCACGGGAAGGGACACCGAGGCCGGGTCCGTCGTCGCAGCCAGCACCACGCCGTCCACGTCCACCAGCTGGTACTGCTCCCCCTGTTTGACCAGCGCCACCGGAGTGCGTTCGAGCACGTGCACCACGAGTTCTGATGGCGGCCGTGCCTGCGAAGAGACGGATTTGATCTGCACCAGGGACTTCAGCATGCTGCTGACCTCGTCGTCGCTGATCTGCGGCAGCGGTTTGCCCTTCAGCGGCTCCAGCGCCGCCTGCACCTGGTCGGATGTGACCAGTTTGGTCCCTGTTACGGAAATGGTGCCCACGGCCAGCATCGGCGAAAAGATGGCTGCGGCAAGGAGGGCCGCAACCAGCCCCAGCACAGTTCCCGCGGCAACGAGCAAATGCCGCCTCCGGCGCTTGGCCGGCGGCTCAGGAAAAACCAGCACGTTGTCGGGGCCGGCCGGTTTCTTCTCCCGGGACGGCACGGATCCCGGGGCCTTTCCCTTCTTGCGGGCCGGCACGGTGGCCGGATCCGGAACGGGGACACTCTTGGAAGCGGAGATGGTCTCAGGTTCAGCCGACGCCGCCCCGGCATCGGCTGGCCGGCGTCCCGGTGACGCGTAGGTGGGGCGGCGCGGGCTACCCATCGAGGGCCTGCACAATCTGCGGGCCGAAGGCGGTCACGTCGCCCGCGCCGACGGTCAGGACGATGTCACCGGGCCGGGCGGCCCGGGCCAGGGCGGACACAGCTTCCGCCGGTTCCACGAGCCGGCCGCCGGGCCCCAGGTGATCGGCGATCAGCTGGCTGGTCACGCCCGGGATGGGATCTTCACGGGCAGGGTAGATGTCCAGGACCAGGGCCGTGTCTGCCAGGTTCAGGGCGTCGGCGAACTCTTTGGCGAACTCCCTGGTGCGGGAGAACAGATGGGGCTGGAAGAGCACGTGGACATGGTGCCCGCCTGCCACGGACCGGGCCGCGGTCAGGGCTGCCCGGACCTCGGTGGGGTGGTGGGCGTAGTCGTCAAAAACGCGTACTCCGCCGGCCTCCCCCTTGAGTTCGAAACGGCGCGACGCTCCGGAGAACTGGGACAGGGCCCGCGCGGCGGCGCCGGCCTCGACGCCCAGCTCCAGGGCGACGGCGACCGCGGCCGCGGCATTGAGCGCGTTGTGCCGGCCGGGGACCTGCAGATCCAGGGCATACCGGCCGGCAGGTGCGGACACGTCCACCTTTCCGGGGCCGTCGTCCTGCAAAACCAGGTCGGAGCCGTCCGACGTTCCGTACAGGACCACCCGCGTGTTCCCGCGGGCCCGCGTGCGCTCGGCGAGGGCGCGGGCGCCGGCGTCATCCGCGCAGGCTATCAGGACGCCGTCGGCCGGAAGCAGTTCGGTGAAGCGGTCAAAGGATTCGTAAACGGCCTCCGCGGTGCCGTAGTGGTCCAGGTGATCCGGTTCCACGTTGGTGACCACGGCTATCTGCGGCCGGTAGTTCAGGAAGGAGCCGTCGGATTCATCCGCTTCGGCCACAAAGATGCCGGAGCTGCCGTGGGCTGCATTCACGCCCAGGGCAGGCACGTTGGCCCCGATGGCAAACGAAGGGTCCAGCCCGGCTCCCCGGAGCAGCACCGTAATCATGGAGGTGGTGGTGGACTTGCCGTGCGTTCCGGCGATGGTCACCACAGTGTCGTCGCCCATGGTTGATGCCAGCGCCTCGGACCGGTGCAGGACGGGCAGTCCGGCTTCACGGGCGGCCACCAGTTCCGGGTTGTCCGCGCGGATGGCCGAACCCGCCACCACGGTCTGGGCATCGCCCAGGTTGGATGCGGCATACCCCACGGCGATGCGGGCTCCGGCGGTCGCCAGGTCCGCCATGACCGGCAGGTCCTTGGCATCTGAACCGCTGACAGTGACACCCCGTGCCGCCATGATCCGGGCCACGGCGGACATGCCGACACCGCCGATGCCGATGAAGTGGACGCGGCCCAGGGACTTCTGGCTGCGGATGCTTGCGGGGGTCATGCGGATACCGCTTCCAGGACAAGACCAGCCATGCGCTGATCGGCGTTTCGGATGCCAAGCCGGCGGGAGCTGGCGGCCATGCCGGCCAGCCGCTGCGAGTCGGTGATCAACGGGATGATGTGGCCCGTTATCCACTGCGCGGTGAAGTCCTTATCCGGGACGATGAGCGCGCCCCCGCTTTCCACCAGCCCGGCGGCGTTCAGTGCCTGCTCACCGTTGCCGATGGGCAGCGGTACAAAAACGGCGGGAACTCCCACTGCTGCCACCTCACAGACGGTGGCGGCACCGGACCGCGCCAGCAGGAGGTCGGCGGCGGCGTACACCAGTTCCATCCCGTCCACGTACTCAACCTGCCGGTAGCCGTCAGCGGTGAGCGGGCCGCCGTCGGGCGCCACCACTGTCTTGCCGCGGCCGGTGATGTGGAGCGTCTGGATCCCGGCCGCGCCCAGGTCCCGGGCCGCTTCAGCCATGGCGCGGTTGATGCTCCGGGCACCGGACGAGCCGCCGGTCACGATCAGGGTGGGCTTGTGTTCATCAAGACCCAGGGCCTTGCGCGCCGCACCGCGGGCCGATTCCCGGTCCAGGCCCGAGATTTCGGTCCGCATCGGCATCCCGACGTGGCGGGCGTGCCGCAGCCGGGTGGTCTCGAAGGCGGTGGCAACATGCCGGGTCAGTAACGATCCCACGCGGTTGGCCAGGCCCGGCCTGGTGTTGGCTTCATGGATCACAATGGGGATCCCGCGTCGGCGGGCAGCGAGGTACAACGGAGTGCAGACGTAACCGCCCACGCCAACCAGGACGTCGGCAGAGGCCTCGTCCAGGATCCGGCCGGACTGGCGCACTGCACCGGCCAGCCGGGCGGGCAGCTTCAGCAGGTCCAGGGACGGTTTCCGCGGAAACGGTACCCTGTCGATGGTGGCGAGCTCCACGCCGGCCGCCGGGACCAGGCGCGTTTCCATGCCCGACGGCGTGCCCACGGCAAGCAGCCGGGACTGCGGCGCGGCGGTCCGCAGGGCAGCCGCGATCGCCAGGAGCGGGCTGATGTGGCCGGCGGTGCCGCCGCCCGCCAGGACAATGGACAGGTTCTGGGAAGTCATCGGGTGCTAGGTGCGCTTTCTTGCCGTTTTGGTGGGCCGGGCGGATTTCCCGGCCTTCCTGGTGCCGAACTTGAGCATTCTCTTGGGGCGAAGGGCCGGAGCCATCTGTTCCCGGGCCAGGGACAGGACCACGCCCACGGCACAGAGGGACATAAGCAGGGCCGAACCGCCGTACGAAATAAAGGGCAGCGGCACGCCGATGACGGGCATCAGGCCGGTCACAACCGCCATGTTGACGGTTGCCTGGCCCAGGAGCCACACCATGATGGTGCCGGCCAGGACGCGGTGGAACATGTCCTCCTGCGCCACCACCACGCGGTAGATGGCGGCGCCGAGGATGGCAAAAAGGACAAGCACGACGACGGTGCCCACCAGGCCCAGTTCCTCGCCGATGATGGCGAAGATGAAGTCGTTGTGGGCTTCGGGAATCCAGCTGTACTTCTGCCGGCTCTGGCCCAGGCCCACGCCAAACCAGCCGCCGGAGGCCAGCCCGTAGAGACCGTTGGTGGCCTGGTAGTTGGCATCGATGCCGTCCGCACAGGACTGGCCGGTCCACCAGGAGGTGATCCGGCACATGCGGTTGGAACTGGTGATGGCCATAACGGCGGTCCCGGCAGCGGCGGCCACGGCTGCAAAGCCAAAGAGGTAGAGCGGCACGCCGGCAAAAAACAAGGCCGCGGCCGTGATCATCATGATGATCATGGCGGTGCCGAGGTCATTGCCCAGCAGGACCAGGCCGATGACGGCACCCGCAAGCGGCACGGCCGGGACGAGCACATGCTGCCATAGCCGCAGCAGTTTGCCTTTCCTGGCCAGGACGGTGGCCATCCAAAGAGCCAGCGCCAGTTTGGAGGCCTCGGAGGGCTGGAACGTGATGCCGCCCAGGTCTATCCAGTTTTTGTTGCCGTTGACCTCGTCGCCCACCACCTGGACCAGGACCAGGAGCATCAGGGCGACGCCCACCGCAGGCCATGCCAGCCGCTTGAGCCACACCACGTTGATCCTGGAGAGGACGAACATCACGAAAATGCCGATCGCGGCGAACATGCCCTGCTTGAGGGCATCTCCGTACGGTGACTTGCCGGCCGCGATCGATTCGACGCTGGATGCCGAGAGCACCATCATGATGCCGATGGCCGTGAGCGCCAGCGTGGAGCCCAGGATGAGGTAGTAGGTGGAGCCGTTCCGGGATGTCCCGTTCCCTTCGAGGGCGGACCAGAAGCCCCGGTACCAGCCCTTGATCCGGGCAGGGAGGGTGGGCCTGGACACCGTGGACCCGGGTGCCGGACGCGGCGCGGGTTTCCCGGTGCGCGGCTTTGCCGCGTTCGGCCGGGTGGGCGTGCTGACCATTCTTACTCCTCGCCGGTCTGGGCCTGCCCTTCCACCAGCTCGCGGACAGCTTCGATAAAGGCGTTACCGCGGTGAGCATAGGAAGAGAACTGATCCATGGAAGCAGCCGCCGGTGCCATCAGCACGGTGTCGCCCGATACGGCCAGCTGCGCTGCTGACGCAACGGCCCGGGACATCACGTGCTCCCCCGGAACCGGAGAGTCGCCCGCGTTGGCTCCGCCCGTTACGGCAGTCTGCATATTTTCAGTGTCGCCCGCCGAAGCGATGATCACCGGGACATCGGGCGCGTGTCGCTGCAGGGCATCGGCAAGGGGGGCGGTGTCGACGCCGATGAGCACCACCGCTTTGAGCCTGCCCGCCTGATCGCGGACCAGGTCGTCGTAGCTGACTCCCTTGGAGAGTCCTCCCGCGATCCAGATGACCTTCTCGAATGCCGTCAGTGATGCGGCCGCTGCGTGGGGGTTGGTGGCCTTGGAATCATTGACCCAAAGAACACCGTTCACCCGGGCAACGGGCTGGATGCGGTGGTTGCCCGGCACGTAGTCCTGGATGCCTTGGCGGACCGCCTCCGTGTCCACCCCGTAGGCGCGCACCAGTGCGGCAGCTGCCAGGGCGTTGGCCACCATGTGGCGGGGGGCGAACTGCCCCAGGTCCGTCATCGACGCGAGCTCGGCGGCACTGTCCTTGCGCTGCTCGATGAAGGCCCGGTCCACGAGGAGTCCGTCCACCACGCCCAGCATGCTGATGGCCGGGGTGAGCGTGGTGAAGCCGACGGCCCGGCAGCCTTCAACCACGTCGGCGTCCTCCACCATGCGTTCGGTTTCGATCTGCTCGGCGTTGTAGATGCAGGCCTTCTGCGTGCGGGCATAGACCTTTGCTTTGTCGGCCAGGTAGGAGTTGTAGGAACCGTGCCAGTCAACGTGGTCTTCTGCCACGTTCAGGCACACGCTGGCGACGGGCGAGAGGGATTCCGCCCAGTGCAGCTGGAAGCTGGAGAGTTCAACGGCGAACACGTCATACTCCACCGGGTCGCGGAGGGCATCCAGGATGGGTGTGCCCACGTTGCCGACGGCAATCGCCTTCAGTCCTGCGGCCTGCAGCATTGAGGCCGTCAGTCCGACCGTGGTGGTCTTGCCGTTTGTGCCGGTGATCGTCAGCCAGTCGGGGGTCTTGTGTCCTTCACGCACCCGCAGCCGCCAGGCGAGTTCGACGTCGCCCCAGACCGGGATGTGCGCGCGTGCGGCGGCGGCGAGGAGCGCCTGGTCGGGACGCCAGCCCGGCGAGGTGACGATGAGGTCGGGGAAGCTTCCTTCAATCTTGGGAACCCTGCTGACGGCCTCCTCGCCAAGGAGCACGTCCACGGCGCCGACAATCTTCAGGGTGTCCGCGTGGGCCTTCGCGGTGTCGGTGGTGGCGGCGTCGACCACCACCACGCGGGCCCCGAGTTCAATGAGGGTGTCCGCTGCGGCGAAGCCCGACACACCGATTCCGGTGACAACAACGCGCAGGCCGGCCCAGTCCGAGTCCCAGCTGACCAGGTTCTGCAGGCGCGGGGAAACAGTCACAGGAGCACAACCCATTCTGCGTAGAAGACACCCAGGCCGACGGCGACGAAGAGGCCGCCCAGGATCCAGAAGCGGACAACCACGGTCACCTCAGCCCAGCCCTTGAGTTCGAAGTGGTGCTGCAGCGGTGCCATCTTGAAGACACGTTTGCCGCCGGATAATTTGAAGTAGCCCACCTGGATGATCACCGAGAGGGTGATCAGCACGAACAGGCCGCCGACGATGCCCAGGAGCAGTTCGGTGCGGGAGAGGATGGCGAAGCCGGCAATGGCGCCGCCGATGGCGAGGGAGCCGGTGTCGCCCATGAAGATTTTGGCCGGCGAAGTGTTCCACCAGAGGAAGCCCACCAGGGCGGCGCTGAGGATTGCCGCCAGGAGTGCCAGGTCCAGGGGATCGCGGACGGTGTAGCAGCCGCTTCCGGTTTCGCGCGGCGATCCGCAGGCCTGGTTGTTCTGCCAGATTCCCATCAGGGTGTAGGCGCCGAACACCATCACAGCGGCGCCGGCGGCCAGCCCGTCCAGCCCGTCCGTGAGGTTCACGCCGTTGGTAGCTGCCGTCACGATCAGGTTGGACCAGAGGACGAACAGGATGGCGCCGATGACCGTGCCGCCGAAGGCCAGGTCCAGCCAGGGGATGTCGCGGACCAGGGAAATTTTTGTCGACGCCGGGGTCAGGCCCTGGGGATCGGGGAAGTTCAGGGCGAGGATGGCGAAGGCGATGCCCACCGCCGCCTGAAGGATGAGTTTGGCTTTCGCGTCCAGGCCAAGGCTGCGTTGGCGCGAGATCTTGATGAAGTCATCGAGGAAGCCGACCAGCCCCATGCCGACCATGAGGAACAGGAGGATCAGGGCCGACGCCGACGGTCCGGCGGACGCCGGGTTCATCAGCCACATGATCAGGTGGGTCAGGCCGTAGCTGAGGAGCACTGCTCCCACCACCACGGTTCCGCCCATGGTGGGCGTGCCGCGTTTGGTGTGATGGGATGTGGGTCCGTCATCGCGGATGAACTGCCCGTAGCTTTTGCGGACAAGGAGGCGGATAAACAGGGGGGTTCCCACCAGGGCGAACAGCAGGGCAAGTCCCGCGCCGATCAAAAGTGCAATCACAGCAGCTCGCTCCTTTCTTCGGCAGGTTCCGTGGATTGTGGGGGTAATGCTATCCGATCACCCAAATGCCGAAGCCCGACGCTGTTGGAGGACTTGAAGAGCACCAGGTCACCGGGTTCCAGCTCGGCATCAAGGAGCGAGTAGGCTTCCTCGACGTTTTCGGCGAACACACATTCGTCGCCCCAGGAGCCTTCCTGGACTGCGGAAACATAGAGGGCGCGTGCCTCGCGGCCAACCACCACCAGCCGCGAAATGTTGAGCCGGACCACTTGGGTTCCTACGGCTGTGTGCTCACGGATGGAATCCGGCCCCAGCTCCAGCATGGCTCCCAGCACGGCCCAGGTGCGGCGTCCGCGCCCCAGGTCTGCCAGGGTGCGCAGGGCGGCGCGCATGGACTCGGGGTTGGCGTTGTAGGCGTCGTTGATGACGGTAACCCCGTCCGGGCGTTCCGTGCGTTCCATCCGCCAGCGGCTGGCTGCTGACTGGCCGGCCAGGGACGCTGCGATGTCCGTGCCCGGCACACCGGCTGCGTGCGCTGCTGCGGCTGCCGCCAGGAGATTGCCGGTGTGGTGGGCACCGATCAGTCCGCTGCTCACGTGGAGGCCGGCATCGCTGCCGGGAAGGACGAGGTCGAATTCCGGGTTTCCGGCACTGTTGGTGTCCGGGTTGACTGCCCGCACTGCCGCGTCGGGACGGTCCTCCGCGGAGAAACCCAGCACCGCTGCGACGGTGCGCGGACGCATGCCTGCCACCCGGTCGTCGTCGAGGTTCAGCACGGCTGTGCCGGTGGGCGCGAGTGCCTCCACCAGTTCGCCCTTGGCGAGCACGATATTTTCGACGCCGCCGAACTCCCCTGCGTGGGCGGTGCCAACGCCCAGGACCACTCCGATGTCCGGCTTGACCATGTCAGCCAGGTAGCGGATGTGGCCGATGCCGGTGGCACCCATTTCGATGACCAGGAAGCGGGTCCCGGCGTCCGCCCGGAAGACCGTGAGCGGCACGCCGACCTCGCCGTTGTAGGAGCCCTGAGGGGCCACGGTGTTGCCTTGGGTTGAGAGGATCCCGGCGAGCAGGTCCTTCGTTGTGGTCTTTCCGGCCGAGCCGGTGATGCCGATGACTGTCAGGGATTCGCCGGCCGACGCCCGGACCGCGCGGATGCGGCGGACGGCTTCGGCGGCCAGGGCACCCATGGCGAGGACCGCGTCCTGGACCAGTACTGTCGGATAGTTCGTTCCGTTGGGCCCGGGAACAGGTCGCTCCGCGAGGGCCAGCACGGCACCTTGGCTGAAAGCGGCCGCCACGAAGTCGTGCCCGTCCGCGTGTTCACCGGGTTTCGCGACGTAAAGCGCCCCGGGCACGGCGTCGCGCGAATCGGTGACCACCGATTGCGGGGTGATCCCCGGATCGGCGTCCAGGCGGCCGTTTGTGATTTCGGCGATTTCCGCCGCAGTAAATGCAATCATCTCGGTCTAGGACTCTATCCGCTCGTCTTGGAGAACCGTGAATCCCCTGGCTGTCAAGGCGTTCCGGAGTTCCACCCGGTCGTCGAGGGGGAGGTTGACGCCCTTGACCTCTTGCCAGACCTCGTGGCCGCGGCCGGCAACGAGGATGGTGTCCTGCCGCCGGGCCAGCTCGGCGGCACGGTTGATGGCCGCCGCCCGGGGGTGGATTTCCTCGATGACGCACGTGAGGGCGCCCTGTTCCTGCGCGGCCCTGGCACCCGCCAGCACGTCAGCGCGGATGGCCTGTGCGTCCTCGTCATGGGGATCGTCATCCGTGACGATCACAACGTCGGCGAGCTGTGCTGCGATGGCTCCCATGGCAGGGCGCTTGCCTTGGTCCCGCTGCCCGGTGGCACCGAAAACAACGATCACCCGGGAGCCGGGAAGAGGTGACCGGACAGCCTCGAGCGCGCGGGCCAGCGCGTCGGTGTTGTGCGCGAAATCGACGACGGCGGCGGGCTCCTCGGCGACGAGCTGCATACGGCCGGGCACCGCAACGGTGAAGGGATCATGGCTGTCCAGGGCGGTCTGCAGAGCGGCGGTTTCCACTCCGCTGGCCAGGACCATCACGCTGGCCAGTGCCGCGTTGGCGACGTTGAAGGCGCCGGGCAACGCGGTGTGGATCTTCAGCCGGGCCTCGTCCGGACCGCTGAGGGTGAATTCGGTGCCCAGCCCGCGGGGCGCCGTCGAGGTGACTGTCCAGTCGGCGGGACCGTTGCCGGGGGCAGACGCGACGGTCGTGACCGGAATCCCGGCCGCGGCGGCAAGCCTGCGGCCCCATTCGTCGTCGACCATCACCACGGCGGCGCGGGCACGGCGGGACGTGAAGAGTTCGGCCTTGGTGGCGAAGTAGTCGTCCATGGTGCCGTGCAGGTCCAGGTGGTCCTGGGTCAGGTTGGTGAACCCGGCGACGTCGAAGACCACCCCGTCGACGCGCTGGAAGGAGATGGCGTGGGAGGACACTTCCATGGAGGCCGCATCCAGGCCGCGCTCCCGCATGAGCGCCAGGAGGCCGTGCACGTCCGTTGACTCGGGCGTCGTGAGGAGGCTGGGGATGGGCTCCCCGCCGGCGAGTATTTCGATGGTTCCGATCAGGCCGGCCCGTTGTCCCAGCGCGCGAAGGAGGGAGTTGAGGAAATACGTGGTGGTGGTCTTGCCGTTTGTGCCCGTGACCCCGAACAGGCGGGGCGGGTGTCCGGCGGGAGGCTGGCTCCGGTAGATCATGGCGGACAAAGGACCCACTACGTTGCGGGGACTGTCCACCACAAGCACGGGGACCGCGGTGTCGGCGGAAAGTGCCAGCAGCCGGGCGCCGGCGTCGTCGGTCAGGACGGCCACGGCGCCCCGCTCCACGGCCTGGCCGGCGAAGTCCGCTCCGTGGCGGGAACCACCCGGCAGGGCGACGTAGAGGTCGCCACGTTCCACCGTGCGTGAATTGAGCGAGATTCCCGTGACGCTTACGGCAGCCGATGCACCCGGCACCTGCACGCCGATGGCCTCCCCGATGCCGGCCAGTCGGACTGCAGCCACCGCCGATGGCCTGAACCGGGAGGCGGCGGACTCCCCCGCCGGCCCGGTATGACTGCCTGGTGCGTTCTGCTCTGACAAGGGAATCTCCGATGGTGCTAGTGGATCGTGCCCGCGCGAAAAAGCCTCGCTGCGGGCGGTAAAAGTATTGCTGGCCTGGTGTTACTTAGCGAACTGCGGCAGCCTGGCCGGTTCGCCGGTGGACGGCTGGACGTTGAAGGTGCGCAGCGTCTGGCTCATGACCGACCGGAAGACCGGACCGTTGGTGATGCCGTAGATGCTGCCCTTGGGACGCTGCAGGACCACCTCAACAATAAACCGCGGATCGTCCATCGGCGCCATCCCCACCATGGAGGCCGTGTAGCCGCAGAACCCGGATTTGCCGTCGTCGCACGGGGACTCGGACGTGCCGGTCTTGGCTCCCACGCGGTAGCCGTCAATGGCGGCGTCCTTGATCTGGCCTTCGGTCACGGCGCTTTCCAGGATGTCCCGGACCTGCCGGGCCGTGTTGTCCGACACCACCTGCCGCGAAGGCTGCGGAGCCACTTTTTCTTCGGTGCCGTCCGCGGAAACGTAGGAGTCGATCAGGCGCGGCTGAAGCATCACGCCATTATTGGCGATGGTCTGGAAGGCGCGGACGGTCTGCAGGGTGGATTGTGAGACGCCCTGTCCGAAGAGCACGGTGTACTGCTGGCGGCTGTCCCACTGGTCCGCGGGCGCAAGGATGCCGGACCCGGTGGCAGGGAGTCCGATGTCCGGTGCCTCGCCAATGCCGAATTTCCGCAGCCAGTCGTAGCGTTGCTCCTTGCTCAGCCGGGAGCCGGCCGCCACGGTGCCCGTGTTCATGGAGTACCCCAGGATGCCGGCGAGCGTGCGTTCCTCGGTCCCGTGGGTGAAGGCGTCCGTGAACGTCTGGCCGTCGATTGTGTAGGAGGGCGGGAGCGTGAAGGTGTCCAGCGGGCTGGACTTTCCTTCCTCGATGAGCGCCGAGGCGGTGATCATCTTTTGCACGGAGCCCGGTTCGTAGGCAGCCGTCACCGTGCGGACTCCGCGGTCCTTGGCGGCCACCCTGCCGGGGTCGTTAGGGTCGGGGGCGTTGGTGTCGGCCATGGCCACGATGTTGCCCGTCTTGACATCCATCACCAGGATGCTGCCCCATTCGGCACCGAGCTTGTCGCTTTGGCTTTGGATGGCCTGCTGGGCGAAGTACTGGAGATCCGAGTTCAGGGTGAGCTTGACGTCCTTGCCGTCCTTCGGCGGTGTCAGTTCGTCCACACCCACAGGGATCCTGAGGCCGTCGGCACCGATTTCGAAGAGCCGTTTGCCGTCCTCGCCGCGCAGCAGCGCGTCCTGGGTCTGCTCAATGCCGGCCTGGCCGGTGCCGCCGTCCTGCAGGAAGCCGATGATTCCGCCGGCGATCGATCCGTTCGGATAAACGCGCTTGCTGACGCCCTCGGTGACGATGCCGGGGATTTGCAGGTTGGAGACCCTGTCCTCGAGATCCGGTTTCAGGTCCTTGGCCACGATGTAGTAGCGCTGTTGGCCCGTGACCGCGTTCCGGACGGCGTCCAGGTCCATGCCCAGGACGGAGGCCAGTTCGTTGAGCCCCTGCTCCCGCGACACGTCGACCAGTTTGTCCTTGCCGTCTACCTTGGCGAGCCTTTTGAACGTCTCCGTCTTGGTGTTGACCGTCTGGTCCACCACAACGTTGTAGCGGATCACGCTGTTGGCAAGGACTGTGCCGTTGGCGTCCAGGATGCTGCCGCGCTCGGCAGGCAGTGATGTTTGCCGCATGCGATAGTCGAGGGCGGCTGCCGCCATCCCGCCAATATCGAGGCCCTGGACCATAAAGAGTTTGCCGCCCACCACCAGCAGCAGGGTCAGCATGATTCCCAGGCCGAGGCGCAATCGCTTGGTGGCGTTCGGCGCCTTGACAGCCTTTGCCTTACGGGTTGTCTGCGCCACCGTGATTCCTTGCTACTCGCCTTGTTGCCTGCTCTGGTGCCCGGCTGGGCACCCGGCCTTTCGCTGACCGGCTGCTTTTCAGCGGCCGCCCCGCTACCGCCCTGCTACTGCCCCGGTACCTTCTGCTCCGGGGCGGGAACAGAGCCGCCGTGCAGCTCCACCGCAGGTGCCGGCGCTGCCGGTACCGCAGCCGGCGGGGCAACCGCTGCCGGCGGCGCCGCTGCCGCCGTCGGCTCCTGGCCGGCGGGTTTGCGGCTCGCGGAGGGTTCGGGCGCCGTCACCGGCGGAACCACTGTCAGCACCCCGGGAACTGCCGGTGCCGGGATAACGGCTCCGGCAGCGCCACCTTTCACGGCCGGTGTTGCCTTGCCTGTGACCGTGAGGGTGGAAAGGTCAATCTGTCCTTTGACCGTGGAAGCTACCATTCCCAAGTCTGCAGCCTTGGCGGCCAGGTTCTGGGGAGCCTCGAAGTTCTGGAGTTGCTGTGTCAGATCCTGGTTCTGCTTGGTGAGTGTGCTCTGCTTGCCCCTCAGCTCCACGAGCTGGTACTGGGAGGTGGACACCGAAATGTTGAGCACAAGCACCGCAACGAGCGCCACGGCGAGCAGGGCGAAGCACATCACCACAAAGGGGGCCCGCCTCTTCTTGGGCGCAGAGCGCACCACGGACAGCGGGGTGCGCTCCTTGCGGCCCGGACCTGCCGGCTGGGTCCTGATAGCAGGCGCGCTGCTGCCGGAGATGACCGGGAAGTTCTTGACAGCGGCGGTGCTCATGCTTCTCTCCTGGCTCTGATGCGTTCCACGGCGCGCAGCCTGGCGGAAGCAGCGCGGGGGTTTTCGGCGATTTCGACGGCGGTGGGTACCTCAGTGCCCTTGGTCAGGGTCTTGAGGGTTGCCTTGTGTTCTTCCAGCTCCACGGGGAAGCCCAGCGGCGCCGACGATTTGGAGCCGGCCTGGAAGAAGGACTTAACGATCTTGTCCTCAAGGGAGTGGTAGGACATCACCACGATGCGTCCGCCGAGGGCCAACGCATCCACGGCGGCAGGAATGGCGCGTTCCAGCACGTCGAGTTCCTCATTGACTTCGATCCGGAGAGCCTGGAAAGTCCGTTTCGCCGGATGGCCGCCGGATTTGGCGGCTGCGGCCGGAACCACGGAACGGATCTGTTCCACCAGTTCACCGGTGGTGGTGAACGGTGTGACTGCCCGTGCTGCCACGATCCTGTTGGCGATCCGGCCGGCGAATTTCTCCTCGCCCCATTTCCGGATGATGCGGACCAGATCCTCTTCGCTGTAGTTATTGACCACGTCCGCGGCGGTCTGGCCGCGGCTGGTGTCCATCCGCATGTCCAGCGGAGCGTCGAACGAATAGGCGAAACCGCGTTCACGCTCGTCCAGCTGAAGTGACGAGACGCCCAGGTCCATCAGGATGCCGTGGACTTCCCTGACCCCGAGGTCCTCGAGGACGTCGGCAATTTCGTCGTACACGGCATGCACCAGGTCAGTGCGGTCGGCGAAGCGGGCCAGCCGCTCCCCCGCCAGCGCCAGCGCCTCTTCATCGCGGTCGATGCCGATCAGGTGCAGGTCCGGGAAGCGCTCCAGCATCGCCTCGGAGTGACCCCCCATGCCGAGGGTCGCGTCAATGGCGATGGGCGTTTCGCCCCGGCGCCGTGCCGCTTCGAACCCTGGCGCCAACAAATTGATGCACCGGTCCTTGAGGACCGGCACATGGCGTTCGGACGTCGGCTTCGGGTGATCATTCATGCCTTCGTCCTTTCAGTCGGCGGGTATCCTGGGTGCTTCTTAAGCCAGATCCCCATCCGCGCCTATCGTCCCGCCGCCTGGCTCCGGGGAAGTGAGCCAGGTGGACTGTGCGATGGGCGGCTGGAGATCTCGTTCAAGAAGCGGTCTTCAGTGCCGTTCAGGTGATTAGAGAATCCCCGGAATGGCGTCGTCGGTTTCCGAGAAGGCGGTTTCCTTCTCAGCCAGGTACTCGTTCCAGGCCTGGGCGTCCCAGATCTCGGCCCGGGTGCCTGCGCCAATGACGGCCAGTTCCCTGCCGAGGCCTGCGTACTCCCGGAGCGCCGCCGGAATGGTCACGCGCCCCTGCTTGTCAGGTACCTCGTCCGAGGCTCCAGAGAGAAAGACGCGAATGTAGTCCCGGGCCTGCTTGGAGGAGATTGGCGCCTCCCGCATTTGCTCGTGCACCCTCGCAAATTCCTGCTCACTGAAGACGTAGATACAACGCTCCTGGCCCCTCGTGAGAACCAGCCCGGCGGCAAGTTCCTCGCGGAACTTTGCGGGGAGGATAATCCGGCCCTTTTCGTCCAGACGTGGTGAATGCGTGCCAAGAAACACTGGCCCACCGCCCGTCTGCCGTCAGGAACTGCACATCCCCTAATGTTGCAACTACCCTCTTATGTCCTCCACATTACTCCACTTTCCCCCACAGTCAATGCAAAATAGGCCCGCGGCGCCCCCTTTTGAGGATCTCCGGCGCCACAGGGCGCGCAATGGCGCGGTGGAGGGGTGTGGAGGGAACGGGGAGCGGCGCGGGCGCGCCGGAAGCCCGCGGGCCGGCGGCGGCTCGATCCGCCGTCGCGCCCTCCCCCAGGAGGTGCCCGCACCCTGCACAGGAGGTGCCCGCACCCTGCACAGGAGGTGCCGGCACAGGAGATGCCTACCGGAGCTGCCCGCAGAAGTTGCCGGCCGCCGTCGTGCTGCTCCCTGATGGAGCGGGCTGGCCGTTAAATGCCGAAGACCCGCCGGGGCGGGTCTTCGGTAGCGGCCCCCGTCAGGAGCAAGCGCCCGGCGGGGAGAAAAGTGGAGGGGCTGGAAGTGGAGGAAAAAGGACAGACCCCAGCGGAGTGGGCTCAGCCGGCCCGGGAGGTCCGGAGGAGAGCGAGTTCCCTAGGAGTCGTCGCGGCGGCGTTCGTCCCAACGTTCTTCCAAGCTGGACATAAACGAACTCCGCGGCTTTCCGGCTTTCCCGGCGGGAGCGGAGCCGGCCCTGGTGCCGGGCCCCTTCCGCATGGTGGCGAAATAGACGCCGCCGCCCATGACCACAAAGCCGAGGACACCAACGATGATGATCTGCGTGGTGACACCGACCAGGAGCAACGCGATGCCCGCCAAGGCGCAGAGGACACCGATGACGAGGTGCCGGGTGGACCAGGTACGTCCAGGATCCGAGCCCATGCTGTTTGCGAACTTCGGATCGTCCTCGTGCAGCTGCTTCTCCAGCTGCTCAAGCAGCTTCTGTTCGTGCTCCGAGAGCGGCATCACGACCTCCTTAAGTAGGCCAACGTCCGGGCTGGTCCCATCCCGTACTCCTGCTCCAATAACGACCCACATGCCCGGGAGGTTCCCAACCGCCAACGGTGGCGGATTGCGAACACCGGCATGAGGGTGACTGGAACGGCAGCGCGTCCAAGAAGTCCGGCAGTAACTGAAAACTATGTACATATAAGGATAGTTTGTCGGGGCCTGTTCTGAAAGACGGCCGCTACCCTCCTGAGCGGTCGTGAACCCGCACCGCAGCGCCTGTTATCTCGGTCCGCCCGGGTCCAGGAGGCTGGCCGGCAGGACCGACTTGTTTCCGAACTTCCGGCTGACCTGGTCCAGCGCGTGTTCAGCAGCACGCCAGTTGTCATCCCTGCGGTCAAAGCTCAATTGGAGGGAGGTCTGTGCGGCCTCTTCCAGCTGCTCCGCCCGGATGCCCACCAGCCGGACGGTCATGGGCCGCGGCCCCAGGGCTTCCAGCAGCTGGAGCGCCACCCCATGGATCAGCTGCGCGCTGTCCACCGGTGTATGCACGGTACGGCTCCGGGTAATCGAGGAGAAATCCGCGTACCGGAGCTTCAACGCCACGGTCCGCGCCACGGATCCTGAACTCCGCAACCGGCCGGCGGTGCGGTGGGCCAACCGCAGCAGCTCGCGGCTGATCACGGCATCATCCCCGGTGTCCACAGCGAACGTCTCTTCCGCGCCGATGCTCTTTTCCAGCCGCACTGGAGTCACCGGACGGGCATCGATCCCCCACGACAGCCGGTAGACGTGCTCACCGGTGGCTCCGAGCACCTTCTTCAAGGACGTCACCGGCGTGGCGGCCACATCCGCGACCGTCCGGATGCCCATCCGGGCCAGCACGTCAGCGGTCTTGGCCCCGATGCCCCAGAGTGCGCCTACAGGGAGGCTGTGGAGGTAGGGCACGGTCTCATCCGGGCTAATGAGCAACAGCCCGTCAGGCTTGCAGCGGGTGGACGCGATCTTGGCCACGAACTTGCTCGCTGCGATCCCAACGGACGCCGTAATGCCCAGCTCGGCGGAAACCCGGCGGCGGATCAGCTCGCCGATTTCGCGCGGCGGGCCCAACCGCCGGATTGCCCCTCCCACGTCGAGGAAGGCTTCATCAACGCTCAACGGCTCGACGAGGTCCGTGATGGAGTGGAATATTTCCATCAGCTGTGCGGACACTTCGTAGTACAGCTTGTGGCGCGGCTCGATGATGACGGCCTGAGGGCACATCCTGACCGCGACTGCCATGGGCATGGCTGATTTCACGCCGAAGGCCCGCGCCTCGTAGGAGGCTGACAGGACCACGGAGCGGTCCGCGGGGAATCCCACAATCACCGGCTTTCCGATGAGCTCGGGACGCGTGCGCAGCTCCACTGAGACGAAAAACGCGTCCATGTCCACGTGCATGATGCAGTTGCGTCGGAGCTCGCGAAGACCCGCTTCGGTGTACTGGTTGTTCTGCTCTGGCCCCACAGCGGCAATTCTAGCTGTTGGTACTGACTAAACTGGAGGCTGAGCCCGGCATCAACCCCAGGAGGAAAGTCCCTGTGACGGTCACGAAAAATCTCAAGCCAACAGGATTGGCGGCCCTCGCCGCCGGTGCAATGCTGGCCCTTGCCGCTTGCAGTCCCGCGGCGCCCGACGCCACGTCATCGTCAGCAGCTACTTCCTCACCCGCCTCCACCACCTCCACCGTTACGGCCTCGGCGAGCCCGACGGCGTCACCGGGCACCTCTGCCACGGTGGGCAAACTCGTGGAAGGGTTTCCCGAGGCACTGATACCGGTCATGCCCGGTGCCACGGTGATCTCCAGCAGCCTGGACAAGGCCAAGCAGCCCGCCACCGCGGCGCTGGTTGCCAGCATCACCGCCCCTACGGCCGCCGTCGTGGACTTCTACACCAAGCACCTCGAAGGCCAGGGATTCAAGGCAGTGCCCGGCGATGCCGTCGGAGCGGTGGCGTCCAAGGACTTCGTCCGCAACGACAACGAGACGGTGAACGTTGCGGTGGTTGAAGCGGCCGGTGTTTCCACCTTCACCATCGGGGCCAACGCGGCAGTCGAGCCAGCCAAGTGACTGTCTCGGAGCAGCTGAGGCATGAACAGGCCGCATTTGTGGCCGCTGTAGCCGGCGAGCTGACGGAATTCCTCACCACGCGCCAGGCCCTGGTGGCAGGGATTTCCCCCGACATCGAGCCCCTCATGGGATCAATCTCCAACCTGGTGACCGGAGGCAAGCGGCTCCGTGCCCTCATGTGTTACTGGGGTTGGCGGGGGGCCGGCGGTGAGCCGGGGTCCGGGCAGATCGTGACGGCCGGATCCGCCCTGGAACTGTTCCAGGCTGCGGCGCTCATCCACGACGACATCATTGACCGCTCGGACACCCGAAGGGGCGGCCCGAGCGTGCACCGCCGGTTCAGCCAGCTGCATGACGCCCAGGGCTGGGCGCTGGACAGTGAACGGTTTGGACACGCGGCGGCCATCCTCACCGGGGACCTGTGCCTGTCCTTCAGCGAGGAGGCCTTCACCGACATTGGCGGCCAGGCGGCCTCGGGAAGCAGGGCGAGGCTGATCTTCAACCTCATGAGAACTGAGGTGATGGCGGGCCAGTACCTGGACATCCTCGAAGAAGTCGCCGGGCCCGTCCGGGACCGCGCAGGCGCTGTGACCCGGGCCCAGTCGATCATCAGGTTCAAGTCGGCGAAGTATTCCACCGAACATCCGCTCGCGCTCGGGGGTGCCCTGGCGGGGGCGTCGGATGCCCTGCTCCGCGGCTATTCGGCATTTGCCCTGCCACTGGGTGAGGCTTTCCAGCTGCGTGACGACGTCCTGGGCGTGTTCGGTGACCCCGTAACCACCGGCAAGCCGGCCGGGGACGATCTGCGCGAAGGCAAAAGGACGGTCTTGATCGCACTGGCGCTCGAGCACGCCTCGGCGCAGGAGTCAGCGTTTATTGATGCCAAGCTCGGAAGCCCTGACCTGGGCGACGCGGACGTGGCCGAGATCCGAAGGATCATTGAGGAATCCGGGGCGCTGCAGGCCACCGAACTGCTCATCAACGAGTTCGGCACCGCCGCCTATGAGGCCCTGGAACTGCTGCCGCTCGATGAATTGCCGAAGACGGCGCTGCGGCGGCTGGCCGAAGCCACCGTCAGCCGCGCCGCCTGATTCCCGGAATAGCACCCGCCAGCAACCCGCGGCGCCTGGAGCGGGAGCTACCAGGCCCGCCGGTACGGGAGTCCGCGTTACCAGGCCAGAGTCTGTGCCCTGCGCCGGATCTCGGTTTTCCGGCCTTCGCGCAGCGCATCAATGGGGCGGCCGCGCAGGGAATCGTCGTGGGTGAAGAGCCAGACGATGAGGTCCTCATCCGAATAGCCGGCATCCGCCAGAACCACAATGGTTCCCCGCAGGCTGTCCACCACCTGGCCATCCTGGATAAACGCGGCCGGAACTGAGCGGATCCGCCGCTCCCCGACGCGCAGGGCAGCCAGCGCACGTTCATCAATAAGGCTATGGACTTTCGTAATCGAAACATCCAGCAATTTGGCGACATCAGGCAGGGGCAGCCACTCGCCCACAAGGCTTTCTACGTTACTCACGGATCAAGGTTGCCACGGCCGGAGCCCTGCCGCCTAGTCAGCTTTGCCCTGCAAGTGGATGAACGGACCGACACTCCACAAAACCGGAGATACCCGTTGGGCTCAACTTATTGTGCTAGCGGCAAATTCATGAGAGATTCACAGAGATCACATTTGTAACAAGAACAACTTAAGTAACACTAGTATCAATAGTCACACGCATCACCCGTCCCCCCGGCAGTTAAAGAAGAGGATTCCTTTCATGACGACGTCCCGCTCGCCAAAGCAGGCAACCCGGCCGAGTCTGCCCATGATTGCGGCCACCACGGCCGCACTTCCTGCGGTGGTCCTGTCGTCCCTGGCCCTCGCACAGCCAGCGCCTGCAGAGGCGCCGGCACGCGCCATCCCCGCAACGCTCGCGGCCGCCATGAAAGCACAGGCAGCTGAGGCTAAAGCCGCAATGATCCCGGCAGCCTCCGTATCATCCAGCATTCCCACGGCCTTCAGGCCCGCCCAGCCCGCAGCCCCCGCCGACTACACCATCGCCCGCGGCGACACCATCAGCGCCATCGCGGGGAAGTTCGGCCTCAATACCGGCGAGGTACTGGCTCTGAACAACCTGCAGCCGAACACCATCATTTACCCCGGCCAGAAAATCCGGCTTTCCGGGTCTGCCGCGTCGCCCGCCCCGGCACCGGCACCGGCCGCCGCCCCGGCTGCCCTGGCCAACTCCGGCGGAAGCTACACCGTGAAGGCCGGTGACACGCTCAGCGCCATCGCTGCCCGGCACAACGTCGGCCTGTCCGAGGTCTTCAGCTGGAACAACCTGAACATGAACTCCATCATCTATCCCGGCCAGAAGGTCAGGGTGGGCTCCGGCGAAACAGCACCGGCAGCCGCCCCCGCCGCGCCGCAGCCGGCCGCCGCGCCGGCCGCCCCGGCTGCCCCTGCGCCGGCCGCCCCCGCTCCGGGTGGCTCCTACACCATCAAGGCAGGGGACACCTTGTCCGCGATCGCCTCAAAGCACGGCGTGAAGCTCTCGGACGTCCTCTCAGCCAACCAGCTGAGCATGACCACCGTGATCTACCCGGGCAACAAACTGGTCATCCCCGGCGCCTCCATCCAGCCGGCGTCGTCTACACCTGCAGCGACGGTGACGCCCCTGGTGCCCAGCACGTTCCTCGGCTTCTCGTACCCTGAAGCCGTGGTCAGCTCCGCGAACGAGAACAAAGCATTGCTCAACGCCGCGCCGGTGCCGTCCCGGGATGAGATGCGTTCCATCGTGACTGACAGGGCCCGCGCGATGGGGGTTGAGCCGTCCCTTGCCCTCGCCTTTGCATACCAGGAGTCCGGCTTCAACCAGCGGGCCGTCTCGCCCGCGAACGCCATCGGCACCATGCAGGTCATCCCCACCTCCGGCGAATGGGCCTCAGACCTCGTAGGCCGGAAACTGAACCTCCTGGATCCGTACGACAACGCAACGGCCGGTGTTGCCATCATCAAGCGGCTCCTTGCCACCAGCAAGGACACGGACACGGCAATCGCCGGGTACTACCAGGGCCAGTATTCAGTCAGCAAGTACGGCATGTACGACGACACCAAGGCGTACGTGGCCGCGATCAAGGCGCACCAGAGGAACTTCGGCTAACCGTCAGCTTCGCAACGCACGCCGGGCCGCCTCAACGGGCAACCCGGATAACGATAAGGGTCCGGACCGCAGGTCGGTTCGGACCCTTTTTCGCTGCGGGATTAGGATCGTAAGGTGCAGGAAAAAGTCTCTGACCGTCTCGTTGGAACGCTGGTGGACAACCGCTACGCCGTCCGTTCCAAACTCGCGCGTGGGGGCATGTCCACGGTCTATCTGGCCACGGACCTCCGGCTGGAACGCGATGTTGCCCTCAAAGTCCTCCATCCGCACCTCGCCACGGATGAGACGTTCCTGGACCGGCTCGGCCGGGAGGCGAAAGCGGCCGCGAAGCTTTCCCATCCTCACGTTGTGGGAGTGCTGGATCAGGGCAACGACGGTGTCACGGCATACCTGGTGATGGAGTACATCAAGGGCCACACCCTGCGCGATGTCATCAGGTCCAAGGGTGCGCTGCCGCCGCGGTTGGCCCTGGCCCTCATCGATCCCGTAGTGGAAGGCCTGGGTGAGGCCCATGCCGCCGGCCTGATCCATCGCGACGTCAAACCGGAGAACGTCCTCATCGCCGACGACGGCCGCATCAAGATCGGCGACTTCGGTCTGGCCAGGGCCGTGACGACCTCCACCAGCACGGGCGCCCTGATCGGCACGGTCGGCTACCTCTCCCCCGAACTGGTGCTGGGGAAGACTGCCGACGCCCGCAGCGATATCTATTCGGTGGGCATCATGCTGTACGAGATGCTTACGGGCAAACAGCCGTACGACGGCGAGGTCCCTATCCAGGTGGCCTACCAGCACGTTCATAAAACGGTTGGACCGCCGTCGGACCTGGTGCCCGGGCTAGCCGCCGAAATGGACGAACTCGTCCAGTGGTGCACCGCGAACGATCCCGAGAACCGGCCGGTGGACGGCCACGCGCTCCTCCAGGAGCTGCGGCACATCCGGACGAACCTCACCAATTCCGAACTGGATCTGCGTCCTCCGGCTGCCCTGCCGGCGGGGCAGCCCAACGCCACTGAGATCATCGCGCGGACCAACAATCCCACCGCCGTCCTGTCCTCCTCACTCGGCCGGCCGCGGCCGCAGCAGCCGTCGCGGCCGCCCCATGCCCCGCCGCCGCATCACGCCCTGTACCCGCCGGACGAGCCATACCCTTCAGGCCCGCAGCAGATTCAGTACGAACAGGATTTCGCGGACCAGCCGGAGGCCGCGGAACCCCTCCCGCTCAGCAAGCGTGCACAACGGAAGCTTGACCGCGAGGATGAGAAGGCAAGGTCGCGGGCGGCCGCCACGCCGGTCCGGAACCTGCGCGAGGGAAACCCGCGCCGCCGCGGCATCCTCTGGATAGTGGCCCTGATCATCATCGCCCTGCTGGCCACCGGAGCCGGCTGGTTCTTCGGTACGGGGCCGGGCGCATCGGCGACGATTCCAACGGTCGCCAACAAGACGGTGGCCCAGGCCCAGCAGCTGTTGAGCCAGGCCGGTTTTCAGTCCCGGACCAACGATGTCTTCGACGACGACGTTTCCCCGGGGCTGGTGGTGGGCTCCGAACCTGCTGCCGGCACCGAGGTCAGGAAGTTCCAGCCTGTGGCGTTGTTCGTCTCCAAGGGCCCGCAACTGTACGAACTGCCAACGCTGACGGGCGGCACCCTGGACCAGGCAAAAGTCGCCCTGAACCAGGCCAGGATGGCCCTGGGCAATGTCACCGAACGGTTCGACGAGGCCGTGGCCGCCGGGGTGGTGCTCACCCAGGACCCAACCGCCGGCACGCCGGCGCGGCACGGCACCCCGGTGAACCTGGTGGTGTCCAAAGGCCCCCAGCCGATCCCCGTTCCCTCAGTGGTGGGTTTGGACGAGAACGAGGCCGTCGACGCCATCGAGGCGGCGGGCCTCACGGCCAAGGTGGCGAAGGACCAGGTCTTCGACCGCAAGATCCCCGAAGGCTCCGTGGTCAGCCAGGCTCCGGCCAACGGCACGCTGACCAAGGGCGGAACCGTGACGCTGACCATCTCCAAGGGCCCCAAAATGGTGCCGGTGCCCAACTTTGTGGGCAAGCAGGCGGCCGATGCCGAGCGTGAGCTGCGGAAGCTCGGCTTTGACGTGAAGATCAACAACTTCCTGGGCGGGTTCTTTGGCACAGTGCGGACCCAGGATCCCGTGGACACAGAGGTCCCGGAAGGTTCCGTCATCACCCTTACCGTGGTGTAAGCGCAGCGCCCGGCGTCACACGGGGCATGGATTCAGCCGTGCGCCGCGACGCCGGCCCCTGAAATCCGCAGGCACGCCGCCCCCGGGAACCCAAAAGGGTGCCTCCCGTGACAAAAGTCCGGGAGGCACCCTCAGCTGGGGGCACCCTTGTTGCGGTCAGTGCTTGGCCAGTGCCCCCGCCACAAGGAAGGCCATCTCAAGGGACTGCATGTGGTTCAGGCGGGGGTCGCAGACAGACTCGTACTTGTCCAGGAACGACTCCTGGTCCACCGGATCGGCGCCGCCGAGGCACTCGGCAACATCGTCACCGGTCATCTCCACGTGCAGGCCACCGGGAACGGTGCCCAGGGCGTGGTGCACTTCGAAGAACCCGCGCACTTCGTCAATGACGTCGTCGAAATTCCGCGTCTTGTAGCCGTTGGGTGAGGTGACGGTGTTGCCGTGCATCGGGTCCGTGACCCACAGGACCTGGGCGCCGGAGGCAGTGACCTTTTCGACGACGGCGGGAAGCTTCTCGCGGATGTTTCCCGCGCCCATGCGCGTGATGAAGGTCAGGCGGCCGGGTTCGCGTTCCGGGTCCAGTTTGTCGATGAGGCGCAGGGCGTCGTCCCCGGTGGTGGAGGGGCCCAGCTTCACACCGATCGGGTTGCGGACGCGGGAGAGGAAGTCGACGTGGGCGTCCTCGAGTCCGCGGGTCCGCTCCCCGATCCACAGGAAGTGGGCGGAGGTGTCGTAGGGGAAGCCGGTGCGGGAATCGATGCGGGTCAGTGCCCGCTCGTAGTCCAGCAGCAGGGCTTCATGGCTTGCGAAAAACTCCACGCGCTTGAGGGCTTCGAAGTCCGCACCGCAGGAGGCCATGAACTTAATGGCGCGGTCAATGTCCCGGGCCAGGGATTCGTAACGGGCATGCGCCGGGTTTTCGGTGAAACCCTTGTTCCACTGGTGAACCGAGCGCAGGTCCGCGAAGCCGCCCTGGGTGAAGGCCCTGATCAGGTTCAGCGTGGAAGCGGAGGTGTGGTAGGCCCGGAGCATCCGGGAGGCGTCATGGCCGCGGGACTCGGGAGTGAACTCATAGCCGTTCACAATGTCCCCGCGGTACGCCGGCAGGGTCACCCCGTTGCGGGTCTCGTCATTGGATGAGCGCGGCTTGGCGAACTGGCCGGCCATCCGGCCCATCTTGATGACGGGCATTGCTGCACCGTAGGTAAGCACCACGGCCATCTGGAGGATGGTCTTGACGCGGGCAGAGATCTTGTCCGCGGTGGCGGCCTCAAACGTTTCGGCACAGTCGCCGCCCTGGAGCAGGAAGGCCTTGCCTTGTGCCGCGGCGGCCAGACGCTCGCGGAGGACGTCCACTTCGCCGGCGAACACCAGCGGCGGAAGCACGGAGAGTTCGCGGACCGAGGCGTCAAAGACGTCCTTGTCCTGCCAGCTTGGCTGCTGGGAGACGGGAAGATCCCGCCAGTCATCAAGGCCAGGATAATCGGCGGCTCCGCTCTGGGCGGTGCTGGACAGCGAAAAGGCAGGTTTTGCAGATAGCTCAGTCACTATCTAAGACTAATGCGCTCCGGACTCTTCGGAACACCGGGCCGTCACGCGGTCCGGGGGCAGCGTCACAGTCAGCCCGCGGCGGCGTCGTTGCCGTCCGTACCGGCGTCTTCTCCCTCGGTATCTGTGGCATCGGCAACGCCGGCATCTGTCCCCGTGGCCTGGCTGCCGCCGGCACCTTTGAGGTCCGCGCCGGTGGTCTCGGCCCCGGCCAGCCGGAGTTTGACCACGGCTGCGTACTCGTCCACGTATTCCTGGCCGGAGAGCCGCATCAGCTCGAACATGATCTGGTCCGTGACCTTGCGCTGGACCAGCCTGTCATCGGCCTGGCCGGCGTACTGGCTGAAATCCAGGGGCGCCCCGAAAATCATGCCGATCCGCCGGATGTTGGGCATCCGCTTGCCGATGGGCTGGACCTTGTCCGTCCCGATCATTGCCACCGGAATGACGGGCACACCGGCCTGCAGGGCAAGCCTCGCCACGCCCACCTTGCCGCGGTAGAGGCGCGCATCGGGGCTGCGGGTCCCCTCGGGATAGATGCCCAGCAGGCCGCCGCTGGTGAGGACATCCATGCCGGCGTTCAGCGACACCGCGGATGCCGCCCCGCCGGAGCGGTCCATGGGCAGTTGATTGGTGAGCCTGAAGAACATTGCCGTCAGCCGGCCTTTGACGCCGGTGCCCGTGAAGTACTCGGATTTTGCAAGGAAAACGACCGGCCTCGGCACCATCAGCGGCATAAAGATGGAGTCGGAAAAAGACAGGTGGTTCGAGGCGATAATGGCCGCCCCCTCCGCCGGGACGTTGTCCAGTCCCTTGACCCAGGGGCGGAAGAGAAGCCGCAGTACCGGCCCCAGGAAGATCCTTTTCATGACCCAATAAAACACGTGTCGAACCTCTCCGGATGCCTGCCCGCCGGCCCCTCCATTGGGTCAGGCCAGCAATTCAATGCAACCCTACTCTAGTGAGATTTATGGCGAACAGTGACACGATGGACTCATGACAGAAAGCAGCACACCGCCCCGGCCTGCCGCTTTCAGCTACCCCGGCCACGGCCCAAACGCCAGGACCGGGATCGCGATCTGTCACGGCTTTACCGGCAGCCCGCTGAGCGTCATGCCGTGGGCTGAGGAACTTGCCGCCCAGGGATTTTCCGTTTCTGTCCCCCTCCTCCCGGGCCACGGGACTGACTGGAGGCAGCTGGCACGCTGCAACTGGCGGGAGTGGTATGACTGTTTCGAAGCCGCCTATCAGGAGCTGAACGCGCGTACCGATCATTGTTTTGTGGCCGGTTTGTCCATGGGAGGTGCCATCGCACTGCTGACCGCCGCGCGGCATCCCGTGGCAGGGGTTTCGGTGGTCAACCCGGGGCTCAGCTTCTACGACCGCCGCGTGCGCGTCATCGGAGTACTCAAGTATTTCCAGCGGACCACATCACCCATTCAGGAAGAACAGCCGACGGCGGCAGTAACGGACGACGGCGACTACTCGCGTACGCCGTTGGCGGCCGTGCACGAACTCAAGAAGCTCTTTGGCGCTGCCGCCCGCGGGCTGCACCGCATCAACGCCCCGGTCCAGGTGTTCAAATCCAGGACCGACGCCGTGGTGCCGCCCACCTCGCTCGCGACGCTGCGGCGCCGGCTGGGCCCGCGGCTGGTGGAGGTGGTTGACCTCCACAGCAGCGGCCATGTGGCTACGCTCGATGTTGACGCCCCGGAGATCTTCGGCCGTTCCATCCGGTTCTTCCTCGAACATTCCCGGTCTGCACACACCGCCCAACCCACCTCGGAGACTTCATGACCAGCCTTCCGGACCACAGCCCCTTCAGCAGCCCCGCCGCCGGTGAGGGAGCCCGGGTTGGTGTGGTCCTCTCGCATGGGTTCACGGGCAGCCCGCACGGGCTCCGCACCTGGGCCCACGCACTTGCCGACGCAGGCTACGCCGTTCGCATGCCTTTGCTCCCCGGCCACGGCACCAGCTGGCAGGAGCTGGCCAGGACCCGGTGGACGCAGTGGCATTCGGCGCTTGACGACGCCTACCTTGAGCTCGATGCCCAGTGCGACCATGTTTTTGCCGCCGGCCTGAGCATGGGCGGTGCCCTGGCACTGAGGATCGCCGCCACCAGGCCTGTCACCGGCGTCATCCTGGTCAACCCCGGCCTGGTCATCGATGACCCCCGCGCCCCGCTGGCCGGCCTCCTGAAGCTGGTACTCAAGAGCACTCCGGCGATCGCCAACGACATCCTCAAGCCCGGCGTGGACGAGGGTGCCTATCCCCGGACGCCGGTGGCTGCGGCCCATGAACTGAACAAAATGTTCAAGGACACCATCCGGCTGCTCCCCCGCGTGACCGCGCCAGTGCGGGTGTTCCGTTCAACCGTGGACCATGTGGTGTCGGATTCGAGCATCGTGGCCCTGCGCCGCGGTTTGGTCAATGCTCCCCTGACATTGACCGCCCTGGAGAACAGCTACCACGTGGCAACACTGGATAACGACGCCGAGGAAATCTTTCAGGGGTCCGTGGACTTCATCCGGGCCGTACTGGCCGAGACTGCAGCAACCGGGGTCACGGAGGGTGCTGCCCGTGACTAGGCCCGACTCCGGCTCTCCGGACCAGAGCGCCAACCAGGACGACGCCGTGTGGCTCGATCTTGTTGCCCGGCTGGAGGGCACCGACTCTGGGGGCAGCAGCGCAGGGGAAGCCAACATTGAAGCCAACATTGAGGAAGGCAACACCGGGACCGACGGCACCTCGGAAGCCGCCGGAGGGCAGGACAGCCCGGTGCCGGACGCCCCAGGCCGGCCGGCGACGTTCCGCGATTTTGATCCCCTCGGCCTCGCCGGCCGGGCACCCACCGAGTTGTCCGCGGCAGAACGGTCGGCCGCGGCCCCAACCGGCGGTGGTGGTCAGTCAGGCGGTGGTGGTCAGTCAGGCGGTGGCGGCCAGTCAGGCTCCGGGCCGGATGGTCCTACCACCGCGGACGGCCCCCGGGACTATGCGGTGGAGGACGACGACGGCGAATTCGTGCCCGAGGATCCGCCCAGCCTCGCCGGGACTGACCCGCTGACCATGCTCGCCTGGCTTGGCGCGGTGGGCGGTCCGATCGCCCTGCTCCTGTCAGCCATGTTCTGGCGGTCGGCGCCGTTGCTGGCAATGGTGGGCATAGTGGTGGCGTTTATCCTGGCCGTGGTCTTCCTGATCATGAAGCTGCCGCAGGAAAAAGACGACAACGACGACGGCGCCCGCGTCTGAGCGGTTCGGCACGGCGGCGGCGCGCCTCAGCTCCGCAGGCGGGTGCTCACACGAGAGAGGTCCGCTGCCCCGATGAGGCCTGCATTGGGTCCCAGGGCTGCCAGTTCGATGCCGGCAGCGGGACGGAAGCCGCGGCCCGTCAGGTTCCTGGCGAACGCTTTGCGGGCCGGTTCCACCAGCAGATCCCCGGCGGAGCAGAGCCCGCCGCCGATCACGAAGAGTCCGGGGTCCAGCGCGGCGGCGAGATTGGCCAATCCCAGGCCCAGCCACTCCCCCACTTCGTCCAGGAGCTCACGGCAGGCGGCATCGCCTGCAAGGGCAAGTTCGGTAACGATCGCACCGGTGATCCGCTCTGGTTTCCCTCCCACGGCAGCCAGGAGTTCCTGGGCTACCGGAGAATTGGCGGCAGCCAGGATCCTTGCTTCGCGCCCCAGCGCATTGCCGGAGGCATATTGTTCCCAGCAGCCGCGGTTGCCGCACTCACAGCGGTGGCCGCCCGGCATGATGATTTGATGGCCAAATTCCCCGGCGACCCCGAACCGGCCCCGTTCCAGCCGCCCGTCCATCACCATGGCTCCGCCGATGCCGGTGCCGAGGGTAATGCACACCATCCTGCTCTCACCCTGCCCCGCACCAAAGCGCCATTCCGCCCAGGCTGCGGCGTCGGCGTCGTTCGTCAGCAGGACGGGCCTGCGCAACAGGCGCTGCAGGTTGGCGCGCAAAGGCTCGTTGCGCCACGCAAGATGCGGGCTGAACAGTACTGTTCCGCCGTCCAGATCCATCCATCCGGCCGCGCCGATACCCACTGACCGGATCCGGCGGCCGGCACCCAGCTCGTCCACGAGCTCGACGATGACCTGTTCCACGGCCCGAGGATCGCTGCCTGGCGTGGACCGCCGTGCCTCACACAGGATCCGGCCTTCGCTGTCCACCACTCCGGCCGCCACTTTGGTGCCGCCGATGTCAATGCCGATGGCCAGCCCCTTGCGCCCGGGCCGCACGCCCGCGCGCAACTGCCCGCCTCGCCAGGTCGTTCTGCGGCCAGGCCAGGGCCCCCGCCGCCAGGGCAACGGCCGGCTGGTCGGACTGGCCTGCTCATGGAGGGAAGCTGCGTACATAGTGACTCATTCTAGGCGCGCCCGGTGCCGGTTCCGGCAGCCCGGCCCCGAACCTTCCCGTACCCTTTGACTCGGATGTTACTGGCCAGTAGGTTTGTGACTGCACGACCACGTTGCGGGCGTACTAGTCTTTAGGGACACCCTGCGCGGGTCCACGGATATCAAAGGAGCTATAGTGCGAGAATTCAGCGTTCCGCCAATGGTTGTTGTCCCCCCGGAAACCAACACCACCGATCTGGTGCTGCGGCAGGCAGCCAAGCCCAGCAACCCGGCACTGTTCTCGCGGCTCAATTCCGCAGGCGCCTGGCAGGACATCTCCGCAAAGGAGTTCCTCGCAGACGTCTCCGCGCTGGCCAAGGGTCTGATCGCAAGTGGCGTGGGTCCCGGAGACCGGGTGGGCATCATGTCCCGCACACGCTACGAATGGGCACTCGTTGACTTCGCCATCTGGTTTGCCGGGGCCGTGTCCGTGCCGATCTACGAAACGTCGTCGCCGTCACAGGTTGCCTGGAACCTCGGGGACTCGGGTGCCGTTGCAGCCTTCGGCGAGTCGGCCCACCACGAGGACATCATCCGCCAGGCCGCCAATTCTGAGGGCCTCACTGCGCTGCAGCACGTCTGGCAGCTCGAAGGCGCCGGACTGGACGCGGTTCGCGAAGCGGGCCGGGATGTCAGCGACGCCGACCTCGAGGAGCGCCGGACGTCCGCCAAACTTAGCGACGTAGCCACCATCATCTACACCTCCGGCACCACCGGGCGGCCCAAGGGCTGCGAGCTCACCCACGGAAACTTCGTGGAGCTCTCCGACAACACGCTGGCGATCCTCGGCGACGTCGTCAACGAGCAGGCCAAGACCATCATGTTCCTGCCGCTGGCACACGTGTTCGCGCGGTTCATCTCGGTCCTCGCGGTGGCGGCCGGAGCCACCGTGGCCCACACGCCGGACATCAAGAACCTTCTCGCTGACCTGCAGAGCTATCAGCCCACGTTCATCCTGGCGGTGCCCCGGGTGTTCGAGAAGGTCTACAACTCGGCCCTGACCAAGGCGGAGGACGGCGGCAAGGGCGCCATCTTCCACAAGGCCAGCGAGACCGCTATCGCGTTCTCCAAGGCACGCCAGGCAGGACACGTGGGCTTGGGTCTCAAGCTCAGGCACGCCCTGTTCGACAAACTCGTTTACGGGAAGCTGCGTGCCGCCATGGGCGGGAATGTGGCCCATGCGGTATCCGGCGGCGGACCGCTGGGGGAACGGCTTGGCCACTTCTTCCAGGGTATCGGCCTGCAGATCCTGGAGGGCTACGGCCTCACGGAGACCACGGCCCCCATCACCGTGAACACCCCCGCCCTTATCAAAATCGGGTCGGTGGGCAAGCCCCTGCCGGGCAACGCGGTCAAAATTGCCGACGACGGCGAAATCCTCGCCAAGGGCGTCTGCGTTATGCGCGGCTACTACCGGCGCGAGGACCTGATGGCCGAAACCTTCAGCGACGGCTGGTTCCGCACCGGCGATATCGGAAAGCTGGATGAGAACGGCTTCCTGTGGATCACGGGCCGGAAGAAGGAAATCATCGTCACGGCCGGCGGCAAGAACGTCATTCCGGCCCTCCTGGAGGATCAGATCCGCGCGGATGCCCTGGTCTCGCAGGTCCTGGTTGTCGGCGACAACAGGCCCTTCATCGGCGCCCTGGTGACCCTCGACCAGGAAGCTCTTCCCGGCTGGCTGCAGCGCCATGGGCTGCCTGAGTCCACCAGCCTTGAGGAGGCAGCCGGGAACCCTGTGGTGAAGGCCGCCGTGCAGGACCTTATTACGCAGGCCAACAACTCGGTGTCCCAGGCGGAAGCCATCAAGTCCTTCCGCATTGTCGCGGCCGACTTTACGGAGGCGTCCGGTCACCTGACCCCTTCCATGAAGGTGAAGCGTGCCCAGGTCATGAAGGACTTCGAGACAGTCATTGAGGAAATGTACGGCGCACCGCGGGACTGAGCGGCAAACCTGATACAACCAGCGCGGGGTCACTTCCCGCCCGATAAACCGAGTTTATTGGGCGGGAAGTGACCCCGCGTTGGTTTAGGTGGTGTTACTCGACGACCAGGAGGAGGTCTCCGCCCTGGACCTGCTCCACCGCGGAAATGGCGAGGCGCGAGACCTTGCCGCCCACCGGCGTCGTGATGGATGCCTCCATCTTCATCGCTTCGATCGTGGCCACGGTGTCCCCGGCCTTGACCGCGTCCCCGGCCTTGACGGTTACCGTGACAGCACCGGCGAACGGCGCCGCAACGTGGCCCGGTTGCGCCGGATCGGCCTTCTCGGCGGCCTTGACGTTGCTGACCACCGAGCGGTCGCGGACAACGACGGGGCGTGACTGCCCGTTGAGCGTACACATCACGGTCCGCATGCCCTTTTCGTCGGGCTCCGAAACGGCTTCCAGCGAGGCAATCAGCCGGACGCCCTTTTCCAGCTGGATCTCGTGCTCCGCGCCCCGTTGCAGGCCGTACAGGTAATCGCGCGTGTCCAGTACCGAGATGTTGCCGTAGGTCTCCACGCTCTTGAGGTAGTCCTTGGTGGGGCCGTCGAAGAGCAGCCGGTTCAGGGTGACCTGCCGTGTCTTGGAGTCTCCCTTGAGCGCGGCGCTGTCCTCAGGGCTGAGTTCCGCGTCGCGGACCTTGATGCTGCGGCCCTGCAGCGCCTTGGTACGGAACGGTTCGGGCCAGCCTCCGGGCGGGTCACCGAGTTCGCCGGACAGGAACCCGATCACGGAGTCCGGGATGTCATAGTTTTGCGGGTTCTCGTTGAAGTCCGCCGGATCCGCGTTGAGTCCCACCAGGTGCAGGGCAAGATCGCCCACCACCTTCGACGACGGCGTGACCTTGACCAGGCGGCCGAGGATACGGTCCGCGGCGGTGTACATGTCCTCGATCGCTTCGAAGCGCTCCCCCAGTCCCAGCGCCATTGCCTGCTGCCGCAGGTTGGACAGCTGGCCGCCCGGGATCTCATGCTTGTAGACCCGGCCAGTGGGTCCCGGCAGGCCTGATTCGAACGGCGCGTAGACGCGGCGCACGGCCTCCCAGTACGGTTCCAGGGAGCTGACCGCATCCAGGTCCAGGCCGGTGTCCCGCGGGGTGTGGGCCAGCGCCGCGACCAGTGCGGAGGCCGATACCTGGCTGGTGGTGCCGGCCAGCGAAGCGGATGCAACATCCACGGCGTCCACGCCGGCGTCAACTGCCGCCAGCAGGGTGGCAAGCTGGCCGCCCGCCGTGTCGTGGGTGTGGAGGTGGACCGGAAGGTCGAACCGCTCGCGCAGGGCGGCCACCAGCTTGGCTGCCGCGGCCGGCCTGAGCAGGCCGGCCATATCCTTGATGGCCAGGATGTGGGCGCCGGCGTCGACAATCCGCTGCGCGAGCTCCAGGTAGTAGTCCAGGGTGTAGAGCTTCTCGTCCGGGTTCAGCAGGTCGCCGGTGTAGCACAGGGCTACCTCCGCCACTGCCGTTCCGGTGGCCCGGACTGCACGGATGGCAGGCGCCATCTGGTTCACGTCGTTGAGCGCGTCAAAGATGCGGAAGATGTCGATGCCGGTGGCCGCTGCTTCGTTGACGAAGGCCTCGGTCACTTCCTCCGGGTACGGCGTGTAGCCGACCGTGTTCCGGCCGCGCAGCAGCATCTGCAGGCAGACGTTGGGCAACGCCTTCCGGAGGGCCGCCAGCCGGTCCCAGGGATCCTCGCCCAGGAAGCGCAGTGCTACATCGTAGGTGGCGCCGCCCCAGGCTTCAACGGACAGGAGTTCGGGCAGCAGCGCGGTCACTGCCGGGCCTGCTGCCACGAGGTCGCGGGTCCGTACGCGGGTAGCAAGGAGCGACTGGTGGGCGTCGCGGAAGGTGGTGTCGGTGACCGCAACGGCCGTCTGCTCCCGCAGTGCCTTGGCGAAACCTTCCGGGCCGAGCTCCTGCAGCCGCTGGCGGGAGCCCGGGGCGGGCTGCAGGTCAGTCACGGCTGGCAGCTTGGCGGCCGGATCCGAATGCACGGTGAGTTCGCCGTTGGGCTTGTTCACAGTCACTTCGGCCAGCCAGGTCAGCAGCTTGGTACCGCGGTCAGCGGAGACCCTGGCCTTCAGGAGCTGCGGACGCTCGTCAATGAAGTTGGTGGCCACATTCCCGGCAATGAAGTCGGGATCGTCCAACACGGCCTGCAGGAACGAGATGTTGGTGGACACGCCGCGGATGCGGAATTCGGCGAGTGCACGGCGGGCACGGGCCACGGCCGCCGGGTAGTCGCGGCCACGGCAGCTCAGTTTCACCAGCATGGAGTCGAAGTGCGGGCTGATCTCGGCACCCGAGTAGACGGTGCCGCCGTCGAGCCGTACCCCCGCGCCGCCGGCGGAGCGGTAACCGGTGATCTTCCCGACGTCGGGCCGGAAACCGTTGGCGGGGTCCTCGGTGGTGATGCGGCACTGCAGCGCGGCGCCCCGGAGCTTGACCGTCTCCTGGGACAGGCCGAGGTCCGCAAGGGTTTCGCCGGATGCGATCCGCAGCTGTGCCTGCACCAGGTCGACGTCGGTCACTTCCTCGGTGACGGTGTGCTCCACCTGGATGCGGGGGTTCATTTCAATGAAGACGTGCTGCCCGGCGCGTTCGCCCACGGTGTCGACGAGGAATTCGACGGTCCCCGCATTGACGTAGTTAAGGGCCTTGGCGAATTTCACGGCGTCGCGGTAGAGCGCCTGGCGGATCCCCTCGTCGAGGTTGGGCGCGGGCGCGATCTCGATGACCTTCTGGTGGCGGCGCTGGATGGAGCAGTCACGCTCGAACAGGTGCATGACGTTCCCCTCGGCGTCGGCCAGGATCTGCACCTCAATGTGCCGGGGCCGGAGTACTGCCTGCTCCAGGAACATCGTGGGATCGCCGAATGCCGCATCGGCTTCGCGCATCGCCGCCTGAAGCGCCTCCGGCAGGGCCTCGCGCGTGTCCACCCGGCGCATGCCGCGGCCGCCGCCGCCGGCAACGGCCTTGGCGAAGATTGGGAAGCCGATCTCGTCAGCGGCCGCGATCAGTTCATCAACGTCCTTGGACGGTTCGCTCGACTTTAGGACCGGAACGCCGGCATCGCGCGCGGCCTTCAGGGCTGCCACCTTGTTGCCGGCCAGCTCCAGCACCTCCGCCGGCGGACCGACGAAGGTGATGCCTGCGTCCTTGGCGGCGCGGGCCAGGTCGGGGTTTTCCGAGAGGAATCCGTACCCGGGGTAGATGGCGTCGGCGCCCGATTCCTTGGCTACCCGCACTACCTCGGCGACATCCAGGTAGGCCCGGACGGGGTGCCCCTCTTCGCCGATCAGGTACGCCTCGTCGGCTTTCTGGCGGTGGATCGAGTTGCGGTCCTCGTTGGGAAAGACAGCAACGGTCTTGGCGCCCAGCTCGTAGCCGGCGCGGAAGGCCCTGATCGCGATTTCGCCGCGGTTGGCCACCAGAATCTTGGAAAACATACTTCTCCTGCATCATCGCGGGTGTATCGGTAGGTTGTGACAGTGTCTAAGACCTGTGCCGGGAAACACAAATCATTGTGGTCACTGTCACAGAAACTTCCGTCATGTCCCGTACGAATCGACGGATGCTCCCGGATACGGTCCGCGTGGCGGACCATATAGCCGTGCCGGTTTCGCATAAGGCGGAATTCACCGGCCTGGCCACATATGATGATTACGGCGGCAGGGGCCGCCCGGCTTCGGCACTGCCGGAGCAAACATTACCCCCAACACGGCATCCGGCGTTAGGTTTTGGTCTCACAAGTGCAAGTAGTCAGCATCAGCAGCCTCAAGGGCGGAGTCGGCAAGACTTCCGTCACCACAGGATTGGCGTCTGCGGCGCTTGCCGCAGGCATTCCCACACTGGTGGTGGATCTGGATCCCCACGCAGATGCGACCACTGCCCTCGGCGTCCAGCCCGGTGAGCAGCTGGATATCGGCAGAATGCTCAAGAGCCCCCGCCGGGCCAAACTGGCTGAGAACGTGGCGGGCAGTTCCTGGACCGCGCGGGCCCAATCAAACGGGTCCGGGCCAGCCATCCTGGACGTCGCCGTGGGCTCCGCCTATACGGGTATCTACGATCGCCCGGACCTGGGCCGCCGCGATCTCCGCCGGCTGTCCTCAGTCCTTGCCGGCGCCGACCGTTATGACCTGGTCCTGATTGACTGCCCGCCCTCCCTGAACGGACTGACCCGAATGGCATGGTCCGCGAGTGACAAGGTGGCGCTCGTGGCCGAGCCCGGGCTGTTTTCCGTGGCCGGCACGGAGCGGACCATGCGCGCCATCCAGCTCTTTAAGCAGGAATTCGCGCCCAACCTCTCACCTGCGGGCATTGTCGCCAACCGGGTGCGCACCGGTTCGTCCGAACACACCTACCGGCTTGCCGAGATGGAGTCGATGTTCGGGGACTTGCTGCTGAGCCCCCGAATTCCCGAGCAGGCAAACTGGCAGCAGATCCAGGGGGCCGCCCACCCCGTGCACCACTGGCCGGGAGAGTCAGCCAAAACGTCGGCGGCCCTTTTTGATGCCCTGCTGGCCAACCTCCTCGCGGCCGGCAGCGGGTTGCGCAACCGGACGCAGCGCTGAGCCTGCCGGAGGCTATCCCCGACACAGAAAAGGCAACCCCCGCCTGAGCATTTCAGGCCGGGGTTGCCTTTTCCGTGTGTCTGAGGTCAGCTGATTTTGCGCGCCGCGCGCCGTTTGCTCAGCTCGTCGTCGGGAAAGGACTGCACGGCCGCGTGCTCGCTTGGCAGCGACGCCAGGCTCCCCTCGACTTCGCGCCACACGCGTCCCACGGCGATGCCGAAGACACCCTGGCCGCCCTGGACAAGGTCAATGACTTCATCGGCGGAGGTGCACTCGTAGACGCTCGCGCCGTCGCTCATGAGCGTGATTTGCGCCAGGTCCTCCACCCCGCGTTCGCGCAGGTGTTCCACGGCCGAGCGGATCTGCTGAAGGGAGACGCCGGTATCCAGCAGTCGCTTGACCACCTTGAGTACCAGGATGTCCCGGAAACCATAAAGTCGCTGCGAGCCGGAGCCGGCGGCCCCGCGGACGGCAGGTTCAACCAGCCCCGTCCTGGCCCAGTAGTCCAACTGACGGTACGTGATGCCCGCGGCTTTGCAGGCCGTAGGGCCGCGGTAGCCTGCGTCTTCGTCAAGGACAGGGAGGTCTTCGGTAAACAGGAGGCCCTGGGCACCGCTCGCGGGCACAGCAACACCAGCCGTTGTGGGCTGCTTCAGTCCGCCCGCTTCGCCTTTGGGACTCACCTGGATCCTCCTTCGTATAAGCTCCCGGGGACCACTGCATCAGCCAGTGCACGTATGAAGTCCATACGTGCAATTCGCGGGGGTCGTACTTTTACAGTGTGACTTGCGCGGCTGCTGTAAGCAATGGGAGCTTGATACCTTCGACGTTAGGCCCGCGCGGGCCGCAGGTCAAAGACCTAGGACCGATCGCGAAAGCGTGTCGGAAGTTTCAGCCTCAACTTTAACCTTAATGACGCCTCAGCCGTCAAAATCCTCGGGTTCCACGTCGTCCAGGAACTCCCGGAAGCGCCGCAGTTCCCGCTCTTCATCCACGGTGGGGCCGGGCTCGGTGTCCTCACCCTCGTCGTGTTCCGTGATGCGCACTCCGGCTTCATCCATGACCGAGTCAGCACACCAGATCCGGCACTTGGCCCGCAGCGCGATGGCCAACGCATCCGAGGCCCGGGAACTGACGGTGGTGCCGTTCTCGAACTGGAGCTGGCCATAGAAGATGTTGTCCTCCACAGCCACGATGTTCACGCTGACAACTGAATGCCCCAGGGACTCCACGACGTCCACGAGGAGGTCGTGGGTCATGGGCCGCGGCGGGACGACCCCTTGCTGGGCCAGGGCAATGGCACTGGCTTCCGGCGTCCCGATCCAAATGGGCACGTGGCGTTCACCGTGAATCTCGCGCAGGAGGACCAGCGGCTGGTTGGAGGGCAGTTCGATGCGAACGCCTACGATCTCGACTTCGATCATCAGATGTCCATCCGCGAGATGCGGTCCTGCACCAGGGCCCGGTGCAGGATCAGGCAAAGGTCGGAAATTTCGCGGGCTGCTTCTGCCGCCCGCGCCTGTGAAGCGGAATCGCGACGGGACGCCAAGGGGGCAACCGCCCGCTCCACGAGCCCGAATTCGCGTTCCGCGGCGGCCTGGAACGGGCGCAGGTGGCGCGGCTCGAGGCCGTGGCCCTCCAACTGCACGCATGCCCTGGCTACCTGGAGCGCATGCTCATCAAACTTGCCGTGGCTGTGGCTGATGAGCCCGAAGCTGAGCAGCGACTGGAGGAGCGGGACGCTCGCTCCGGACTCTGCCCGCAGCTGTTCCTCGCTAAATTTACGCCCCCGGTTTTGGAGCTCCGCTGCAAGTTCGTCGGAGACGATCCTGGGCGAAACCACGACGCCGGGAGGCAGGTTTTCGGGGCGCTCTCCCCTGTCAATGGCGTCAAGGTAGTCCTTGATGACTTTGAGGGGAAGGTACTGGTCACGTTGCAGGGCCAGCACAAAGCGCAGGCGCTCAACATCGCTCTCAGCGTATTGCCGGTAGCCCGCAGGGGTCCGGCGCGGATTGATGAGTCCCTTTTCCTCCAGGAACCTGATTTTCGACGCGCTCATCCCGGGAAAGTCGGCGCTGAGTTGTGCGAGGACTTCCCCAATGTTCAGGACGTGGGGTCCCCGGCGTTCCGGTTGGGCCATGGCCACAGGCAAGTGTTCCTGAATCAGGCGCGGCCTGCTGCGCGGGCAGGGCTCAGGTAGAAGGTGAGGCGGAACTTGCCGATCTGAACTTCGTTCCCGGACTTCAGCTCCACACTGTCAACCCGGTCATGATTGACATACGTCCCGTTGAGGCTGCCCGTGTCCACAACTTCGAAGCTGCGGGGCGTGCGGCGGAATTCCACGTGCCGGCGGGAAACGGTGACATCGTCGAGGAAGATGTCCGCATCCGGGTGCCGGCCAGCGGTGGTGACGTCGGAATCCAGCAGGAAGCGGGCGCCTGCATTCGGTCCGCTGTGGGCAACCAGCAGAGCGGATCCGGCAGGCAGGGCCTCGACCGACAGCCGCTCCTCGGTGGAGAGCCTGGGGGCAATGATGGGCTCATCGGTGACGGGGGTGAGATGGATCGAGGTGGTCTCCGAAGCCCTGGCCGCACCTGTGCCGTAATCGCCTTCGGCATGGTCCTTCTTGTGGCCAACCATGGCTTCCTCCTCTTTCGCTGCAGCTCACACGACTGCACTCAACATTTCCCGCGGGATACCCGCGGTTTCGACGCGGGTCCCATCCGGCCATTGACGTGCGAAGACGCCTGCTGGCCGGACCGGATTAACCCGTTAGGTTCAGCCTACCTGCTGTTCGTACTCCGATGCACTGAGCAAGGAGTCCACGGCGTCCGCTTCGGCGAGCTTGATCTCGATCAGCCAGCCGTCACCGTACGGATCCGTGTTGATCAGGGCCGAGTCGGTGTCGAGGGATTCGTTGCGGGCGACCACTTCCCCGCTCACCGGGGCATAGATGTCGCTGACGCTCTTGGTGGATTCGACTTCGCCCACAACCTCATTGGCGGTGACCTTGCTGCCGGCTTCGGGCATCTGCGCGTAGACAACGTCACCGAGTGCGTCCTGGGCGAAGTCGGTAATGCCCACCCGGACCACGCCGTCGGCGTTCGGTGCGGTGACCCACTCATGTTCGGCGGTGTAGGACAGGTCTTCGGGAATGTTGCTCATCAGGGGCCTTTCATCGGGTCAATCACCAATGTCAACGGGGCCTGGGAAACAAGCCGCCGCTGAAAGTATAGGCACAAGTCCTCGGGCGTTCGAGGGTGATTCTGACATGATGGGACGCATGGGATCACAGGCACGGGCAACACCCGGGAAAAAGCGATATGGGGCTCCGCGGATCATCTTTGGCGGTGGCGCCCTGCTGAGCCTGAGGGCGGAGGCCGGTTGGTTCCCCCTGTGCGCCCTCCCCCATCTGCCGGCTGCCGGCCTGTAGTCCCATGCCCGAACTGCCCGAGGTTGCCGGCCTGGCCGGATTCCTGGAGGAACATCTGCGCGGATCGAGGGTGCAGAAGGTCCAGATCGTGTCGTTCGCCGTTCTGAAGACCGCCGATCCGCCATACACGGCGCTGGAGGGAAGCACTGTTGCCGGCGTGCGGCGGTTCGGAAAGTTCATCTGTATTGACACCGACGGACCGTCCCTCGTTTTCCATCTTGCGCGGGCCGGCTGGGTCCGTTTCACTGATTCCCCCACCGACACGCAGTTGCGGCTTGGCAAAAGCCACATCGCCGCGAGGATCACTTTCGACGGCCCCCACGGCCGTCACGGCATCGACCTCACCGAGGCCGGGACGAAGAAAAGCCTTGCCGTTTATGTGGTGCGCGATCCGCAGGACGTTCCGGGAATCGCCGCCCTGGGCCCGGACCCCTTCAGTGCGGCTTTCGACGCCGACGCGCTGGCTGAACTACTCGGATCCAGTTCCCAGCAGATCAAAGGCCTTCTCAGGAGCCAAAGCGTCATCGCCGGGATAGGCAATGCCTACAGTGACGAGATACTGCACGCAGCCAGGATTTCGCCTTTTGCGATCGCCAAGTCGTTGGACCGCGGTACCGTGCAGGTTCTGTACGACGCCATCCATTCCATTCTCGGCACGGCTTTGGCCGAGGCCGCGGGGAAGCCTCCCAGCGAACTCAAGGACGTCAAGCGCAGCCATATGCGGGTCCATGCCCGGACCGGGGAGGCATGCCCGGTCTGCGGGGATACCGTCCGGGAAGTGTCGTTCGCTGACACGGCCCTGCAGTACTGCCCCACGTGCCAGACGCACGGCAAGATCCTGGCGGACCGCAGGACCTCCAAGTTCCTGAAGTAGCAGAGGCGGCGTGCAGAAGATTGCCGCCCTGCAGGATTGTTCACTTAACAAAACGCGGAGTCTTCCCACCTTGGAACCAGCTGAGTAAGCTGATTCTCACGTCCCCCCAAAATGATCACGGGCTGGACGAAAACTGGAGTATTGAAGGTCCTGAGAACGGCATTCATGCTCAGTTCAGCGCCTATTCAGGCCAACTGTGTATTCACATCACCCACAGCGCCCCGTCGATTCCGAACCCGGGGGTAAACAGGGTTCCGTTGGCGCGGGCGTTGGCACCCTCAAGCAGCATTGGGCAGCGTTAGGCGGAAGGGCAGCGCCGATGCACCCAAGGCCTTGGGAGACAACCGTAGACAGGCGAGTCAACAAGGGCGTGGACCGCGCCGACGACGGCCAGTGCCTGCATCCCTGACACCTGTTCTGCGGGCATCTGTCAACTGATTATGTTGGGAAAATCCAATGAACAAAGTAACCCGCTTATTCGGCTCCACCCTCGTTGCTGCCGGCCTGGCTTTCAGCGGTGCAGCCCTGACTGCCACCGCTGCCTCTGCCAGCGACCGGTCAGGAGATACCTACCGTGGTTCGTCCTATCACAACGATCACAAGGATCACGGCTATGACCACAATGGCCACGGCCGCTATGACAAGGACGGCTACGACGAAGACGGCTACGACTGCTGGGGAAATGACCGTCACGGCCACCACCGTAATTGGGACTCCCGGTACTGGGACGGCCAAGGCCACGTCCACTACACCGTCTACGTGAGGTAAGGACCGCCGGATCAACGCAAAAGGGCCGCTTTCCGGTTGTTACCGGAAAACGGCCCTTCATGGTCGGGCTGACAGGATTTGAACCTGCGACCCCTTGACCCCCAGTCAAGTGCGCTACCAAGCTGCGCTACAGCCCGTTAGTTCCGCCGTTCTCCGCTGCGTTTACTCCCCGGTGTTACCCGGGATTTCAACTCAGCAGTCCGGCCGAACCACCTTGAAAAGCTTACACGATCCCGGAGGGTGTCGGTGACACTTTGCCACCCACACGTCTCCGGTGTGTCGTAATTAACGCTGCTTACCGCGCTTTTCGCGCACGCGCATGTTGACCTCGATGGGTGTGCCTTCGAAACCGAAGGTCTCACGCAGCCTGCGGGTGATGAAGCGGCGGTAGCCGGGGTCCAGGAATCCGGTGGTGAACAGCACGAACTTGGGCGGCCGGCTTGATGCCTGCGTGCCGAAGAGGATGCGCGGCTGCTTACCGCCGCGGACCGGGTGGGGGTGGGCTGCCACGAGTTCGCCGAGGAAGGCGTTGAGCCGGCCGGTGGGAATTCGCTTGTCCCAGCTCTCCAGGGCCAGGTCAAGGGCGGGAACCAGACGGTCCTTGTGCCAGCCGGTCAGGGCCGAAATGTTCACCCGCGGAGCCCAGGCAACGTGGGCCAGGTCCTGTTCGATTTCGCGTTCCAGGTAGGTGCGGCGTTCGTCGTCGAGCAGGTCCCACTTGTTGAAGGCCAGCACCAGCGCGCGGCCGGACTCGATGGCCAGCTGCAGGATGCGGACATCCTGCTCACTGAGCACCTCGTCAACGGCCAGGAGAACGACGGCGACTTCCGCCTTCTCGAGCGCAGCCTGCGTCCGGAGGGAGGCGTAGTAATCCGCACCCTGTGCCATGTGCTGCCGACGCCGGATGCCGGCGGTATCCACAAACCGCCAGGTGCGGTCGCCCAGTTCAATGAACTCATCCACGGGGTCCCTGGTGGTTCCCGCAGTGTTGTCCACCACCACGCGCTCCGAACCGGCGAGTTTGTTCAGCAGTGAGGACTTACCCACGTTGGGCCGGCCGATCAGTGCGATTCGGCGGGGGCCGCCGGAGCGTTCCAGGCCCTCAATGGTGGAGAACTCCGGCAGGGTGTCCATGACGTGGTCCAGGAGGTCCGCCACGCCGCGGCCGTGCAGGGCCGAGACAGGGTACGGCTCGCCGAAGCCAAGGCCCCACAGGGCGGCGGAATCCGCCTCCTGGGCGAAGTCGTCCACCTTGTTGGCCACCATGATGACCGGCTTCTTGCTGCGGCGCAGCATCTTCATGACGCCCTCGTCGGTGGCTGTGGCGCCCACCGCCGAATCGACGACAAAAAGGACGGCATCCGCGAGTTCCACTGCCATTTCGGCCTGTTCGGCCACGCGGGCGTGGATGCCGCGGGCATCGTGCTCCCACCCGCCGGTGTCCACGAGGGTGAAGTTGCGCCCGTTCCAGTGCGCCGAGTACATCACGCGGTCGCGGGTGACACCGGGGGTGTCCTCGACCACGGCTTCGCGGCGGCCCAGGATGCGGTTCACCAGTGTGGACTTGCCCACGTTCGGCCGTCCGATGATGGCCAGGACCGGGTCGAGCTTGACCGGACCGTCGAAGTCCTCGTCGTCGTAGTCGCCGCTCAGCAGGGCGGCATCGTCCTCATCGAGGTCGTAGTCGGCCAGCCCGGCCCGGAGCGAGGCGGCACGGAGCTCCGCCTCATCGTCACCGATGGCTGCCAGCCGCTCGGCCACATGGTCCGTGCCGGAGGGCGTGTATTCATCTTCGCCGGCGCCGGAGGGGCCGGAGGTTTGAGTCGTATCGCTCATTGCACTTTCCTTAAGTGGTCATCTGCCGGCGTCCCGGCTACTGCTGTGAAGTTCGTGCGGGAATCCGCGTGGGGCAGGGGCTGCCCACTGTGTTTGATGGTGTCCTGGACGTGCCCCGCCAGCGCAGCGCGGATTTCCAATCCCGCCCTGTCCATTGAAGCACGGCCCGTTTCGCCGGGGTTGCGGCTCAGGGTCAGCGCATTGCCGAAGCTGACGTGGAAACGCCGCCCGGGCCTGGGTACGGTGTCGAGGTGTTCGCTGCCGGTCCTGGTGCCCAAAATCGCCACCGGGACCACGGGCGCTCCCGAGTTCAGTGCCAGCCAGGCGACCCCGTTGTTGATGTCCAACGCCTGACCGCTCCCCCTGGTACCTTCCGGCAGAATCCCGATGCAGCGGCCGGCCTTGAGCACATCCTTGCCCAGCAGCAGGGCTGCCCGGTCCCCGGAACGGTCCACCGGGAGCTGGCCGGAAGCGCGCAGCACCCGGCCCAGGAAGCCTTTGAACATCTCCTTCTTGACGAGGATGTGCATGGCGCGCGGAGACGCACCGAACATCACCGGCCCGTCCAGGAAGCTGATGTGGTTGCCGGCAAAAATAACCGGTCCGCCCGTGGGCACGTTGTGCTTGCCGGTGACAGAGGTCCGGTAAACCACGTGATCCAGGAGCCAGCCGACGGGCCGGCTCCAGGCCATGGTCAGGCCGGACGGAACCTTGGTGCGCTCAGTCACGGTTGAGGACCTTTGTCACGATCACCAGGGCGGCGTCAACGGTTTCCGTGAAATCAAGATCTGATGAATCGAGTGTGACCACACCGTCGGCGGCCTGCGTGAAGTTCACCACCGTGGAGTCCCTCGCATCGCGCTGCGTGACTTGGGCGGCGAGTTGCTCCGCGTTCTGGGTGCCGCCCAGTTGGATACCGCGGCGGCGGAGCCGTGCTTCCTCGCTGGCGGTCAGCAGCATGCGGACCTCGGCGCCGGGCGCGACGACGGTGGTGATGTCGCGTCCTTCCACCACCATGCGGCGGTGGTGCTTTTCGATGAGCTCACGCTGCCTGCGGATCAGTTCGGTCCGTGCGCCCAGTGTGGTGGCCACCGCGCTGACCGCCGACGAAATGGCGGGCTCGCGAATGGCGTCGGTAACGTCGGTCCCGTCCACGCGAACGTATTCCGCCTGGGGTGTGGTGCTCAGGTCCAGGACGAGGTCCCGGGCCGCCTGCTCCACGGCTGCGGCGTCCGTGAGGTCGATGCCGCCGGAGACGCAGAACCAGGTGAGGGCACGGTACATGGCGCCCGTGTCCAGGTAGGCGAGGTGCAGCCTGCGGGCCACTTCCCTGCTGACACTGGATTTTCCCGAGCCGGAGGGCCCGTCAATGGCCACCACCAGTGGCCTGCCGACGCGCAAGGCCGGCACGGTGTCAAGAAGTTCCTGTGTCATTACTGCAGTACCCGCCATCCGCGGTCGTTGAGTGCTTCGATCAGGTGGTCGTGCTTGTTCGGCAGTACGGAGAGTTCCACCATTCCCACGTTCTGCCCGGACGAATGGTCCAGCCTCAGGTCTTCCACGTTGACGCCGACCTCACCGATTTCGGTAAGGAGCCTGGCGATCTGGCCAGGCCTGTCGTCAACGAGGACCGTCAGCCAGGTGTACGCCTGCGGCGGTCCGCCGTGCTTGCCCGGGATGCGGGCCTGCCCGGCGTTGCCTTCGCTGATGAGTTGGGCCAGATCCAGTCTGGCACCCGGCGCCAAGGGTTGCTCCAAGGTGCCGATCAGCCGGTTCAGGTCCTCCCGGACACCGTAGAGGATCTCCACCACTTTCGCGGCGTTGCCGCCGAGGATCTGGACCCACAGCGTGGGGTCGCTGGCGGCGATGCGCGTAACGTCCCGCAGCCCGTTGCCGGCGAGGGACAGCGCGTGCAGCGGTGTCCCCTGGAGTTGGCTGGCCAGCAACGAAGACATGATCTGGGGCAGGTGCGAGACGAGGGCCACGGCCTGATCGTGCTCGTCAGCCGTGAATTCCGAAACTACCGCGCCGAGATCGGTTGCCAGCGAACGCGCCGTCTGCACGGCGTCTGCCGATGAATCGGGGCCCGGACAAACCACCCACGGCATGGAGGTGAACAGCTCGCCGCGGGCCGCCACGGGACCGGACTTTTCGCGGCCCGCCATTGGATGCGTACCTACGTAGCGGGACATGTCCGCCCCGCTCGCCTGCAGCTCCGTTAGGATGGCGGCTTTGACGCTGGCGATGTCCACTACCACGGAATCCGGGTAGTCAGTCAGCGCCTGCGCCACCACGGAAGCCGTTACGTCCGGCGGCGCGGCCACCACCACAAGCTCCGGTGTCCCGCCGTCAAGCATGCCCAACGGCTGGCCCGCACCGATGTCCACCGCAACAGCCTGGTTGGTGGGCGAGGGATCCGAGAGGAATACCGGCACCCCCCGGCCCCGCAGTCCCAGTCCGATGCTGGTGCCAAGCAGGCCGGTGCCAATCACCACGACGGGACCGTTGAGGTGTCCGCGCCCGTGTGAGCGAAATGCGGACATGCGTCAGAGCCCTACGGATGCCAGCAGGTGGCCGACTTCCTGCTTGCCAAGGTTGCGGATGCTGCCCTGGCGCTGGTCACCCAGGCCAATGGGGCCCACCTTGACGCGCACCAGGCGCAGGACCGGGAAGCCCACAGCGTCAAACAAACGCCGGACAATGCGGTTCTTGCCGGAGTGCAGCACAACTTCGATCAGCACGTGGCCCGGAGTGGAATCCACCAGCCTGAAGGAGTCCACGGAAGCGAAGCCGTCCTCAAGCTCCACGCCTTCCTTCAGCTGGGCGCCAATTCCCTGCGGGAACGGTCCGCGGACCTGCACCAGGTAGGTCTTGGGCACCTCATAGGAGGGGTGGGTCAGGCGGTTGGCCAGCTCGCCGTCGTTCGTGAGCAGCAGCAGGCCTTCCGTGGCAACGTCCAGCCGGCCCACATGGAACAGGCGTTCGCCCTGGTGGGTCTTCCGCACAAAATCGCTGATGCACGGCCGCCCGTCCGGGTCCTCCATGGTGGAGACGACGCCCTTGGGCTTGTTGAACACCATGTAAACAAGGTTCTCGTCCAGCTGGATCCGCAGTCCGTCCACGTGGATGACAGCCGTTTTGGGGTCCACCCGGACACCCAGCTCGGTGACGACCTGGCCATCCACTTCAACGCGGCCCTCGGCGATCATTTCCTCACAGACGCGGCGCGACGCCACACCCGCCTGGGCCATGACCTTCTGCAGGCGGATCCCGTCGGCGTCGTGCATTTCAGACTGCGGAACCGGTCCACGGGGTCCGCGCTTGCGGGAGGGCTTGCGCACGGGGCCAAGGTTCTGGCCGAACCGTTCGCTGCCGAATGCGCGCGAAGCAGCTGCCCCGGGCTTGCCGGCACGTGGCTTGGGCTTGAGGGCCCCGGGCGTGCCCGGCGCTTTTTTGGCTCCCGGTTTCCGGGCAGCAGGCTTCCGGGCCGGGGCTGCGGCGGGCTTCCAGTCGGAGTCCCCGCGCCCTGCCGGAGAAGCCGGGGCATCTCCGGGATCAACAAAAGGCTCCTCGCGCGGCTTCGGCGCCTTGTAGGGCCGGTCGCCGCCGCCGAAGCCGGCAGTGCGCTTGCCGGCACCTGCGCGGAAGCCCCCACCCGCCGCGGCGGGGCGGCCGCTGCCGCCCTGAGCAGGATTGCGGCCTGCGGCAGGGTTGCGGCCCGTGCCGCCCTGCGCCGGATTGCGCGGCGTACTGCGGCTGGCCGGCGTACTGCGGCTAGCCGGCGTACTGCGGCTGGCGCCGCCTTGTCCGGCATTGCGTTCTGAACTGTTCCGTCCAGAACCGTTACGTGGTGAACCCTGGCGTCCCGCCTGTGTCATGACCCGTCCTTCGATATGTTGACCGGCAAGTTGTCCAAGAACAACCCTAGCCAGCCATGCAGAATTTATCTGCCCTTATGAATACTCTTGTGTGCAGGCGGGATACCCCGCCTACATTCTGTCGGCGTCGTAGAAATCCGCGATCCCCTCGAGCCCCGGAAGATGGGGTGAGAGTTGCGGCAGTTCCGCCACGGAGCCGATGCCCATCCGTTCCAGGAAATACGATGTAGTCCGGTAGAGGATGGCTCCCGATTCAGGATCGTTTCCTGCATCTTCGATCAGCCCGCGCTGGGTCAATGTCCGTACGACAGAATCGACATTGACTCCCCGAATTGCGGATACCCTGGCTCTGGAGACAGGCTGGCGATACGCGATGACGGCAAGGGTTTCCAGTGCCGCCTGCGTCAGCCTGGCCGTCTGACCCTCCAGCACAAAACGGCCCACAATGTCGGCAAAGTCTGCGCGGGAGTAGATCCGCCAGCCACCGGCGATGCTCCGCAATTCAAAACCCCGGGGGCTGGCGCTGAAGCCAGCAACGCTGGCGTCATCCATGTCCGGGGCTTTAACAGTATAGCCGCTATACTCGCGCTGCAGTTCCACGAGCAACTGCTCAACGGAAGCCACCGTCAAGTTAAGGCCTGCTGCGAGGTCGGTGGAGGTGGCGGGCTGATCCAGGACCATGAGCACTGCTTCAAGTGCAGCCTTGGGACCGCCCGGAAGTGAGTGGACGTCCGGAACTGCGTGCCCGTCGTCGTCCGCGGCAGGCGCCGCCCCGGCAGCCGAAAACTCCGCAGTCACAATTGCTCCTCAAATTCTTCGCTCAGGTTTTCGGTTGACCAGTCCGTGCCGGCCGCTGTCCAGTGCACCGTGAGGTCACCCAGCGGAGAGAGCTGGTCAAAGGAGACCGCCCTGTCCCGGAACATTTCCAGCAATGCCAGGAAACGGGCCACCACCACCAGGGTGGATTCGGCGTCGGCAATCAGCGCCCGGAAGGAAAGGGGCTTTCCCGGCTGAAGCCGCAGGCCCAGGATCTCCGCCTGCTCCTTGACACTGACGGCGCTGCCGTGAAGGTGGGCCAGGCCCACCTCAGTGGGCTTGGGCGCCTTCGGCTGCAGGGCCACTTCAGCCAGCCGCGCGAACTGCTGCGGCGTGTGTTTCCACACCAGCTCCGGGAGCATCGCGGCGAAGTGCTCTTCCAGGGCAACTTGCCGCGGGAACCGCTGGGCCTCCTGTTCCAGGCTGTCCGCCATCAGCGCGGCCACCTGCTTGAACGCCTTGTACTGCAGGAGACGGGCGAACAGGAGGTCACGGGCTTCCAGCCTGGCGATGTCCTCGTCGTCCTCCACTTCACCGGCCGGCAGCAGCCGCGCCGCCTTGAGGTCCAGGAGCGTGGCTGCGATGACAAGGAACTCGCTGGCTTCGTCCAGCGCCCATTCCTCACCGAGTTTCTGGAGCTTCCTGATGTACTTAATGAACTCGTCAGTGACGGTGGCGATGGCCACCTCGGTAATGTCCAGCTGATGCTTGGCAATGAGGCCCAACAGAAGGTCGAATGGACCGGTGAAATTCGCCAGCCGTACCTCAAAGCCGGGCTTGGACTCCGCCACGGTCTGGCTAGGGTGCGCCGCCGCGGGAAATCAGTTCCTTGGCCAGCCGGCGGTAGGCGTCCGCCCCGATGTGGTTCCCCGCGTAGGTGGTGATCGGTTCAGCCGCGACCGTGGCGTCGGCAAACTTAATGGAACGCTTGATGACGGTCTCGAAGACCTTGTCACCGAAAGCTTCCACCAGGCGGCTGATGACTTCTCGGCTGTGCAGGGTGCGGGCGTCGTACATAGTGGCGAGGACGCCATCCACCTGCAGCCGGGGGTTGAGCCGGTCCTGGACTTTGTCGATGGTTTCCACGAGCAGGGCAACGGCGCGGAGGGCGAAGAATTCGCAGATCAGCGGGATGATGACGCCGTGCGCAGCAGTGAGCGCGTTAACGGTCAGCAATCCGAGGGACGGCTGGCAGTCAATCAGCACGACGTCGTAGTCGTCTTCCACCTTCTTCAGGGCCCGGTCCAGGACCTGCTCACGGGCCACCTCGTTGACTAGCTGCACTTCGGCGGCGGACAGATCGATGTTGGCCGGCAGCAGATCGACGTTTTCAACGCCGGTCTGATGAATGGCGTCGCGGATGTCCACTTTGCGGTCCATCAGGACGTTGTAGACGGTCAGGTCCAGTTCATGCGGGTTGATGCCCAGGCCGGCGGACAACGCGCCCTGGGGGTCAAAGTCCACCAGCAGAACCCTGCGGCCGTACTCGGCGAGGGCCGCAGCCAAATTGATGGTGGACGTGGTTTTGCCCACCCCGCCCTTTTGGTTGACCATGGCGATCACGCGCGCGGGACCGTGGGAGGACAGCGGTGCGGGTTCCGGGAATTCGCGGTGGGGCCGCCCGGTGGGACCCATCACGGCGTCTTCCAGATCGAGTTCCGTGCCTTCCAGAGTTGCCGAACCCTGTTCGCTGCTCACGTATCTATCCACACTTTCGATGACGGTGATTTTCCTGCCGCTGGTGACCCAGCGCCGATCCTGCTTTTCACCTAGGCTACAGGTCCCGACACGGTATTCGAGGGAACTTGACTTTGTGTGGATTCTGAGCCTTGACCCTCTACTAGAGGTCGAAGGTTAAGGTCCGGGACGCACAAACCGCCCCGGCAGCAAGGCTGCAGGGGCGGTCGGTGTTTGGAAGCGGAAGAGCCGGCTCTTAGGCGTGCGCCGCTACCTCGGGGGTGACGGAAGACGAGCCCATCCGGTCGCCGTGACCCGCCATCATGGTCTGTTCGTCGAAGGGAAGTTCGCCGGAGAGCACCTTGGTGACCTGCTCGCCGTCGATCTCCTTGACCCACGTGCCGATCAGGACGGTGGCCACCGCGTTGCCGGTGAAGTTGGTCAGGGCGCGGGCCTCGGACATGAACCGGTCGATGCCGACGATCATGCCGACGCCGCCGAGCAGCTGGGGTGCGTGCGCCTGGAGGCCGGCCGCCAGGGTGGCCAGGCCGGCACCGGTCACGCCTGCGGCGCCCTTGGAGGCAATGATCATGAAGACCAGCAGGGAAACCTGCGCTCCGAGGTCCATTGGCATGCCCATGGCGTTGGCCACGAACAGCGACGCCATGGTCAGGTAGATGGCGGTGCCGTCCAGGTTGAAGGAGTAGCCCGTGGGGACGGTGACACCGACAACCGGCTTGGAAACGCCCAGGTGTTCCATCTTGGCGATGAGGCGCGGCAGGGCAGCCTCGGAGGAAGACGTGGAGAAGATCAGCAGGTACTCGCGGGCCAGGTACTTCATCAGCTTGAAGATGTTGACACCTGCAACAACCTGCAGGATTCCGCCGAGGATGACCACGATGAAGAGCGCGCAGGTGATGTAGAACGCCACCATCAGCGTGAACATGCTGATGATTGCCTGGAAGCCCGTGGCCCCGACGACGGCGGCGATGGCGCCGAAGGCACCCACCGGGGCGAGCCACATGATCATGATCAGGATGCGGAAGACAAGAGCCTGTCCGTGCCCGATGGCCTTCAGGATGGGGGCACCCTGCGGGCCCATCTTCTGGAGGGCAAAGCCGACCAGGATTGCCGCGAGGAGGGTGGGGAGGACCGGAATGTCCCCGGGGATGATACCCAGCAGGAAGTCCACGGTACTGTCCGTGGCGGCCTTCTTATTGGGGTCGTAAGGGGTCAGGTTGAGTCCCTCACCCGGGTGGATGAGGTTGCCGACAACCAGGCCAATGGCGAGCGCAAACGTGGACATGAGCAGGAAGTACCCCAGCGCCAGGCCTCCGACTTTGCCTACCGTGGCTGCCTTGGCGATGGAACCGATGCCCAGGACGATGGTGCAGAAGATGATGGGCGCAATCATCATCTTGATGAGCTTGATGAAGCCGTCGCCCAGCGGCTTCAGCGATTTGCCGACCTCAGGGAAGATCAGGCCGACGAGTGCGCCCAGGATGACGGCTGCGATGACGGCCATGTAAAGGTAGTGGGATTTGTCGAGGCCCTTGCGGGCGGCCTTCGCAGGCGCCGCTGACTCTCCTCGTTGAGAAGCCATGATGTGTCTCCTTGCATGGATATTCTGGTAGACGCTGCGGCGCATTCTCTGGGCACATCGCGTCAGTCTGGTGTGATATCCATCATTGGGCACGCCGTGACTTAGCTCACCGTTGCGTTCATATTGGTCATGGGAGGTGCTTGATGATCCACCGCTGGAGTATCGCCCGCAGGCTGTTTGTTGCCAACCTGCTCATCGTGCTTGCCTTCATCGCGATCGTCGGTACTGCCACTTACGTTGATGCCCGGGACCGCAGCTATGAGGAAGCCGGCCGGCGGATGACGGGGGTGGCCGCCGCTGTTGCCGCCAATCCCCTGGTCCTGCAGGCGGCCGACACACCGGATCCGTCCGCGCTGCTGCAGCCGTACGCGCTGGACGTCATGGCTGGTTCCGGAACGGATTTCGTCACCATCATGGCCCCCGACAGGACACGCTGGACCCATCCCCGGAACGAGGAACTCGGCAGGCCCTACATCGGCTCGATCGACGCTCCGCTCCGCGGTGAAGTCTTTACCGAAGTCACCGCCGGAACCCTCGGGCCGTCAGTGCGGACGGTGGTCCCGGTCAAGGACGCGGCCGGGAAGGTCAGGGCCCTGGTGGCCGCCGGCGTCACGGTCCGGACAGTCGATGTTGCCTTGTCCGGCCGGTTGCCGGCGTTGCTGGCCCTCGGCGCCGCACTGCTGATAGGCGGGTCACTGGCGTCCTGGCTGCTGGGCCGGTACCTGCGCCGTGTCACCCGAGGCTGGGGCCCCGAGCAGTTGGCGCAGCTGTTTGCCTATTACGAATCGGTGCTTCATTCCGTCCGCGAAGGACTCATACTCATCGACACCAAAGGCAGGGTGGTGATGTACAACGACCAGGCAGCGGACCTGCTGGGCCTGGAGCCCTGCGGCTCGGACGAGGACCCTTCGCGGCCGCCGCTGCTGGCGGACCTCCCGCTGGCACCGAGCCTGAAGGCCCTCTTCGAATCGGGCCGCCCCGCCCACGATGAGATCCACCTGACGGGTCCGCGGATTGTGGTGGTGAACCAGGGCCCTGCCGTGGAGCCCGTCTCCCCCGGTATCCGCCGCCCGGCCGTCTTCGGGACCGTTGCCACCATCCGCGACCGGACGGAGATCGAATCCCTGGGCAGTGAACTCGAGACCATGCGCACTCTCTCCGATGCCCTGCGCGCCCAGACCCACGAGCACGCCAACCGGCTGCACACCATGGTGTCCCTGCTGGAACTGGGCCGTACCCGGGAGGCCCTCGAGTTCGCCACGAAGGACCTTGAACTGAGCCAGCAGCTCACGGACGAGATGGTGAACTCCGTGGACGAACCCGTCCTCAGCGCCCTGATCATGGGCAAGGCTGCCGAAGCGAACGAGCGCGGCGTCAAGCTGACGCTCGCGGCCGAAGGCTCTGCATCCGTCACCGGCCTTGCGGTCCAGGACCTGGTCACCATCCTGGGGAATCTCCTGGACAACGCCATCGACGCCGCGGCCGATGGCGAGGCACCGAAGTGGGTGCAGCTGACGGTTGAGTCGGACGCCGAGGGACTGGACATCATGGTCGAGGATTCGGGCCCCGGCGTGGACCCGGCCGCTGTGGAGGACATCTTCCGGCAGGGCTTCAGTACCAAGGCGGCGGGTCCCTTTGGACGAGGCATCGGCCTGGCCCTGGTCCGGCAGGCCGTCCAGCGTCTGGACGGTAGCATGACCATCACAGGCACACACGGCGCGCGCTTCCATGTGTTCCTGCCGGCCCTGGCCGCCGGAACCGATAAAAAGGAGCAGGTCCTGTGAGTGATATCCGCGTCCTCGTGGTTGAGGACGAACCGGTGGCGTCTGCCGCCCATGCGGCCTATGTGGGCCGGATCCCGGGTTTCTCGCTGGCCGGCACCGCACCGGACGGACAGTCCGCGCTCCGGCTCCTCACGGAACTCGCGGCCGCAGGCCAACCCGTGGAACTCGTCCTCCTGGACATGAACCTCCCGGACCTGCACGGCCTGGACATTGCGCGGCGAATGCGGGCCGCCGGCATCCTGGCGGACATTATTGCGATTACGGCGGTGCGCGAGGTGGCGATTGTCCGGAGCGCGGTTGCCATCGGGGTGGTCCAGTACCTGATCAAGCCCTTCACCTACGCCACGTTTGCGGACAAGCTGGGCAGCTACCGGCTCTTCCGGCAGCAACTGGCTTCGCCGGCGGCAGGGGCGGGCAGGGCGGGGGCGTCCCAAAGCGATGTGGATCAGGCGTTCGCAAGCCTCCGGGCGCCGTCGGAACTGCCGTTGCCGAAAGGCCTCTCCGGCTCCACCCTCGACTCCGTTAAGGAGTACCTGAAGCAGCAGCCGAGCGCTGTTTCGGCCACGGAGGTGATGGCGGCGCTAGGGATGTCGCGGGTGACCGCCCGCCGCTACCTCGAATACCTTGCCGACGCCGGCGCGGCCACCCGGGCCCCCCGCTACGGCACCCCGGGGCGCCCGGAGAACGAATACGGCTGGAACCGGTCCTAGGCTGCCCCGTCCGGCCGCAGCACCCCCACCAGCTGTCCGATGACTTCCGGGTCCTCAATCGTGGAGGGCACAACGTACGGGTCGCCGTCGGCAATTTGCCGCATGGTCTTGCGGAGGATCTTGCCCGACCGGGTCTTGGGCAGGGCATGAACCACGGTGGCGTGCTTAAAATCGGCCACAGGCCCTATGTTCTTCCGCACCAGGGCAACCAGCTCGCGGGCCAGTTCGGCTTCGTCGGTTTCCGCCCCGGCTTTGAGGACCACATACGCGGAGGCGCGCTGCCCCTTGAGTGGATCCGCCACCCCGATCACGGCACACTCCGCCACCGCCGGGTGGCTGGAAATGACCTGCTCAATGGCGCCGGTGGACAGCCGGTGACCGGCCACGTTGATGATGTCATCGGTGCGGCCCATCACAAAGACATAGCCGTCGGCGTCCCGGTATCCGCTGTCGCCCGTCACGTAGGTGCCCTCGAAGGCCGCAAGATAGGAGGACACGTAGCGGTCATCGTTTTGCCAGAGTGTGGTCAGGGTGCCGGGGGGCAGCGGCAGACCCAGGACAATATTCCCCTCCTCCCCCGGCTCCACGGGCTCGCCGGAGCTGTCCACGATGCTGAGGGCATAGCCGGGCATGGGGACGGTGGGTGAGCCGGGTTTGAAGGGAAGGTCCTCCAGGCCGCGCGGATTGGCGCAAATGGCCCAGCCGGTTTCGGTCTGCCACCAGTGGTCCACCACGGGGACGCCCAGGACCTCGCCGGCCCAGCGGTAGGTTTCGGTATCGAGACGTTCTCCGGCTGCAAACAGCGTGCGGAGGCTGGAGATGTCGTAACGGGCCAGCTCCGCGGCGTGGGGATCGGCCTTGCGGATCGCCCGGAGGGCGGTCGGCGCCGTGAACAGTACATTGACCTTGTGGTCCTCGATGACGCGCCAGAACGCCCCGGCGTCGGGGGTGCCCACCGGCTTGCCCTCGTACAGGACCGTGGTGGCACCTGCCAGGAGCGGTCCGTAGACGATGTAGGAGTGGCCCACCACCCAGCCGGCATCCGACGCCGTCCACATCACCTCGCCGGGCCCGATGTCGTAGATGTTGGCCATGGTCCAGGAAAGGGCGACGGCGTGGCCGCCGTTGTCCCGCACGACGCCCTTGGGTGCGCCCGTGGTGCCGGAGGTGTACAGAATGTAGAGCGGATCCGTGGCGGCCACGTCCACGGGCGCCGCCGGAACGGCATCTTCCATGGCCTGGTCCCAGTCCAGCCACCCCGGGAAGTCTGAGAGCGCGGCTGCGAATCCTTCCCGGCCCTTGACGATGACCGGCAGCGGGCCGGCGGTGCTCAGGGCGAGGGCTTCGGCGACGGCAGGCAGATACTCCACCCGCCGGCTGGGCTCCATGCCGCCCGTGGCGGTGACGATGACAGAGGGCTTGGCGTCATCGATCCGCGCCGCCAGCTCTTTGGGCGCGAAACCGCCGAACACCACAGAATGCACCGCCCCCAGCCGGGCGGTCGCCAGCATGGCAATGGCCGCTTCCGGGATCATGGGCATGTAGATGACCACCCGGTCTCCCTTGCCCACGCCCTGCGAGCGCAACACCCCGGCAAACCGTGCCACCAGTGCAGTCAGTTCGGCGTAGGTGAAGCTGCGTTTGATTCCCAGCATCGCCGAGTCATAGATGAGGGCGTCCTGGTCTCCGCGGCCTGCCTCGACATGCCGGTCCAGGGCGTTGTAGGAGGTGTTAAGCACGCCGTCGGGAAACCAGCGGTACAGGGGCGCCGCCGAGTCATCCAACGCCACAGCGGGTTCCTTGGTCCACGACACCGCCCGGGAAGCCTCAAGCCAGAAGTCGTCGCGCTTTTCCAGGCTCCGCGAATACGTTTCCTGATAATTCCTACCGGCCATGATGAGCTCCCGTCCACGCTGACATTTGCCCTTCATGCTATGCGCAGACTCGAGGCAACACAAGGGTTCTGTATACATTGATGCCTCATTCACCCGGCAGATAAGCGAAAGCTAGGCGCCGAACGGATTTCGTGTATACACTGGAGGACATCCACGACATGACGGGAGGAACGTTGCGAGCCAGCGACAAAGCCTATGCGGCACTGCGCGAGGACATTATCGAGTGGCGCCTCGCGCCGGGCACCGTCCTCGCCGAAGTGGAACAGTCCGAACGCCTCGGCGTGTCCCGCACCCCCGTCCGGGAGGCGCTCAGCAGGCTCAACGCGGAGGGGCTCACGACGGCGGCAGGCGGCCGCGGCGTCGTCGTCACCGATATCTCCCTGGAGGACATCGATGAGATGTTCGAGCTCCGCGCGACCCTCGAGGGCAAGGCCGCCGCACTGGCCGCCGAACGCGGCGAGCGAGCCGTGTTCGCACAGCTTCACGCCGATCTTCTGCGCGCCCCCGAACTCATCAGCCAGGATGATCCCGCCCGGCACGAATATTACGCCCTGGTGGGGCGCCTCGATGAGGCAATCGATGCCGCGATCTCCAATTCCTATCTCGCCCAGGCGATGCGCAGTCTTCGGGTCCACCTGGTCCGGGTCCGCCGGCTGGCAGCCGACGACGCCGCGCGCCTGAACGCAGCAGCGGCCGAACACGCCGCAATTGCCGAGGCCATCGCCGCCGGCAACGCCAAACTCGCCGAAGCCGCCACCACCGTGCATCTGCACCGCAGCCTTTCCCACGTTAAAGCAACCCACTCACCGAATGAGGAGCATCATGGTTAAGCTCAACCACGTCCGGGTCTACAAGAGCGAAGAGAACCTCGCCCGAAAAGACCAGCTGGCGCACAAGATCGCTGAGGTCGCCGCCGACCCCGTCGAGGTCACCCCCGAGGTCACCGAGATGGTCATCAACCGGGTCATCGACAACGCGTCCGTCGCCATCGCTTCCCTGAACCGCGGGCCCATCGTCGCCGCCCGTGCCCAGGCGCTGACCCACGCACCCACCACCAACGGCAAGGGGTCGGGTGTCTTCGGCATCACCGACAGGGTCTCCACCGAATGGGCGGCCTGGGCCAACGGCGTGGCCGTACGTGAGCTCGACTACCACGACACCTTCCTGGCGGCCGAATACTCGCACCCCGGCGACAATATCCCGCCGATCCTCGCCGTGGCGCAGCACGTGGGGGCCAGCGGCAAGGACCTGATCCGCGGCATCACCACCGGCTACGAAATCCAGGTCAACCTGGTCAAGGCCATCTGCCTGCACAAGCACAAGATCGACCATGTGGCCCACCTCGGTCCCTCCGCAGCTGCCGGCATCGGCACCCTCCTGGACCTTGATGTTGAAACCATCTTCCAGTCGGTCGGCCAGGCCCTCCACACCACCACTGCCACCCGCCAGTCGCGGAAGGGCGAAATTTCCACCTGGAAGGCGCACGCTCCCGCGTTCGCCGGCAAGATGGCCGTTGAAGCCGTGGACCGTGCCATGCGCGGCCAGACGTCCCCCGTCCCGATCTACGAAGGCGAAGACGGTGTCATTGCCTGGATGCTGGACGGCCCGGACGCCTCCTACGAGGTCCCGCTGCCCGAGGCCGGCGAGGCAAAACGGGCCATCATGGACACGTACACCAAGGAACACTCCGCCGAGTACCAGGCCCAGGCCTGGATCGACCTGGCCCGCAAACTGCACAAGGAGCACCCGGAGGCCACGGACCCCGCCAACGTGAAGTCGGTCCTCATCAAGACCAGCCACCATACGCACTACGTGATCGGTTCCGGCGCCAACGACCCCCAGAAGTACAGCCCCACGGCCAGCCGCGAAACCCTGGACCATTCCATCCCGTACATCTTCACGGTCGCCCTGCAGGACGGCGCGTGGCACCACGTTGACTCCTACGCCCCGGAACGTGCCGGCCGGCCGGACACCGTGGAGCTGTGGCACAAGGTCACCACCGAGGAAGACCCGGAATGGACCCGCCGCTACCACTCGCTGGACATCGCGGAGAAGGCCTTCGGCGGATCAGTGGAAATCACCCTCAACAACGGCACTGTCATCACTGATGAGATCGCCGTGGCCGACGCCCACCCGCTCGGCGCCAGGCCGTTCGCCCGCCAGCAGTACATCAACAAGTTCCGCACCCTGGCTGCCGGCCTCGTGACCGAGGAGGAAATCGAACGTTTCCTCGCCGCCGCCGAGAACCTGCCGAACCTGGGCGCCGGCGAACTGGACCAGTTGAACATCACTGCCGCCCCCGGCGTGATCAACCTCAGCGACGCCCCCGCCGGCCTCTTCTAGGCAACCCCTTCCAACCTCTGACAGGGAGAACCCATGCTGTACTCCAAAACAACACCGGAGCAGAAGCGCGTCGCACTGCGCGAGATGCTCGCCTCCGGCACCATCGTGCAGTTCCCCGGCGCATTCAGTCCCCTCTCGGCACGGCTGATCGAGGAAAAGGGCTTCGCCGGCGTCTACATCTCCGGTGCAGTGCTGGCCAACGACCTTGGCCTGCCGGACATCGGCCTGACCACCCTGACGGAGGTTGCCACCCGGGCAGGGCAGATCGCCCGCATGACTGATCTGCCCTGCCTGGTGGACGCGGACACCGGGTTCGGCGAGCCCATGAACGTGGCCCGCAGCATCCAGGAACTCGAAAACGCCGGCCTGGCCGGCTGCCACATCGAGGACCAGTTCAACCCGAAGCGTTGCGGCCACCTGGACGGCAAGAACGTGGTGGACCTGGACACGGCCACCAAGCGGATCCGGGCGGCGGCGGACGCGCGCCGGGACCCGAATTTCCTCATTATGGCCCGGACCGACATCCGGGCGGTCGAAGGGATCGAAGCCGCCCAGGAGCGGGCCCGCGCCCTGGTGGACGCCGGCGCCGACGCCATATTCCCGGAGGCCATGAAGGACCTGTCCGAGTTCCAGGCCATCCGTGATGCCGTGGACGTACCCGTCCTGGCCAACATGACCGAGTTCGGCAAGAGCGATCTGTTCACTGTGGACCAGCTGCAGTCGGTGGGCGTGAACATGGTGATCTACCCGGTCACGCTCCTGCGCATTGCCATGGGCGCTGCAGAGCGTACGCTGGAATCGATTAAGGCAACAGGATCCCAGGAAGCACAGGTGGAGAACATGCTCACCCGTGCGCGTCTCTATGACCTCGTTGACTACGAGGCCTACAACCGATTCGATACCGGCGTTTTCAACTTCCAGATTCCCGGCGTCCGCTAGGGCCCGGGAAACCCGAAAGAACGAAGGAGTTCAACATGGCTGCTGAAGATATTAAGAAGGGCCTGGCCGGCGTCGTGGTGGACTACACCGCGGTCTCCAAGGTCAACCCCGATACCAACTCGCTGTTGTACCGCGGCTACCCCGTCCAGGAGCTGGCCGCAAAGTGCAGTTTCGAGGAGGTGGCCTACCTGCTCTGGAACGGCGAGCTGCCCACCCCCGAGGAACTGTCCGCCTTCTCCGCCCGCGAGCGCGCCGGCCGCGCCCTGGATCCGGTGCTGAAGCAGGTTATTGATGCCCTGCCCACCACCGCGCACCCCATGGATGTGTGCCGGACGGCGGCCTCCGTCCTGGGCGCCAGGCATGAGCTCGCCGAGGATTCCTCGCCCGAGGCCAACATGGCCAAGGCCGTGGACCTGTTCGCCGCCATGCCCGCGGTGGTCGCTTACGATCAACGCCGCCGGCGCGGCCAGGACGTGGTGGAACCGCGGGAGGAGCTGGGCTACTCAGCGAACTTCCTGTGGATGGCCTTCGGCGAAGACCCCGTGGACGAGGTCATTGAGGCCTTCAACGTCTCGATGATCCTGTACGCCGAGCACTCGTTCAACGCTTCCACCTTCACCGCTCGGGTGGTCACCTCAACCCTTGCTGACCTTCATTCTGCGGTCACGGCTGCCATCGGCGCCCTCAAGGGGCCCTTGCACGGCGGCGCCAATGAAGCCGTGATGCACACCTTCGATGAGATCGGCATCCGGCCCGAGGAATCACTGGAGGACGCTGCCGCCCGGGCGAAGGCCTGGATGGAGGACGCACTGGCGAAGAAGAAGAAGGTCATGGGCTTCGGCCACCGCGTCTACAAGCATGGCGATTCCCGCGTTCCCACCATGAAGGCCGCACTGGACAAGATGATCGCCCACTACGGCCGGCCGGAGCTGCTGGGACTGTACAACGGGCTTGAGCAGGCCATGGACGAGGCCAAGGCCATCAAGCCGAACCTCGACTACCCGGCAGGTCCCACCTATCACCTGATGGGCTTCGACACCCCGACGTTCACCCCGCTGTTCGTGGCCAGCCGGATCACCGGCTGGACCGCGCACATCATGGAACAGGCTGCCTCAAACTCACTGATCCGGCCGCTGAGCGAATACAACGGGCCGGAAGAACGGCACGTACCGTAGGACATTCAGGAATGGACGACGGCGGGCCGGTCACCTCAGGAAGGTGGCCGGCCCGCCGTCGTATGTCCTGGCGTCAGCGGGTGGAGTAGTCCAGCACTTCGCGGACGGTCTCATTGTCATCGTTCAGGACCACCGTCAGGCGCAGCAGGAACCCGTCCAGCGCCATGGGTAGCCAGTGGGCCGCGTCCTGCCACATCCGTTCAACCGGCAAGGACCCGACGTCGAACCACTCCGGCGCGATCTCGACGCTTTCCGTCGGCTCACCGTCCCAGCGCTCGGCCACGAACAAGCGTGTGCTCATGTTCCACTCCGGCCGGGCCGGGAAATCGAAAACCACCACACCGGCGTCGCGGAGATCCGTCTCCAGGACCACGACGCCGGCTTCCTCCTGCACCTCGCGGCAGGCTGCCTCCTCATCGGTCTCCCCCGGCTCCACGTGGCCGCCCAGCCCAACGATCTTGCCCATGCCAAAGCCGGTCTTCTTGGTCCCCAGCAGGACCTGGGGTGTTCCGGCGACCTCCCGGGTAAGAAAGCACAGCGTGACAGCGGTGTACGTCATCTCAGCCCAGCGCCCTCGGATGGGCGGCGGCATAGATTTCGCGGAGGGTATCCGCAGTCACCAGGGTGTAGACCTGCGTGGTGGTGACGGAGGCGTGGCCCAGCAGTTCCTGCACCACGCGGACATCCGCCCCACCCTCGAGCAGGTGGGTGGCAAAGGAATGCCGCAGCGTGTGCGGCGAAACGTCCTTGGTGATGTTGGCGCGATCCGCGGCCGCCTTCAGGATGGTCCAGGCGCTCTGCCGGCTGAGCCTGCCGCCCCTGGCGTTCAGGAACAGCGCCGGGGTGCCCTTGCCTTTCGCCGCCAGTAGCGGGCGGCCCCGCACCAGGTACGCGGCCACGGCCCGGGCGCCGTAGGAGCCGAGCGGCACCAGCCGTTCCTTGGACCCCTTGCCGAACAGCCGGACCACCGCCGGCCCTTCCTCCGCTTCCTGCAGGGAGATGTCGTCCACGTCCAGGCCCACGGCCTCGCTGATCCTGGCCCCGGTGGAGTAGAGGAACTCCAGCAGGGCGCGGTCACGAAGGCCGGTGGCGGTGTCGGTGCCGGCAGCTTCGAGGATGCGGGTGACTTCGTCCACGCTGATGGCCTTGGGCAGCCTTTTCCCCGGCATGGGCGGGTGCACGTCGCTGGCGGGATCCGTCGTCGTCAGGCCTTCGAGCGCCCAGAACTTGTGCAGGCCGCGGACAGCCACAATCGTGCGGGCTGCGGAGCGGATGCCCAGGGCCGTGCCGCCGTCGGAACCGTCGTTGAGGGCCAGCACGAAACCCGTCACATGGTGGCGCGTGATCTGGTCCGGGGCCAGGCATCCCTGTGCCGCCAGGTATCGGGAGTACCGCGCCAGATCGCGACGGTAGGCGGAGAGCGTGTTCGCTGCCAGGCCCCGTTCGACGCCCATGTGCTGGAGATAGGCCCGCACGGCGCGGTCGATTGGGCTCTGGGGAGGGGCGGCCGGGGCCGCGCTTTCGGGGGCTGCGGCCTCCACTGCTGAAGGGACGGCCGTCATCAGCGCTGGCTTGGGTGCGCCGGCCAGGGCGCGTCCCCGGGACGCAGCCCGGCATAACCGTCGGCGCGCGCCGCGGCCGCGGCGAGGATTCCGACGACGGCGGACGGGTTGTGCAGCCGTCCCGCCAGGACGCCCGCAACGGCGTCGTCCAGGGCGATCCAGTGGTACTCGATTTCGGCTTCCTCATCCGTCCGCTCGTGGCGCTCATGGTGCGGCACGTCGGTAAGATCGCGGGCGAGGTAGATCCTGATGGCCTCGCTGGATGATCCCGGTGAGTTGAAAAAGTCGGCCAGGACATTCCACGTGGCGGCGGCGAGGTCTGCTTCCTCGGCCAGCTCGCGGGCAGCGCCCACCACAAAATCCTCGCCTTCCACGTCCAGGAGTCCGGCCGGGATTTCCCAGAGGTCCATGCCGACGGGGTGGCGGTACTGCCGGATGAGCAGGACCTCACCTGCCTCGTTCATCGGCAGGACCGCCACAGCGCCCGGATGGTCAATGTAGTCACGGGTCAGCGCCTCGCCGGCCTCGCTTAGCTGGAAGCTGTCGCTCACAACGTCCCAGATCCGGCCTTCGTAGACCTTCTCCGTGGACAAAAGACGGCGCGGGCTCGGTGCATCCGAAACCTGCTTTGCAGCCGGGGTCGTCTCAGGTGTACCGGGCATCGCGCCGTCCTTTACTTATTCGGTTCTATTGTGCGGCAACCGTATGTGCCGGCTCGGCTGCCGGTGCCTGCTCAGTGTCCTGGTTCTGCGCGTTCTGGTGGTCCAGCGCGGCTTTGATCAGGCCAATGAAGAGCGGGTGGGGCCTGGTGGGGCGCGAGCTCAGCTCCGGGTGGGCCTGGGTTGCCACGTAGTACGGGTGGACCTCGCGGGGCAGCTCAACATATTCCACGAGCTTGCCGTCCGGTGACGTGCCGGAGAAGACCAGCCCCTCGGCGGCAATTTGCTCGCGGTACTTGTTGTTGACCTCATAGCGGTGCCGGTGGCGTTCGCTGACTGTGGTCTTGCCGTAGGTTTCCGCGATGACGGAGCCTTCATCGAGCTTGGCCTCGTACAGGCCAAGGCGCATGGTGCCGCCAAGATCGCCCTTGCCTTCCACGATGTCCAGCTGTTCTTCCATGGTGGCGATGACGGGGTATTTGGAGTCGGGTTCGAATTCGCTGGAGGATGCGCCCTCAAGGCCCACCACGTTGCGTGCGTATTCGATCACCATGCACTGCAGGCCGAGGCAGAGGCCCAGGACGGGCAGCTTGGATTCGCGGGCGTATTTGAGGGCGCCCAGCTTTCCTTCGAGCCCGCGGATTCCGAAGCCGCCGGGTACGCAGATGGCATCCACGCCGTCGAGGGACGCCACTGCGCCCTCGTGGGTTTCGCATTCGTCCGAGGGCACCCAGCGGATCTTGACCTTGGTGTCATTGGCGAAGCCGCCCGCCCGGAGGGCTTCGGTCACGGACAGGTAGGCGTCCGGGAGGTCGATGTACTTGCCCACCAGGGCGATCTCGACGTGGCGCTTGGGGTTGTGGACGGCTTCGAGCAGCTTGTCCCAGCTGGTCCAGTCAACGTCCTTGAAGGGCAGGTCCAGGGCGCGGACGATGTAGGAGTCCAGGCCCTGGGTGTGCAGGGTCTTGGGGATGTCGTAGATGCTGGGGGCATCGGGGCAGCCGATGACGGCCTCAAGGTCAACATCGCACATGCGGCCGATCTTGGCCCGCATCGCCTCGGGAATCTCGCGGTCCGAACGGATCACGATTGCTTCGGGCTGGATACCGATGGAACGCAGGGCGGCCACGGAGTGCTGAGTGGGCTTGGTCTTCAGTTCCTGCGACGGCCCGATGTAGGGAACCAGGGAGACGTGGACGAAGAAGACATTGCCGCGGCCGACGTCCTGGCGGACCTGGCGGGCGGACTCGAGGAACGGCTGCGACTCGATGTCGCCCACGGTGCCGCCGATTTCGGTGATGATCACGTCCGGCGCGTTCTTGCCCTCTGCAGGCAGGCGCATGCGGCGCTTGATCTCATCGGTAATGTGCGGAATGACCTGGACGGTGTCACCGAGGTACTCGCCGCGGCGTTCCTTGGCGATGACGGTGGAGTACACCTGCCCGGTGGTGACGTTGGCGGACCCTTCCAGGTTTTCGTCCAGGAACCGCTCGTAGTGGCCAATGTCCAGGTCGGTTTCGGCGCCGTCGTCCGTGACGAAGACTTCACCGTGCTGGAAAGGGTTCATCGTGCCCGGATCCACGTTCAGATAGGGATCGAGCTTCTGCATAGTTACAGACAAGCCGCGTGCCCGCAGGAGGTGACCGAGGCTCGAAGCCGTCAGTCCCTTACCGAGCGAGGACGCCACACCACCGGTTACGAAGATGTGTTTGGTCGTCTTGGACGAGCCCGGGAACCGGGAATTTACACGGGAATTTGATCGCTGCACCACGGAATTCGAGCCTATCATCAATTGAGCCTCTCCCGGATCAGGAACTGGTTCCCCAAATGATCCAGTGTGCACGGCCGGACCCCCTCCGATCAAGGGTTGGCCGCGGGTCAGGCCCGCTGCGGCAGTAGTTTTGCGTCGTCCAGGAGCTCCTGGGCGTGTGCCTGCGCCGATTCGGAGTCCTCCTGGCCCGCGAGCATGCGGGCCAGTTCCCTGACCCGTTCAGCGGCGTTGAGGAGTCGCACATCACTGGACGTGAACCCGGTGGCGGTGCCGCCGTCGGCTCCCCTGACCGACGTTTTGGTGACGGTGATGTGCTGGTCGGCGAAGGCCGCCACCTGCGGCAGGTGTGTGACCACCAGCACCTGCACGTGCCGGGCGAGCATGGCCAGCCGGCGTCCGATCTCGACGGCGGCCCGCCCGCCGACGCCGGCGTCCACTTCGTCGAACACAAAGGTGGGGACCGGGTCCACAGCTGCCAGCACCACTTCGATGGCAAGCATCACACGGGACAGCTCACCCCCGGAGGCGCCCTTCCCCAGCGGCCGCGCCGGAGCCCCGGAATGCGGCTGCAGCAGGAACGAGATCTCATCGGCGCCGTGCGGGCTCAGCTGTCCGGCAGGTTCGAGAGTGATCAGCAGGGTGGCGTCCGCCATGGCCAGCGCCTTGAGCTCCGCGCTCACGCGGGCCGAGAGGTCCTTGGCTGCCTTGGCCCGGATCTTGCTGAGCGCGGCGGCCTGCTTCTGCAGCTCAGCCTCCGCCTTGATGACTTCGGCGTCCAGCGCCTCGATCCGGGTGGAATCGTCCTGCAATTCGTCGAAACGGACCCGGGCGTTTTCCGCCCAGACAAGGACTTCGTCGATGCTGGGAGCGTACTTCCGGACCAGTTTGGCCAGTGCTGCCCTGCGGTCCTCGATCTCGGCGAGCCGTTCGGGGCCCTCCGAGTCCAGGCCCGCCTGGTAACTGGCCAGTTCCGTGGCGATGTCGTTGAGCAGGAAACCCACTTCCGCCAGGCGTGCGGCGGCAGCACCGAGCTCCGCGTCGTGTTCAGCTACGTTTTCGAGGGTTCGCTTCGCAGCGTCCACGAGGGTGGTGGCATCGCCCTCGTCACCGTAGTCCTCTGCGATGAGGGCCTGGTGCGCGGTGTTGGCCGCGATCCTGAGCTCCTCCACGTTGGCCAGTTTCACGGCCTCCGCCTTCAGGGATTCGTCCTCCCCCGGCTGCGGGTCCACCTCGTCAATCTCGGCCAGCGCGATCTCCAACGACTCGGCCTCACGGAGCCTGTCACGGGCTGCGTTGCGGAGGGTCTCCAGCTCCGTCTGGCTGGCCTTCCAGTGGCCGTACAGGGACTGGTAGGCGCCCAGCGGACCCGCCAGTGCCTCGCCGGCGAACTTGTCCAAGGCACCGCGCTGGGCCACGGCCCCCTTCAGCCTGATCTGGTCCGACTGGCCGTGCACCACCACGAGTGTCTCGCCGATCTCGGCGAGCACGCCCACCGGCGCGGCGCGGCCGCCCAGGAAGGCACGGCTGCGCCCGTCCGCGCCAAGGCGCCGGGCAAGGATAAGTTCCGCGCCGCCGTCGAACTCTTCGACGTCGGCGCCGGCGTCCACTGCCCGGGCAATCGCCGGGTGCGTGGCGTCGAGCTTCAGCACGGCTTCCGCGGTGGCGCTCTTCGCGCCGCTGCGCACCGCACCGGCGTCGGATCGGGCCCCCAGCAGGAGTCCGACGGCGGTGACCACCATCGTCTTGCCGGCACCGGTTTCGCCGGTGACGACGCTCAGGCCTGGGCCCAGGGGCAGGGTGGCGTCGGTGATGACGCCCAGATCGCGGATTCTCAGTTCTTCAAGCATGGTTCACTTTGCGTTCGCGGGATCGGATTCGTCTTCTGGCTGGTCCTTGGAGCTCACCTGGAGCGGCGGCATCGGAGAGGGGGTCCGCACCACCGGGATGGGGCCGGTGTGAATGGCATCCGACTGGGGAACCGGCCCGCGCCAGCCGTGGATGGGCAACTCGAACTTGCGCACCAGCCGGGCGGAAAACGGCGTCTGGTGTGTCCGGGCGAGACGGACGGGGGTGGGTGACTTCGTCACTTCCACGCGCGCGCCGGGCGGGAGGTCCACCGAACGGCGGCCGTCGCACCAGAGCACGCCCTCGGCGCCGGTGCGGGTGAGCACTTCCACTGCCAGCCGCGACCGCGGTGATACGACCAGCGGCTTGGCGAAGAGAGCGTGGGCGCTGATGGGAACGATCAGCAGGGCCTCCACCTCCGGCCAGACCACGGGGCCGCCGGCTGAAAAGGCGTACGCGGTGGAGCCGGTGGGCGTGGCCAGGACCACGCCGTCGCAGCCAAAGGCTGACAGGGGGCGTTCGTCCACTTCGGTGACCAGCTCCAGCATGCGTTCGCGGTTGCCCTTTTCGATCGCGGCCTCGTTGAGCGCCCACGTGTGCCAGATCTTTTGGCCGCGCACCCAGACCTGCACGTCGATGGTCATGCGCTCTTCCACCGTGTAGTCGCGGCGGGCAATCCATTCCACGGTCTGGGCCAGGTCCGCGCGCTCACTCTCGGCCAGGAACCCTACGTGGCCCAGGTTGACGCCCAGCAGCGGAACATCGACTTCTCGGACCAGTTCCGCGGCGCGCAGTATGGTGCCGTCACCTCCCAGGACCATCACGAGCTCTACGTCGGGCAGCCGCACATGGTCATGAAGGATCTCCACCGGCTGGGTGAGGTGGCCAAAGAACCGTTCCATGTCCGCCAGTTCGGATTCCTGCATGACCGGGGTGATTCCTGAGTCGTGGAGCTGGGCACAGGCTTCCCAGGCAGCCTTCAGGGATTCCTCGCGGCCGGTATGGGCAAGGACAAGTACTCGCCTGGTCATCAGGTTCCGCTTTCTAGTGGTTCGGCCAGATTCGTCCAAGCAGGCCATCAACGGCCGCCTGGCGCTCTTCGATCTTAGGCAGGTCCCGCGCCATCCTCCGCTTTATCCACAGGAAGTATTCGACGTTTCCGTCCTGACCCGGCAAGGGGCTCGCCGCCAGGCCGCACAAGTCCAGTCCGGCGTCGAGCGCTGCATTGGCGACTTTTTCGACCGCCATCCGGCGTTCGCGTTCCGAGGTCACCACCCCGGTGCGGCCCAGCCGGTCCTTGCCGATCTCGAACTGCGGCTTCACCATGAGCACCAGGTCACCGCCGGGCCGTGTGCACACGGCCAGCGGGTGGGTCACCAGGGTCAGCGAGATGAAGGAGAGATCGGCCACGGTAAGTTCGGCCTCGCCGCCGATATCCGCCGGCGTCATGTAGCGCACGTTCATGCCTTCGTGCACGGCGACGCGGGGATCCTCGCGTAGTTGGGGCACCAGCTGGCCATGCCCGACGTCGACCGCCACCACATGCGCCGCACCGCGCCGAAGGAGCACCTCGGTGAAGCCGCCGGTGGATGCGCCGGCGTCCAGGCACCGTTTGCCGTCAACGATGACCTCCGGGAAGGCGTCCAACGCTCCGGCGAGCTTGTGGCCGGCCCGGCTGACATAGTTGTCCTCGTCGGTATGCTCAACGGCCAGGTCCCTGTCCTCAGGGACCTGGAGGGAGGCCTTGGACAGAACCAGCCCGGCGGAGCTCACTTTGCCTTCGGCTATCAGTGCAGCGGCGTGGGTCCGCGACCTCGCCAGGCCGCGGGCCACCAGGGCCTGGTCAAGCCGTGCCATGCTCAGGCCTTTCCTTCGCTGTTGGGAGCGTCGTCGTCGAGGGCCTGCAGCAGGGCGTCGTGCAGTTCTGCATAGACGCCCTCGTGTTCAGCGACCGGCCTGTCCGCCACGCCGTCCAGGGCAGCCACGAGGGACGCAATCCGGGGATCGGTGATGCCCTCCGTGACCGTGGCGGGCCACTGTGGTGTCTGCTGGGCTGTTGCGCCGTTGTGCTCGTCGTTCAGCTCAGTCATTGGACCAGTCTACTGATTTACGCGGTGCGCCATTTGAGTTGGGGTGCCCGGGCTTCGGCGGCCTCCGGCACGGCGGCCCACCAGGCGGCGCAGGCGGCACGCCAGGCGTTCAGGTCGTCCTCATGGCCCAGGATGCTGACGGTGTCGCCATCGGCATGTGCCTGTGCGTCCCCACAGACGTAGGTCCCGTCAGTGGTGGAGACGGCGGGATAGGGGCGGTGCAGGTCGCCGAGTTCGGCAATGATGTAGTCCGGACGCTCGGCAGCGCGGGCGGCGAGGATCGTGTGTTTGGTATCGATGCCGGTCAATACCGCCACCGTGGCAAACCCTGCGTTATTGCCGCCCAGGATGTCAGTGTCCAGCCTGTCCCCCACCACCAGCGGGCGGTCGGCGGCAAGACGCTTGGCGGCTGAGTGGAACAGCGGGGCTTCGGGCTTGCCGGCCACCAGCGGCGTCTGGCCCGTTGCTGCCGCGACGGCTGCCACCAGGGCTCCGTTGCCGGGGGCGATCCCGCGTGATTGCGGGATGGTCATGTCCGTGTTGGTGGCCACCCAGAGGGCGCCGGCCGAGACGACGTAGGAGGCCTCAGCCAGTTCCTTCCAGCCGATCCCCGGGTTGAAGCCCTGGACCACGGCCACAGGGTCTTGGTCCTGGCCGGTAACGGGGGCCAGTCCCACCAACTCGATCTCCTGCGCCAGCGCCGGGCTTCCGGTGATCAACACCCTGGCCCCGGGGGCCAGCATGGAGGCCAGGAGCTCGGCTGCCGCCTGGGAGGAGCTGACAACCTGGCTGTCCTCGGCCGGCGCGCCCAGCTCACGCAGGTGCGCGGCAACCTGCGCGGGCGTTCGGGACGCGTTGTTGGTGACGTAGCCCAAACCGATCCCCAGGCCGGCGAGCAACTGCAAAGACTCCACTGCGCCGGGAATGGCGTGCGGGCCCGCGTACACCACACCGTCAAGGTCTGCCAGGAGCGCGTCGAACAGGGAGATCAGGGGAACTTCAGTCATAGCGGGTTAGCTGTCCTGTCGCTCGGAATGGCCGGTTTCAAGGTCGCCGGCGTCGGCTGCATCGTCGTGGACTGAATCCTCGGGGACGAAGTCGTTCCGGTCCGATGCGGCCGCTTTCTTGGCCTCGGGTTCGGCGCCGTCCGGTTCGAGTTCATCTGATTCGAGTTCATCTGACTCGATGGAGTCCGCGTCGGACTCGGCGTCATCAGACTCGAAATAGTCGGACTCCATGTCATCAACGGAGGCGTCCATACCCGCGGCTTCGGCAGGGGCCTCACCCGCGGTTACGGTCCGTGCTGCAGCAGCAGCCGCGGCACTGGTTTCCGGGACTCCGGCCGCACGTTCCAGCAGACGGCGGCGCTGGGCCTCCTCCCGGGCTTCCTCTTCCTCGTCCCAGCCGAGATCCACGATGTCCGGTTCTTCGTCGACGCTGAGGCCCAGGGCGTTCTCAGCCACGACGGCCTGCTTCTGCCATTTAGCGGCTTCCTCCTGGCGGCCGACGGCGGCCAGGGCGTCAGCGTAGGCGCGGAACAGCCGGGGGCTGTAGGAGAATGCGCGGTTGATGTCCAGCTGGGCGATTTCCAGCTCCGCCACTGCAGCGTCCAGCTGACCCAGATCGGTCCGTGCTCCGGCCGCCACGATGGCCAGTTCGGCCTTGCCCGGAGCGTCCAGGTCATTGGCCTCCTCGGAACGGACAACATCCAAGGCACGGTCCGGACGGCCCAGGCCGCGTTCGCAGTCTGCCATGACAGGCAAGTGAACGTTGGAGCCGCTGATGCGGCGGTAGGTCCGGAACTCGCGCAGCGCCTCGCCGTAGTGTCCTGCCGCGTACGCGGTCAGGCCTACAGCCTCCCTGACGGCTGCCAGCCGGCCACCGCGCCTGCTCGCAGCAAGGGCATGCTGGAAGGCGAGCTCGGGTTCTTCATCAATGAGGCGCCCAGCCATAACGAGATGGCGGGCCACCCATTCCGCGCTCTTGGCTTCCAGCGTCTTGATCTGGTGCTGGGTGGCGCGGTCAAGTTCCTTGCCCGTGACATCTTCATCGATCTCCGGGGACCGTTCGCGGTCGGGCCGGTTGGCGCTGCGAAGATCACGCGCGTTGGGAACCCGGACCGGGCGCTCCTCAGCACGGTCCCGTCCGAAGTGACGGGGACCGGAGTCGCCACGGTCGAAGCTGCGGGGTGCGCGCTCTTGGCGGTCGCCGAACGGCTTACGCTCCCCGCCACCGAAGCTGCGGCGGTCGCCGTCACCCTCACGGCGCGGACGATCGCCGTACGGCTTGTTGTCACGGTCCCCATAGGGCTTCCGCTCACCGCCGCCGCTGAACGGCTTACGCTCCCCGCCACCGAAGCTGCGGCGGTCGCCGTCACCCTCACGGCGCGGACGATCACCATACGGCTTGTTATCACGCTCCCCAAACGGCTTACGCTCGCCGCCACCGAAGCTGCGGCGGTCGCCGTCACCCTCACGGCGCGGACGATCGCCGTACGGCTTGTTGTCACGGTCCCCATAGGGCTTCCGCTCACCGCCGCCGCTGAACGGCTTACGCTCCCCGCCACCGCTGAACGGCTTACGCTCGCCGCCACCGAAGCTGCGGCGGTCGCCGTCGCCCTCACGGCGCGGACGATCACCATACGGCTTGTTGTCACGGTCCCCAAAGGGCTTCCGTTCACCACCGCCGCTGAACGGCTTACGCTCCGCGCCGCCAAAGCTGCGGCGGTCGCCGTCGCCCTCACGGCGCGGACGATCACCATACGGCTTGTTGTCACGGTCCCCAAAAGGCTTCCGTTCACCAAAGGACTTGCGGTCGCCGGACCCGGACGCACGCTTTGGACCCTCCGGGCTCCGGTCATCACGGGAACGGAATCCACGCGGTTCTCCGCCCGAATTGTTTGTCCCGCGGAAAGGGCCGCGGTCGTTGCCGCCGCGATTGCCGCCGTTGTGCTCAGCCATGGGGATTCCTCCTGTTATGAGCCGACCACTGGCGCAATCGCAGCCGCTCGTTCCGTGTTTCGTTCTCCTACGCAACCCGAAATCAAGCGCTTCGAAGTCCGTACATCTCAGTCAATTCTAAGCGAGCCACCACCGGCGCATGACATGGATACGCCCACAGACCCCAGTCGTGGGAATGTTCACACCTGCAGGAGATCGCTCTCTCACTTGATGCGGGTTTTCCGTGGACGCTCTCGCAGTTGATGTGGGTTTTCGGCGGACGCTCTTGCGGTGTGTGGTGTTCGACCTGACTTGGCTCACGGCTCCGTCGTTCCGATAGGCCTATGGCCTTGACCTGCGGTGATGTTTTCTGACTGGCCGCTTTTCACGCACTAATGGTTTGGCCTAGTGTCGCCGGTGTGGTGTTTATTAGGCGGGTGCTGACTGCCTCGGGAGCGACGGCGGTGCAGATCGCGGAGTACGTGCGCGGGAATCAGCGGATCGTGCAGCACGTCGGCTCGGCGCATACCGAGGCCGAGCTCGCGTCCTGCTGCAGCGCGCCCGTGAGCTGCTTGAAGACCCGGCGCAAGGTGTCCTTGACTTGGGTCTGGAGCCAACGCCACAGGTGAAGGGCCTGGTCGAGCCGTCACGCGAGGCTGGCTTGTTTGACGTGGCCGGCCCCAGAGAACCAGCCGGACGTGACAGCCCGGGACGCGTGCTGGGAACTGACTCGCGGGTCTTGTTCCGTGCGTTGGTCGAGGTGTTCACGGCGCTGGGGTTCGATGGCCTCGACGACGAGGTGTTCCGGGACTTGGTGATCGCCAGGGTCGTGGAACCGACCTCACTACTGGATGCCGGCAGGGTGTTGCGGGACCTGGGCCGGGCCCCGGCCAGTTACGCGACGATGAAACGCACCCTCGGCCGAGCCGCTGCGGACAAGTACCGCGACAGGATCGCGACCTGGTGCTTCCAGCACGCCAGCACCGACGGGGACGTCTCCCTGGTCCTTTACGACGTCACCACCTTGTATTTCGAGGCGGAGAAGGAAGACGAACTACGGAAGGTTGGCTACTCCAAGGAACGCCGGGTCGATCCTCAGATCGTCGTTGGCCTGCTCGTGGACCGGGGTGGGTTCCCGCTGGAGATCGGCTGCTTTGAGGGCAACAAGGCCGAACCCGCGACCATCGTCCCGATCATCAAGCAGTTCCAATCCCGCCACGGTTTGACCGACATGGTCGTCGTAGCCGATGCCGGCATGGTTTCCGCGGGCAACCTGCGTGAGCTGGACGAAGCGAACCTGCGGTTCATTGTTGGTTCCCGGATGACGAAGGCCCCGAACGACCTGGCCTCGCATTTCCGCTGGCACGGCGACGCGTTCAGCGACGGGCAGCTGATCGATACGCTCACGCCCAGGACCGGCCACACGAACGAGAACAACCCTGATCTGCGCGCCGAACCCGTCTGGGACCCCACTGAGAACCCCGGCTCATGGCGGGCGGTGTGGGCGTACTCCCGCAAGAGAGCCGTCCACGACAACACAACACTCACAGCCCAGGAGAACCGGGCCCGGGAAGTCATCGAGGGCCAGAAATCGGCCCGGACCCCACGGTTCGTCAAGACCGCCGGAGGAAAACCGAGCCTGGACGAAGCCTCACTGGCACGCGCGCGGCAGCTCGTCGGGCTGAAAGGCTACGTGACGAACATCCCCGCAAACATCATGGCCGCAGGAGAAGTCATCGGCTCCTACCACGACCTGTGGCACGTCGAGCAGTCCTTCCGAATGAGCAAAACAGACCTCAGGGCCAGACCCATGTTCCACCGCACCCGCGACGCGATCGAGGCACACCTGACCATCGTTTTCACCGCGCTGGCCATCTCCAGGACTGTCCAAAACAGGACAGGACTCGCGGTGCGTAACGTCATCAAACAACTCAGGCCCCTGCGCTCAGCCACCATCGCCATCAACGGCACCAACCAGACATTCGCCCCCAACATCGCCGCCGAGCAGCAGGTCATTCTCGACGCCCTCCACAAACCGAAACTCACGCACTAAGCAAATGAGCCAAGTCAGGAGACCCCAGTCGTGGGAATGTTCACACCTGCAGGAGATCGCTCTCTCACTTGATGCGGGTTTTCCGTGGACGCTCTCGCAGTTGATGTGGGTTTTCGGCGGACGGTCTTGCGGTGTGTGGTGTTCGACGGCGGCGCCGGGGGTTGGGTGTCCGGGGGCGGAGGTTCGCGGGGGTGTTTTGCCGTGGCCGGCGGTGCGGGAGGGTTTGGGGATTTCCCGCATTAAGTGAGAGAGCGTTCTGTAGGTGCCCCGGGCGCGGGTGCCGGGCTGCCTGGATGCAAGGGTGGGTGGTTAAATGTGGGAGACCCCCCGACACGTGTGTCGGGGGGTCTCAACCATTTTTAATGGTGTTCCGGCGGTGACCTACTCTCCCACACCCTCCCGGGTGCAGTACCATCGGCGCTGTGGGTCTTAGCTTCCGGGTTCGGAATGGGACCGGGCGTTTCCCCCACGCTATGACCGCCGTAACCTTATGTCCGCACCCTGGACAGTGGTGTCCGGGCGGGAAATCTGTGGTTACAACATTGTGGTGTTGTTTGTATTGTTGTGTTTTTTGTTCCCTGTCGCAACGGGCCCGTGGCGGGTTTGTTGGTTGGGAACCACATAGTGGACGCAAGCAGTCTTGTTTCTTTTTACCAGTGCTTGGTGTGAACGTCTTTTGAATGCCGTTCACGCAGTGGTGTGTGGTGTAAGTTATCGGCCTATTAGTACCGGTCAGCTTCACGAGTCGTTAGTCCTCGCTTCCACATCCGGCCTATCAACCCAGTGGTCTGGCTGGGGGCCTCTCACACACAAGGTGTATGGAAATCTCATCTCGAAGCGAGCTTCCCGCTTAGATGCTTTCAGCGGTTATCCCATCCGAACGTAGCTAATCAGCGGTGCACTTGGCAGTACAACTGACACACCAGAGGTTCGTCCGTCCCGGTCCTCTCGTACTAAGGACAGCCCTTCTCAAATTTCCTGCGCGCGCAGCGGATAGGGACCGAACTGTCTCACGACGTTCTAAACCCAGCTCGCGTACCGCTTTAATGGGCGAACAGCCCAACCCTTGGGACCTACTCCAGCCCCAGGATGCGACGAGCCGACATCGAGGTGCCAAACCATGCCGTCGATATGGACTCTTGGGCAAGATCAGCCTGTTATCCCCGAGGTACCTTTTATCCGTTGAGCGACGGCCATTCCACAATGTACCGCCGGATCACTAGTCCCGACTTTCGTCCCTGCTCGAGATGTCTCTCTCACAGTCAAGCTCCCTTGTGCACTTACACTCGACACCTGATTGCCAACCAGGCTGAGGGAACCTTTGGGCGCCTCCGTTACTTTTTAGGAGGCAACCGCCCCAGTTAAACTACCCATCAGGCACTGTCCCTGACCCGGATTACGGGCCGAAGTTAGATGTCCAAAGTGACCAGAGTGGTATTTCAACGATGACTCCACCCGAACTGGCGTCCGGGCTTCAACGTCTCCCACCTATCCTACACAAGCCACTCCGAACACCAATACCAAACTATAGTAAAGGTCTCGGGGTCTTTCCGTCCTGCTGCGCGTAACGAGCATCTTTACTCGTACTGCAATTTCGCCGAGTTTATGGTTGAGACAGCGGGGAAGTCGTTACTCCATTCGTGCAGGTCGGAACTTACCCGACAAGGAATTTCGCTACCTTAGGATGGTTATAGTTACCACCGCCGTTTACTGGGGCTTAAATTCTCAGCTTCGCCCGTAAGGGCTAACCGGTCCTCTTAACCTTCCAGCACCGGGCAGGAGTCAGTCCGTATACATCGTCTTGCGACTTCGCACGGACCTGTGTTTTTAGTAAACAGTCGCTTCCCCCTGGTCTCTGCGGCCCCGATCCCCTCCCACCAGCAAGTGGTGTTCAAGGTTGGGGCCCCCCTTCTCCCGAAGTTACGGGGGCATTTTGCCGAGTTCCTTAACCATAATTCTCTCGATCGCCTTAGTATTCTCTACCTGATCACCTGTGTCGGTTTGGGGTACGGGCGGCTAAAACCTCGCGTCGATGCTTTTCTCGGCAGCATAGGATCACCAAATCCCCCCACTAAAGGGGGTCCCATCAGATCTCAGGCATCATGAACAGCGGATTTGCCTACCGTTCGCCCTACATCCTTAGACCGGGACAACCATCGCCCGGCTCGGCTACCTTCCTGCGTCACACCTGTTAATACGCTTGCCTCCCAGGATCAGGTCCCGCGCTCCACCAAAACCCGCACACCACAAGGGTGATTGGGCAGGTCTCGGGCGGTTAGTATCCCCTGTTCAACATGGACGGTTTTTCGCCGGTACGGGAATATCAACCCGTTGTCCATCGACTACGCCTGTCGGCCTCGCCTTAGGTCCCGACTTACCCAGGGCAGATTAGCTTGACCCTGGAACCCTTGATCATTCGGCGGACGGGTTTCTCACCCGTCTTTCGCTACTCATGCCTGCATTCTCACTCGTGTAGGCTCCACCGCTGGTTTACACCGCGACTTCACTGCCCACACGACGCTCCCCTACCCATCCAAACGCCTGAACCACAAGGGCTTAGCAATATTTGAATGCCACAACTTCGGCGGTGTACTTGAGCCCCGCTACATTGTCGGCGCGGAATCACTTGACCAGTGAGCTATTACGCACTCTTTTAAGGATGGCTGCTTCTAAGCCAACCTCCTGGTTGTCTTCGCAACTCCACATCCTTTCCCACTTAGCACACGCTTAGGGGCCTTAGTTGGTGGTCTGGGCTGTTTCCCTCTCGACTATGAAGCTTATCCCCCACAGTCTCACTGCTGCGCTCTCACTTACCGGCATTCGGAGTTTGGCTGACGTCAGTAACCTTGTAGGGCCCATTAGCCATCCAGTAGCTCTACCTCCGGTAAGAAACACGCAACGCTGCACCTAAATGCATTTCGGGGAGAACCAGCTATCACGAAGTTTGATTGGCCTTTCACCCCTACCCACAGCTCATCCCCTCCATTTTCAACTGAAGTGGGTTCGGTCCTCCACGACGTCTTACCGTCGCTTCAACCTGGCCATGGGTAGATCACTTCGCTTCGGGTCTAGATCACGCCACTGCAACGCCCTATTCAGACTCGCTTTCGCTACGGCTTCCCCACACGGGTTAACCTCGCGACGTAACACTAACTCGCAGGCTCATTCTTCAAAAGGCACGCCGTCACAGCTACTTGTGATAAATCACGGCTGCTCCGACGGATTGTAAGCACACGGTTTCAGGTACTGTTTCACTCCCCTCCCGGGGTACTTTTCACCTTTCCCTCACGGTACTGGTCCGCTATCGGTCATTAGGGAGTATTTAGGCTTATCAGGTGGTCCTGACAGATTCGCACGGGATTTCTCGGGCCCCGTGCTACTTGGGATACTCTCACAGGCGGCACAAAACATTTCGGTTACGGGGCTCACACCCTCTCTGGCCGGCCTTTCAAGACCGTTCACCTATGCCTGCACATCACACCCCACCAGTCCGGCAGAACTGGTATGGAAAGTCCCACAACCCCGACCATGCAACGCCCGCCGGCTATCACACATGGAACGGTTTAGCCTGATCCGCGTTCGCTCGCCACTACTAACGGAATCACTATTGTTTTCTCTTCCTGCGGGTACTGAGATGTTTCACTTCCCCGCGTTCCCCCCACGCACCCTATGTGTTCAGATGCGGGTCACCAGGCAGATCGCTCCCCTGGCGGGGTTTCCCCATTCGGACACCCTGGGATCACAGTCCGGTTATCGACTCCCCCAGGCTTATCGCAGATTCCTACGTCCTTCTTCGGCTCCTAATGCCAAGGCATCCACCGTGTGCTCTTAAAAACTTGACCACAAAAGATCAATTCAGAAATTTTCGAGAGAACCACGAAAACCAACCACACCCAACAACCACACCCCCCAAAAAAGAGATGCCATCATCACGCGCAGCCAGATCCAGGTTCATATTCTTGGAAATTGCTTCTTATAAAAGATGCTCGCGTCCACTATGTAGTTCTCAAACAACAACCCCAAACCACACACCCCACACACACCCGCCCCCGAAGGAAACAAGCAACCATGTGATCGGTGCAGCCAGGAAACCAGAAACAAACAAACCCCGGAACAAGAACACCACAACCCGTAAGCCGCAACGCATCCCACCCCGGTCCTGTTGCCTCAGGACCCAACAGTGTGCCAAACACTACCCAGCAATACCACCGGCAAACGTTCCAGAACCCCGGACCCCGAAGGACCCACGATTCGTACTAGCCACCGGCAAGCGCCGCCAGGCACCTATTTGTTGATATTCCACCCGTGAGCACCCGCCGCAGAACAAACGTCTGCGCAACGGGCGTACTCCTGACAACACCACCACACAGACATAACGCCTGGCAGGGTTGTTGTAGGTGCTCCTTAGAAAGGAGGTGATCCAGCCGCACCTTCCGGTACGGCTACCTTGTTACGACTTAGTCCCAATCGCCAGTCCCACCTTCGACAGCTCCCTCCCCACAAGGGGGTTAGGCCACCGGCTTCGGGTGTTACCAACTTTCGTGACTTGACGGGCGGTGTGTACAAGGCCCGGGAACGTATTCACCGCAGCGTTGCTGATCTGCGATTACTAGCGACTCCGACTTCATGGGGTCGAGTTGCAGACCCCAATCCGAACTGAGACCGGCTTTTTGGGATTAGCTCCACCTCACAGTATCGCAACCCTTTGTACCGGCCATTGTAGCATGCGTGAAGCCCAAGACATAAGGGGCATGATGATTTGACGTCGTCCCCACCTTCCTCCGAGTTGACCCCGGCAGTCTCCTATGAGTCCCCGCCATCACGCGCTGGCAACATAGAACGAGGGTTGCGCTCGTTGCGGGACTTAACCCAACATCTCACGACACGAGCTGACGACAACCATGCACCACCTGTGAACCGACCGCAAGCGGGGCACCTGTTTCCAGGTATTTCCAGTCCATGTCAAGCCTTGGTAAGGTTCTTCGCGTTGCATCGAATTAATCCGCATGCTCCGCCGCTTGTGCGGGCCCCCGTCAATTCCTTTGAGTTTTAGCCTTGCGGCCGTACTCCCCAGGCGGGGCACTTAATGCGTTAGCTACGGCGCGGAAAACGTGGAATGTCCCCCACACCTAGTGCCCAACGTTTACGGCATGGACTACCAGGGTATCTAATCCTGTTCGCTCCCCATGCTTTCGCTCCTCAGCGTCAGTTAATGCCCAGAGACCTGCCTTCGCCATCGGTGTTCCTCCTGATATCTGCGCATTTCACCGCTACACCAGGAATTCCAGTCTCCCCTACATCACTCTAGTCTGCCCGTACCCACCGCAGATCCGGAGTTGAGCCCCGGACTTTCACGGCAGACGCGACAAACCGCCTACGAGCTCTTTACGCCCAATAATTCCGGATAACGCTTGCGCCCTACGTATTACCGCGGCTGCTGGCACGTAGTTAGCCGGCGCTTCTTCTGCAGGTACCGTCACTTTCGCTTCTTCCCTACTGAAAGAGGTTTACAACCCGAAGGCCGTCATCCCTCACGCGGCGTCGCTGCATCAGGCTTTCGCCCATTGTGCAATATTCCCCACTGCTGCCTCCCGTAGGAGTCTGGGCCGTGTCTCAGTCCCAGTGTGGCCGGTCACCCTCTCAGGCCGGCTACCCGTCGTCGCCTTGGTAAGCCATTACCTCACCAACAAGCTGATAGGCCGCGAGTCCATCCAAAACCACAAAAAAGCTTTCCACCCCCCACCATGCGATGAGGAGTCATATCCGGTATTAGACCCAGTTTCCCAGGCTTATCCCAGAGTCAAGGGCAGGTTACTCACGTGTTACTCACCCGTTCGCCACTAATCCCCCCAGCAAGCTGGGGATCATCGTTCGACTTGCATGTGTTAAGCACGCCGCCAGCGTTCATCCTGAGCCAGGATCAAACTCTCCGTTGAAGTAAAACAAAAACAGAAAACAACCAACACCCCCGGAAATAACGGGAAAAGAAGGCCGCAAAAATTTGAAACCAGCTGTAAAAACCAGACCCCATCCACGGGGTGGACAGGCCTGGCCAATTCAACCAATTCAATACAAAAAATTGGTATCAACAAACTTGGCACACTATTGAGTTCTCAAACAACAGACACACCCGGCACCACCACCAGCACTAAACAGCCGTGGATCGCTCCGGAGCAACTTTTCAAACTTACCCGATCTCAACCCCCGACGCAAATCCAGTTTCCAGGACCCGCACCGGCAGAAAACACCGTCCCCCGCCACAATTCGGCGCTCTAAAGAGCAACCAGAAAATGGTCTTGAAATTTGGGGGTTTGGCCGCCCGCGGTAACCAGCTCTTCGCTGTTCCCCTCGCGGCGACTTAGAAAACAATACACCCAGTGACGCCTTGCCGCAAATCCATCCACCAACAGGCCCAAAACTGGGGAACGCCATCGGATCTGATGCCGGGTGCGGCAACAGTCGAAGCCACGCCGATTGAATGCCGCCTATAGGCTGGACGGGACGCTGGCCCCGCCCGGCCAGCCGTCGCCCTGATCGGGCGGCCCGGGATCGGACGGAAGGCCTTCATCACCATGAACGAACCTGACTGGGTCCAGCACGCCATCTGGTGGCAGGTCTATCCTCTCGGCTTCGTTGGCGCCGAAAAGACCGCGACCCTCGATCCCGCCGCTGACCATCGGTTGCTGGATCTTGTCCCGTGGCTCGACTACGCCGTGGGTCTTGGAGCATCGGGCATTGCCCTCGGCCCTATTTTTGAGTCGGAGACGCACGGATATGACACCACGGATTACTTCCGGATCGATTCCCGGCTCGGATCCCTCGAGGACTTTGACACCCTGGTGACGGAGGCACACCGTCGCGGCCTGCGCATATTGCTCGACGGTGTCTTCAACCACACAGGACGCTCCTTCGCGCCGTTCCAGGATGTCCTCAAGAGCGGGCCGCAGGCGGACGCCGCCTCCTGGTTCTCACTGGAATGGCCCGACGACGGTGGTCCCGGCGTCGAACCCGCATACCAAGACTTCGAGGGCCACCACCACCTCGTGGCACTCAATCACGAGGAGCCGGCCGTTGCCGATTTCGTCGTCGAGGTCATGGAGTACTGGCTCGGCCGTGGTGCGGACGGCTGGCGACTCGACGCCGCCTATGCCGTCCCGTCGTCATTCTGGTCCAAAGTCACGGCTCGCGTCCGGTCATCCCACCCAAACGCATACTTTGTTGGCGAATACATCCACGGCGACTATGCCGAGGAGGTCCGAGCCGGCGGACTCGATTCGGCCACGCAATATGAGCTCTGGAAAGCTGTCTGGAGTTCCCTCAACGATGCGAACTTCTTCGAGCTGGCAGCCACGTTCGAACGGCACAACGCACTCCTGAGCTCCTACGCGCCGCTCACCTTCATCGGCAACCACGACGTCACCCGCATCGCGAGCAAGCTCAGCGATGCCGCACTCGTGCCGCACGCCGTCGTCGTGCTTCTCACGGTCGGGGGGACGCCATCGATTTACTATGGCGACGAACAGGGCTATCGCGGAGTCAAGGAGGACAGGGCCGGAGGCGACGACGACGTGAGGCCGCTGTTCCCGCCCTCCCCCGACCATCTCTCCCCCTTGGGCGGACCCATTTTTGCCGTGCACCAGGAACTCATTGGGGTGCGGAGACGGAACTCCTGGCTGCACCGTGCCACCTCGGAGGCCCTGCAGCTCTCCAACGAGGTGTTTGTGTACCGCCTTGCGGTCGGCGCCGATGCGCTCGTCGTCGCGTTGAACCTCTCGCACGACACGCAGCGGCTCAGTGCGGCCGGCGCCACCGCCGTCGTCGCCGGAGCTGCAAGGCTCGACGTCGGCACGGACGCGGTCTTGGTGCCGCCGCGCGGATGGGCCGTCCTGGGCTAACGCACCTGCGCTTCTCGCGTCGTTGGCCTTGAGGTGTGGGGGGCATCACCATAAAGTGGGTCAAACCGCAACCACGTCAGGAGATGACATGTCCCTCGTCCGCGTGCACAACTTTTCGGTCTCCCTCGACGGCTTCGGCACCGGAGAGGGCCAGGAACTCAATGCTCCTTTCGGTCACGCAGGCTCTCGGCTCATGGAATGGGCTTTTGAGACGCGCACCTTCCGCGCGATGGGCTTCCACGGGGAATCGGAGGGATCCTTCGGCGTCGATGAGTCGTTCGCAAGCCAGTGGGGCCCCGGGATCGGCGTCGAGATCATGGGGCGCAACAAGTTCGGCCCTCAGCGCGGTCCTTGGGAGGACGAGGAATGGAAGGGATGGTGGGGCGATAACCCTGTGTTCCATACCCCGGTCGTTGTCCTCACACACCACCCCCGGCCTGTACTGGAGATGGAAGGCGGGACAACGTTCCATTTTGTTGACGCCGATCCTGTTTCCGCGCTCAAGCAGGCGCGCGCCCTGGCCGGCGACCTCGACGTGCGGATCGGAGGCGGCGTCGGCACGGTTCGCCAGTTCCTCGAGGCCGATCTGATCGATCACATGCATGTCGTCCTCGTGCCGATCCTCCTGGGCCGGGGCGAACGACTCTGGGACGGACTCGAAGGGCTCGAACAGCGCTTTGAGATCGAAGCGACCCCCTCACCGTCGGGAGTGCTTCATCTGATCTTCACCCGCCGCACGGCCCGGTAGGCGCATTAAGGCGCGATCCCCCGTGGAAACACCGAGGCGCGGCGACCTGCGACGGCTCGGCCTCAGTTTTTCTTGAGTTCCTCGGCAAGCATCACGATGATGCCGCTTGGACCGCGGACGTAGGTGAGCTTGTAGATGTCCTTGTAGGTCGCCACGCCCCGTAACGGGCGGCAGCCGTGCCTCGCGGCTATCTCCAAGGCTTTGTCAATGTCATCGACAGAGAACGCGACGCGGTGCATCCCGATCTCATTGGGACGAGTGGGCTCCGACTCGATCGCTTCGGGGTGGATGTATTCGAAGAGCTCAAGACGGCCGTGACCGTCTGGTGTTTGGAGCATCGCGATGTTGGCGTGGTTGCCGTCAAGGCCGACGGCCGTGTCGGTCCACTCGCCACTGACCGTGTCCCGGCCCACGACCGTGAGTCCGAGGTCGGTGAAGAAGGAGATTGTTGCTTCGAGGTCGCGAACGGCGATGCCGACGTTCTCAAGTTTTATGGCCATGCGATGCACGTTACCGAGCCGGGGCGGGTAGCTCCAGTACCGTTTCCACGGCGAACGCGAAAGCTCGGTTGGTGCCCCGGGCTGGTGCGGTGCTCAGGGCGTCTGGGAGGCCGCGGCGGAAGGCTCCAAGTCCGCGAGGGTGAGTGGGTGCGCGGGGCTTTCCGGGAACGGGAAGATGGTTGCGACCGTGAGATCGGGGCCGACGTGCACCAGCCCGCCGGAGGCTAGCAGGCGCCAGTCCGGGTTGTGATCCATCGGCTCGGTGGCGATGAGGACGTGCCTGGAACGGGCGAGATCTTTGCTTCGGGCGTTGATACGTGCGCTGCGGGCCGCCAGAGGAGCCGCCGGCCCGGGAGAGGCGTCGGGGTCGTGCTGCAGGATGTGCAACTCGTGGGTGGCCGGGTATCTGAGCGCCCAAAGGTCGGTCGCCGTCGTCACAACGATGTTCAGGCTAAAGACGGGCAGTTCCCGGGCGATCCACGTGACAGCCCGGGTGATGCCCAGGCCGACATCGCCGCCGGCGTGGCGGCTCTCGGCGGTGATCAGGGCGAAGAGGCGTTCGCTGTCGGTCTGGCCGTGCACGAGGTTAGTGACCCCGAATGCGGCCAGGTGCTGATCGAGCATGTCGAGGCCGCCGAAGGCGCCGTTGTGGGCGAACAGCCGCCCGTCCTGTTCAAACGGGTGCGTATTGACCAATGTGTGTGCGCCGGTGCTGGCGTACCGCACGTGCGCCAGGAACGTGGTGCTTTTCAGATCCCGCGCCTCGCGCGCGAAGGCGTGGTCCTCCCAGGCGGCCAGAGGCTGCTTGGCCACGTGAGCCCTGCCATCATCGTCGAAGGTGCCGATGCCGGCTCCGTCGGGCTCGCGCCGGCTCTGGGTCGCGAGGCTGTCCGGGGCGTCGAGGAGCCAGAACGTGGCCCGGACGGGCCGGCGGCCTGCGTGCAGTCCGAACAATCGGCACATGGCGCTCCTTCTTCGGCGTGCTGTTTAGTGGTGGAAGGCCTGTGTTTGCCCATCGGGTGGCATCGGCGCTGTCAGCCCGTCGAGGTAGGCGACTGCCTTCTTGAGGTCGATCAGGAAGCTGGACGCGAGGTCGCGGGTGAAGCCGTTGCGGACCACGATCCTTTGTACCGTGATCTCTTCCAGCCCTTCCGGCATGGGATAGGCCGGGACGAGCCACCCGTTCATCCGGAGGCGCTCGGAGAGGTGGTGAAGGTTCCAATTTCCCGTGTGGCCCTCAGTGAGCTGCCAGGCGAATACCGGGATGTCCGACCCGTCGCTCCACAGGGTGAAGGCCTCCATCGCCCCAATTTCAGCGGACAGATAGAGCGCCACGTCCCGGGATGTGGCCTGGACCGACTCGTATCCAGCAAATCCGAGCCGGAGGAAGAGGTAATACTGCAGCAGCACCTGGGCGCCGGGCCGTGAGAAGTTCAACGCGAAGGTCGGCATGTCCCCGCCGAGGTAGCTGACGTGGAAGATCAGATCATCGGGGAGCGCCGCTTCGTCCCGCCAGATGATCCAGCCGAGGCCTGGATACACCAGACCGTACTTGTGGCCTGAGGTGTTGATTGAGGCAACCCGTGGTAGGCGGAAGTCCCACACAGTGTCCGGCTGCAGGAAGGGGGCGACCATGGCCCCGGAGGCCCCGTCGACATGGATCGGAATATCCAGGCCGCGGCGTGTCTGGATTTCGTCCAGGGCTGCGGAGATTTTGTCGACGGGTTCGTAGGCGCCGGTGTAAGTCACGCCCATGATGGCGATCACGCCGATGGTGTTCTCGTCCACGTACCGGTCCAGGTCATGTCCGTCCAGCATCTGATGTTCCTTGGACACGGGAACAAAGCGGGCTTCGACATCCCAGTAGTTACAGAATTTCTCCCAGCACACTTGGACGGCGGAGCTGAGGACAAGGTTTGGTTTGTCCGTTGGCATGCCGGCTGCGCGCCGGGCGTGCTGCCACCGGCGCTTCAAGGCCAGCCCGCCGAGCATGCACGCCTCGGACGAGCCGATCGTGGAGGTGCCGACGGCCTTGGCCGGGTCGGGCGCGTTCCACAGGTCCGCGAGCATGCGCCAGCATCGGGTCTCAATCAGCGCCGTCTGCGGGTATTCGTCCTTGTCGATCATGTTCTTGTCGAAAGTCTCGGCATAGAGTTGCGACGCTTCCGGTTCCATCCAGGTTCCGACGAACGTCGCCAAATTCAGCCGGGAGTTTCCGTCCAGCATCGCCTCGTCGTGGACCACCTGATAGGCAGTCGAGGGCATGGACTCCCCCGCCGGGATTGTGAAGCGCGGGAAGATGGTGGATTCCCCCGGCCTGCTAAACAAAGGATTCAGCTCCACAACCGTGTCGGGCTCATGAGCCGACGTCCGTTTTGACCTGCTCATGGTTCGCTCCTTGGAATCGGGGGACTGCTGCGGCCACAGCACCGCCAGTTGTGCTTCACGCTACCCGGGGTGCCCCCGGCCCCCAAGCTCCGTCCGCGGCAATTGGCCGCTAAGCTGCATCGTGGACCGGGGGCTATGGCGTCCCGGACTATGGGCAGCTACCGTGGCTCCATGAAGGACAGGAGGCTGCCGATTATAGGCGGGACGCCAGAGTTCCATGATGCCCTCCACCACCGAGACGGAAGGCTGGCGCCGTGCGGCCATTGATCTACGGCATGAACCTGACCAGGGACGGCTACATTGCCGCAGCCGGCGATGACATCGGCTGGAGCGCCCCGAGCGACGAGTTGTTCCAGTGGTGGCTCGACCAGGAGCGGGCCAGCAGCCTTTCGCTGTACGGCCGCAAGCTCTGGGAAACGATGAGCTCCCACTGGCCGACCGGTGACCAGATGCCCAACGCCACACCCGCTGAGATCGAGTTCGCGCGGAACTGGCGGGACACGCCCAAGGTGGTGTTCTCGTCGACGATCGACAAGGTCGACTGGAACACCCGCCTGGTCACCGGCGACGCGATCGCCGAAATTGGCCGGCTCAAGGCCGGGGACGGCGGCCCGATGAGCATCGGTGGCGCAACGCTCGCCGGTGCAGCCATGCGGGCCGGCCTGATCGATGAATACGCGCTGGTCACCCATCCAGTCCTGGTGGGCGGCGGCACTCCGTTCTTCACCTCGCTGGACAGTTGGGTGAACCTGAACCTGGTTGAGACTCGGACGTTTCCCGGCGGCGTGGTCCTAAGCAGGTACAAGACAAGGCGCTGAGCGCGACTCCTCCGCTCGGTACGGGAAGTACCCCAGCAGTGGCCGAACCCTCAACGGGACATTTGGGACCCGAAAGTCCACTTCCGTATACAGGCGGACTCATGTGGTTCATAGTCGGGGTATGAGAGTGGCTGGAATTGTCCCTGCAGACGCTCCCGACCCCCGTGCTGAATGGGCCGAGCGCCTGAAACTCATGCCCATTCCAGTGATGGAGCTTACGCCCCAACCTTCATTGGAGGACACCGACAGCGTTGGTGTGACCTATGGCCAAGATGATCGTGGGTACAACGAGATGACGGCGAGCATCACCTATACGCTCTGGCGAAACCCGGATGACCGCTCAGACCCGGTAAACCTTGCAGACCTCGACGAGAAGACACGCAGATCGATCGAGGAAGTTCCGCCGTGGCCGCGGCCCCCCTGGCTGATCGAGTACGTGGAGCGCCTGCGTTACCCGCAACTTGAGGAGGCCGTGCGAACCACCTGGCACCGCGTCCCATCCGAGCGTTCTTCGGTTCGAAGCCTGTTGGTTGACCATGTCAACCACATACTCATGAACCAATATCGGGAAGAGCTGTGGCCTGGCAGTAACCCGTGGGACCAGCACGCTCCCACAGTTACCGGCCGGATGGTCAACATTCGGGCCAGGACCGTGATCAACGGAGTCGATATGCCCGGTGCAGAGGTCGATACGGACCCGTTCGTCTACGGTATTGGAGCCCATCTGCCAGGAGGCGGGGTGGTGACCGCTGTGCTTCCACGCACTGAGCTCAAGTACATCCAAGTCCAATTCACGACCCGGAGCTAGGCCCCATCCAACACTGCAACGGTAGATACCACGTCGCCCCTAGGGGCAACCAGGAACGCTCACTTCCAGTGTGCAAGGCAGACGTAGTGCAAAAGGCGCCAGACCGGCCGGCGATTCACGGTTCACCCATATCCTGTACGCGGCCGCCTTTGAAACGCTCTCGCAGTTGATGTGGGTTTTCGGCGGACGGTCTTGCGGTGTGGGGTGTTCGACGGCGGCGCCGGGGGTTGGGTGTCCGGGGGCGGAGGTTCGCGGGGGTGTTTTGCCGTGGCCGGGGGTGCGGGAGGGTTTGGGGTTTTCCCGCGTTAAGTGAGAGAGCGTTTTGCGGGTGCTGTGGGTGCGGCGGGTGCCGGCTGTGGGCTGGCCGGGTGTGGGGGTGGTTAAATGTGGGAGACCCCCCGACACGTGTGTCGGGGGGTCTCAACCATTTTTAATGGTGTTCCGGCGGTGACCTACTCTCCCACACCCTCCCGGGTGCAGTACCATCGGCGCTGTGGGTCTTAGCTTCCGGGTTCGGAATGGGACCGGGCGTTTCCCCCACGCTATGACCGCCGTAACCTTATGTCCGCACCCTGGACAGTGGTGTCCGGGCGGGAAATCTGTGGTTACAACATTGTGGTGTTGTTTGTATTGTTGTGTTTTTTGTTCCCTGTCGCAACGGGCCCGTGGCGGGTTTGTTGGTTGGGAACCACATAGTGGACGCAAGCAGTCTTGTTTCTTTTTACCAGTGCTTGGTGTGAACGTCTTTTGAATGCCGTTCACGCAGTGGTGTGTGGTGTAAGTTATCGGCCTATTAGTACCGGTCAGCTTCACGAGTCGTTAGTCCTCGCTTCCACATCCGGCCTATCAACCCAGTGGTCTGGCTGGGGGCCTCTCACACACAAGGTGTATGGAAATCTCATCTCGAAGCGAGCTTCCCGCTTAGATGCTTTCAGCGGTTATCCCATCCGAACGTAGCTAATCAGCGGTGCACTTGGCAGTACAACTGACACACCAGAGGTTCGTCCGTCCCGGTCCTCTCGTACTAAGGACAGCCCTTCTCAAATTTCCTGCGCGCGCAGCGGATAGGGACCGAACTGTCTCACGACGTTCTAAACCCAGCTCGCGTACCGCTTTAATGGGCGAACAGCCCAACCCTTGGGACCTACTCCAGCCCCAGGATGCGACGAGCCGACATCGAGGTGCCAAACCATGCCGTCGATATGGACTCTTGGGCAAGATCAGCCTGTTATCCCCGAGGTACCTTTTATCCGTTGAGCGACGGCCATTCCACAATGTACCGCCGGATCACTAGTCCCGACTTTCGTCCCTGCTCGAGATGTCTCTCTCACAGTCAAGCTCCCTTGTGCACTTACACTCGACACCTGATTGCCAACCAGGCTGAGGGAACCTTTGGGCGCCTCCGTTACTTTTTAGGAGGCAACCGCCCCAGTTAAACTACCCATCAGGCACTGTCCCTGACCCGGATTACGGGCCGAAGTTAGATGTCCAAAGTGACCAGAGTGGTATTTCAACGATGACTCCACCCGAACTGGCGTCCGGGCTTCAACGTCTCCCACCTATCCTACACAAGCCACTCCGAACACCAATACCAAACTATAGTAAAGGTCTCGGGGTCTTTCCGTCCTGCTGCGCGTAACGAGCATCTTTACTCGTACTGCAATTTCGCCGAGTTTATGGTTGAGACAGCGGGGAAGTCGTTACTCCATTCGTGCAGGTCGGAACTTACCCGACAAGGAATTTCGCTACCTTAGGATGGTTATAGTTACCACCGCCGTTTACTGGGGCTTAAATTCTCAGCTTCGCCCGTAAGGGCTAACCGGTCCTCTTAACCTTCCAGCACCGGGCAGGAGTCAGTCCGTATACATCGTCTTGCGACTTCGCACGGACCTGTGTTTTTAGTAAACAGTCGCTTCCCCCTGGTCTCTGCGGCCCCGATCCCCTCCCACCAGCAAGTGGTGTTCAAGGTTGGGGCCCCCCTTCTCCCGAAGTTACGGGGGCATTTTGCCGAGTTCCTTAACCATAATTCTCTCGATCGCCTTAGTATTCTCTACCTGATCACCTGTGTCGGTTTGGGGTACGGGCGGCTAAAACCTCGCGTCGATGCTTTTCTCGGCAGCATAGGATCACCAAATCCCCCCACTAAAGGGGGTCCCATCAGATCTCAGGCATCATGAACAGCGGATTTGCCTACCGTTCGCCCTACATCCTTAGACCGGGACAACCATCGCCCGGCTCGGCTACCTTCCTGCGTCACACCTGTTAATACGCTTGCCTCCCAGGATCAGGTCCCGCGCTCCACCAAAACCCGCACACCACAAGGGTGATTGGGCAGGTCTCGGGCGGTTAGTATCCCCTGTTCAACATGGACGGTTTTTCGCCGGTACGGGAATATCAACCCGTTGTCCATCGACTACGCCTGTCGGCCTCGCCTTAGGTCCCGACTTACCCAGGGCAGATTAGCTTGACCCTGGAACCCTTGATCATTCGGCGGACGGGTTTCTCACCCGTCTTTCGCTACTCATGCCTGCATTCTCACTCGTGTAGGCTCCACCGCTGGTTTACACCGCGACTTCACTGCCCACACGACGCTCCCCTACCCATCCAAACGCCTGAACCACAAGGGCTTAGCAATATTTGAATGCCACAACTTCGGCGGTGTACTTGAGCCCCGCTACATTGTCGGCGCGGAATCACTTGACCAGTGAGCTATTACGCACTCTTTTAAGGATGGCTGCTTCTAAGCCAACCTCCTGGTTGTCTTCGCAACTCCACATCCTTTCCCACTTAGCACACGCTTAGGGGCCTTAGTTGGTGGTCTGGGCTGTTTCCCTCTCGACTATGAAGCTTATCCCCCACAGTCTCACTGCTGCGCTCTCACTTACCGGCATTCGGAGTTTGGCTGACGTCAGTAACCTTGTAGGGCCCATTAGCCATCCAGTAGCTCTACCTCCGGTAAGAAACACGCAACGCTGCACCTAAATGCATTTCGGGGAGAACCAGCTATCACGAAGTTTGATTGGCCTTTCACCCCTACCCACAGCTCATCCCCTCCATTTTCAACTGAAGTGGGTTCGGTCCTCCACGACGTCTTACCGTCGCTTCAACCTGGCCATGGGTAGATCACTTCGCTTCGGGTCTAGATCACGCCACTGCAACGCCCTATTCAGACTCGCTTTCGCTACGGCTTCCCCACACGGGTTAACCTCGCGACGTAACACTAACTCGCAGGCTCATTCTTCAAAAGGCACGCCGTCACAGCTACTTGTGATAAATCACGGCTGCTCCGACGGATTGTAAGCACACGGTTTCAGGTACTGTTTCACTCCCCTCCCGGGGTACTTTTCACCTTTCCCTCACGGTACTGGTCCGCTATCGGTCATTAGGGAGTATTTAGGCTTATCAGGTGGTCCTGACAGATTCGCACGGGATTTCTCGGGCCCCGTGCTACTTGGGATACTCTCACAGGCGGCACAAAACATTTCGGTTACGGGGCTCACACCCTCTCTGGCCGGCCTTTCAAGACCGTTCACCTATGCCTGCACATCACACCCCACCAGTCCGGCAGAACTGGTATGGAAAGTCCCACAACCCCGACCATGCAACGCCCGCCGGCTATCACACATGGAACGGTTTAGCCTGATCCGCGTTCGCTCGCCACTACTAACGGAATCACTATTGTTTTCTCTTCCTGCGGGTACTGAGATGTTTCACTTCCCCGCGTTCCCCCCACGCACCCTATGTGTTCAGATGCGGGTCACCAGGCAGATCGCTCCCCTGGCGGGGTTTCCCCATTCGGACACCCTGGGATCACAGTCCGGTTATCGACTCCCCCAGGCTTATCGCAGATTCCTACGTCCTTCTTCGGCTCCTAATGCCAAGGCATCCACCGTGTGCTCTTAAAAACTTGACCACAAAAGATCAATTCAGAAATTTTCGAGAGAACCACGAAAACCAACCACACCCAACAACCACACCCCCCAAAAAAGAGATGCCATCATCACGCGCAGCCAGATCCAGGTTCATATTCTTGGAAATTGCTTCTTATAAAAGATGCTCGCGTCCACTATGTAGTTCTCAAACAACAACCCCAAACCACACACCCCACACACACCCGCCCCCGAAGGAAACAAGCAACCATGTGATCGGTGCAGCCAGGAAACCAGAAACAAACAAACCCCGGAACAAGAACACCACAACCCGTAAGCCGCAACGCATCCCACCCCGGTCCTGTTGCCTCAGGACCCAACAGTGTGCCAAACACTACCCAGCAATACCACCGGCAAACGTTCCAGAACCCCGGACCCCGAAGGACCCACGATTCGTACTAGCCACCGGCAAGCGCCGCCAGGCACCTATTTGTTGATATTCCACCCGTGAGCACCCGCCGCAGAACAAACGTCTGCGCAACGGGCGTACTCCTGACAACACCACCACACAGACATAACGCCTGGCAGGGTTGTTGTAGGTGCTCCTTAGAAAGGAGGTGATCCAGCCGCACCTTCCGGTACGGCTACCTTGTTACGACTTAGTCCCAATCGCCAGTCCCACCTTCGACAGCTCCCTCCCCACAAGGGGGTTAGGCCACCGGCTTCGGGTGTTACCAACTTTCGTGACTTGACGGGCGGTGTGTACAAGGCCCGGGAACGTATTCACCGCAGCGTTGCTGATCTGCGATTACTAGCGACTCCGACTTCATGGGGTCGAGTTGCAGACCCCAATCCGAACTGAGACCGGCTTTTTGGGATTAGCTCCACCTCACAGTATCGCAACCCTTTGTACCGGCCATTGTAGCATGCGTGAAGCCCAAGACATAAGGGGCATGATGATTTGACGTCGTCCCCACCTTCCTCCGAGTTGACCCCGGCAGTCTCCTATGAGTCCCCGCCATCACGCGCTGGCAACATAGAACGAGGGTTGCGCTCGTTGCGGGACTTAACCCAACATCTCACGACACGAGCTGACGACAACCATGCACCACCTGTGAACCGACCGCAAGCGGGGCACCTGTTTCCAGGTATTTCCAGTCCATGTCAAGCCTTGGTAAGGTTCTTCGCGTTGCATCGAATTAATCCGCATGCTCCGCCGCTTGTGCGGGCCCCCGTCAATTCCTTTGAGTTTTAGCCTTGCGGCCGTACTCCCCAGGCGGGGCACTTAATGCGTTAGCTACGGCGCGGAAAACGTGGAATGTCCCCCACACCTAGTGCCCAACGTTTACGGCATGGACTACCAGGGTATCTAATCCTGTTCGCTCCCCATGCTTTCGCTCCTCAGCGTCAGTTAATGCCCAGAGACCTGCCTTCGCCATCGGTGTTCCTCCTGATATCTGCGCATTTCACCGCTACACCAGGAATTCCAGTCTCCCCTACATCACTCTAGTCTGCCCGTACCCACCGCAGATCCGGAGTTGAGCCCCGGACTTTCACGGCAGACGCGACAAACCGCCTACGAGCTCTTTACGCCCAATAATTCCGGATAACGCTTGCGCCCTACGTATTACCGCGGCTGCTGGCACGTAGTTAGCCGGCGCTTCTTCTGCAGGTACCGTCACTTTCGCTTCTTCCCTACTGAAAGAGGTTTACAACCCGAAGGCCGTCATCCCTCACGCGGCGTCGCTGCATCAGGCTTTCGCCCATTGTGCAATATTCCCCACTGCTGCCTCCCGTAGGAGTCTGGGCCGTGTCTCAGTCCCAGTGTGGCCGGTCACCCTCTCAGGCCGGCTACCCGTCGTCGCCTTGGTAAGCCATTACCTCACCAACAAGCTGATAGGCCGCGAGTCCATCCAAAACCACAAAAAAGCTTTCCACCCCCCACCATGCGATGAGGAGTCATATCCGGTATTAGACCCAGTTTCCCAGGCTTATCCCAGAGTCAAGGGCAGGTTACTCACGTGTTACTCACCCGTTCGCCACTAATCCCCCCAGCAAGCTGGGGATCATCGTTCGACTTGCATGTGTTAAGCACGCCGCCAGCGTTCATCCTGAGCCAGGATCAAACTCTCCGTTGAAGTAAAACAAAAACAGAAAACAACCAACACCCCCGGAAATAACGGGAAAAGAAGGCCGCAAAAATTTGAAACCAGCTGTAAAAACCAAACCACATCCACGGGGTGGACAGGCCTGGCCAATTCAACCAATTCAATACAATAAATTGGTATCAACAAACTTGGCACACTATTGAGTTCTCAAACAACAGACACATTCGAATACTTCCCGAAGCAATTCAGTAATTGAATTCTTTTGCTTCGTTTTTCTTCGCTGCGATGTTTATACTTTAGTTCATTCAAGTTTACTTTGCAAATCCCGGAATTTTCCGGATATTCACTCAATAAGCTGAATCCGCCCACCAAAAAACTAAGCTTTTCATCATCTTCGTGCAGTGCACATGACGAATTGCTTGAATTTGTTGGGGGTTTGTCACCACTCAGCGGCGGCGACTCAGAAAACATTACACGCTCCCCCGCGGCCGTGCAAATCGGCTGCGGAGGAGCGCGCAATGAGGCGGCAAAGCGCCTAAGGGACCAATACTTCCACGGTGGCAAGGTTCTTCTTGCCGCGGCGCAACAGGAGGTACTGCCCGTGAAGCAGTTCATCCTCGGAGATGACAGCCTCCGGGTCAGACACCTTCTCGTTATTCACATAGGCGCCGCCTTCGTTGACCGTGCGCCTGGCAGCAGACTTGCTGTCCGAGAGGCCGGAAGCCACCAGCAGATCAACAATCCCCAGGCCGTCCACCTGGACCCGAGCGGAAGGAAGCTCCGATGTTGCTGCTTCAAGGGTGGGCCGGTCCAGCGCGGACAGGTCGCCGTTGCCAAAGAGGGCGGCCGATGCGGCGATGACCTTCTCCGTTGCTTCCACTCCGTGGACCAGTGAGGTGACCTCGAACGCCAGCTTGCGCTGGCCCTCGCGGGCAAATGGACGCTCCGCCACCGCAGCGGCAATCGATTCGATCTCCGCGCGGTTCAGGAAGGTGAAGACTTTCAGGCGGTCCACAACGTCGGCGTCGGCGGTGTTGAGCCAGAACTGGTAGAACGCATAAGGGCTGCACATGCCGGCATCGAGCCAGATGGCGTTGCCTTCACTCTTGCCGAACTTGGTGCCATCGGAATTGGTGATCAACGGCGTACCCAGGGCATGAACAGACTTGGCCTCTACCTTCCGGATCAGTTCGGTCCCGCTGGTGAGGTTGCCCCACTGGTCCGAGCCGCCGGTCTGCAGCACGCAGCCGTAGTCGCGGAAGAGCTGCAGGTAGTCCATGCCCTGCAGAATCTGGTAACTGAATTCCGTGTAGCTGATGCCTTCATCGGAATTGAGCCGGGAAGCCACGGCGTCCTTGCGGAGCATGGTGCCGACACGGTAGTGCTTACCGATCTCCCGAAGGAAATCAATGGCGCTTAGGGGCGCGGTCCAGTCGAGGTTGTTAACCATGCGCGCTGCGTTGGCACCCTCGAAGCTCAGGAAGCGGCGGACCTGGGCCTGGAGGTAACCCACCCACTCATTCACGGTGTCCTTGGTGTTCAGCGTCCGTTCGGCGGTAGGCCGAGGATCACCGATCAGCCCGGTGGATCCACCCACCAGTCCCAGCGGCTTGTGGCCGGCCAGCTGGAGGCGGCGCATCAGGAGGAGCTGAACCAGGTTGCCCAGGTGCAGGCTCGGCGCGGTGGGATCGAACCCGCAGTAATAGGTGACCGGTTCACCGGCGAGGAGCTTTTCCAGTTCCGCTTCGTCGGTGGAGACGTGGACCAGGCCGCGCCACTTCAGCTCCTGCCAGACATTGGCGAAGGTGGGGTCGTTCTGCTGGGATTCAAGATCGTTGAGTTCTGACACGACTTCTAAGTTAGCAGGATCGACGACGCCCGGCCCCGTCATGAACGGAGCCGGGCGCGAAGAGGGCGAAAGCGGGTCGGCTCAGCTTTCGATGCCGGCGGGGATGCCCTTCGCGGCGATCAGACGCAACCGCTGCGTGGGCCGGGTCATGGCAACGTACAGGTCACCCACCCGGCCGTGCTCATGGTTGAGCATCTCCGACGGTTCCAGCACCACAACCCCGTCAAACTCCAGGCCCTTAGCCTCGCGGGGACTAATCACCACGATGTCCTGCTCATAACCGCCCGCGCCGTTGCCGATACGCCGGCCGTAGACGGCACGCAGGGCTGAGGTGGCGGCGGGGAGGAGGTCGCCGTCGGCAATAACTGCCAGCAGGCCGCCGTCGAGCGCTTCCAGTTCTTCGGGGAGCACCTCCACGAGGCGACTGACCACCTGTCCGGCATCAACCTTGTCGATAAAAGGTGACCAGCGCCCCTCCCGGACGGCCTTCGGCGCGGACACCACGAGTCCGGCCGCATTTGCCATCCGGACGGCGGCTTCGGCGATCTGCGACGGCGTCCGGTAGTTGACCGTCAGCTCCTCCAGCTGCCAGCGGTCACCGAACATCGGCGCCAAGGCTCCCTGCCAGGAGTTAGCGCCGGCAACCGAACTCGTCTGCGCGATGTCCCCCACGATGGTGAAGGACTTCAGGGGGCACCGGCGGACCAGCAGCCGCCACTGCATCGGCGAGAGTTCCTGCGCCTCATCCACCACAATGTGGCCGAAGGCCCACGTGCGGTCGGTGGTGGCCCGTTCGGCGGCCGTCAGGCGGTTCTGCCGCTCCTGGTTCTGGTCCACCAGTTCCTCGGCGGTCATCATGACATCAACGCCCATGTGCTCCATGTTCACCAGCGTCTGCTTGGCGTTGGCGAGATCGCGGGCACGGTCATGCTCCTGCTGGGCGATTCCGCGTCCGGCTGCGGGATCGAGCTCGCCGAGGAGTTCAGCTGCTTCATCCAGCAGCGGAACATCCGCCTCGGTCCAGGGCGCATCCGCCGGGCGCAGCAGCAGCTTCTGCTCTTCGAGGCTGAGGTGCGGCGTGCAGGCAGCCAGCACGGCCGGCTTGCTCAGGAGTTCGGTGATCAGCTTCTCCGGCGTCATGGGCATCCAGCACAGGTTGAGCGCGATCCGGACATCGCGGGCGGTCCGGACGTCCTCCGCCAGATACGAACGGTCCGCGTTGTTGCCGATGCTGCCGGCCTCCACCAGCTCGGTCATCTGTTCCGTCAGCTCGCGGAGCAGGATCTTGACGAACGTCAGGCGTGCCTCGTTGTGCGGCTTGCCGGTGGACCGGGCGCGTTCGCGGGCGCGGCTGACCTGCCGGGGTGTCAGGACCAGTTTCCGGCCATCGACCTCGAGGATGCGGTCCTCGGCCGGGATCCGCTGCCGGTTGGCCACTGCGTTGGCCACAACCTTCGCCATGTCCAGCCGGCCTTTGAGGGCCGCAACATCGGCCTCGGGTTCAGGTACGGCGTTGATGCCCGGCATCAGGCGTCCCAGGCTGGCCATGACCACGCCCGTCTCACCGAGCGAGGGAAGGACGCGCTCGATGTACTTCATAAACGAGGACGACGGTCCCACCAGCAGCACGCCGGCAGTCTTGAGGCGCTCCCGGTGGGTGTACAAGAGGTACGCAGCACGGTGCAGCGCAACGGCCGTCTTGCCGGTGCCGGGACCGCCCTGAACCACCAGCGCCCCGGAGATGGAGGACCTGATGATGCGGTCCTGCTCCGACTGGATGGTGCCGACAATGTCAGACATCCGCCCGGTGCGTTTGGAATCCAATGCGGCCAGCAGCGCGCCTTCGCCCTGCAGCGAGGCGTTATCCGCCAGCATCCCGGCGTCGAGTACGTCGTCCTCGATGGCCTTGACTTCACGGCCCTGAAGAATCAGGTGCCGCCGGCGGCGGACGCCCTGCCGGTCAAAGGCGGTGGCCTGGTAAAAGTGCCCCGCTTCGGGCGCACGCCAGTCAACCATCAGCCGTTGCAGGTCATCGGTGGTCAGGCCGATGCGCCCGATGTACTGGGCCTCGCCCGAATCCAGATCCAAGCGGCCGAACACCAGACGGTCATCAACGGCATCGAGCTGAGCGAGGCGGTCCTCGTAGAGCGCCGCGAAGGCGTCACGTTCGGAAACATTCTGCATGGTGCCCACAGCACCGGCCCGGCGGACCTGTGCCAACTGCTGGCGCTTCTCAGCGCGTAGCTCTTCCAGCCGCGCGTACAAGCCAGCAACATAATCGCGTTCGTGGGCCAAATCGGCGTCGAGCATTAAACGTTCCCCTATCGCAAAAGACAGACCGTCCATTCTACAACCATTTCGGTTAACGTGCCCGCCTGACCGCACACCCCCGATGTCATCCACTGTTCACTTTTCCGGTTGCCTCCATCTGTTTCGGCGCAGGCCCCGGACTGATTCAATACTGCAATGCATCACGAGACAGTCCTGACCAGCTACGGACTCTCCCTTATCCCGCTGGCGCAGGAGCATGCCCACGCCCTGTACGACTTCGTGGATGCCACGATGTGGGCCGGGATGGCCGCGCCGCTGCCGGCCACTGCCCCGGAGCTCAGGGCCCTGCTTGAAGCCAAAATATCCGATCCCGCCAGCCTTGCCTTTGCCGTGACAGACCAGCGGACCGGTGCGATCCTGGGCACCACCGCGCTCAACGCCTTCGACGCCGGACAGCAGCGCGCCGAGGTGGGCGGAACGTTCTTTGGCCGGCAGTTCTGGGGCACCCACGTCAACCCGGCCAGCAAGTACGCCCTGCTTGCCTTTGCGTTTGAGGTCCTCCGCGTTCAGCGGGTCGCCTTCCGGTGCGACGCGCGCAACCTGCGCAGCGCCGCAGCCATCGAACGGCTCGGGGCCACGTTCGAGGGTGTGCTCCGAAGTCACCGCACCGCGCCCGACGGCACCCGTGCGGACTCTGCGGTGTTCTCGATCCTGCAGCCGGAATGGCTGTGCGTGCAGCGCGGCCTTCAGGATCGGCTGGCGCCGTTCGCGCAGGAGTGCGACGCACCGGGCAACCGTGCTGGAGCCCTGGCCGGAAGCCGTCCCGGCACCCCAACTTATGGCCGCCGCACCTTCGCGGCCTTGTAGCGGGACACCGTGTCATCCCCCGGCAGCCAGAAACGCCACGGGTAGTCTGCGGAACCGCCATCGCCGGAGACCCCTACACGGGGCCCCGAACTGTAGGTGCGGGCTGGCGCCGAGGGCAGCCGCAGCCTGAACGGCTCCACCAGCGCGTCGCGTCCGCTGTCCGCGGTGGTGAGGGCCAGGGCTGTGGCGAGCCGCGCGGGACCGCTCGCCAGGTCACGCGGTGATTTCGACGTCGGCCGCCGCACCTGCGCCAAGTGCCGCCCTTCCACCACTTCCCCCGCACGCAACAGCACCGCGGACGCTGTGCCGGCCGGCCCGCAGACGATGTTGGCGCAGTAGTGCATGCCATACGTGAAATAGACGTAGAGGTGGCCGGCCGGACCGAACATCGGGGCGTTCCGGGCCGTTGGGCCGCGGAACGTATGTGATCCGGGGTCCGGGTGCAGCGAGTCCCCCGGGCCCATGTACGCCTCCAGCTCGGTGATCCGCACCGACACCGTTCCCTCGTGGCTGTTGTGGCTCAGGACGGACCCCAGCAGCAGGGGCGCGACCTTCCGGGCATCACCCGAGAGCAGCTCACGGAGCTGCTCACGGAGCTGCTCCGGGGAACGCTCCGGCCCGGAGTGAACGCTGTTGATCACGGCCATGCACTGACTCTACCGAAGACAACGGCCGTGTCCGATTTCCGCTAGCAGTGCCCATGCCGGGCTGGCAGGATAGGGGAATGGACTTCTGGCAGCGCTACCGCGCCATCGACGCGCGGGACACCCGTTTCGACGGGCAGTTCTACACCGCTGTCCGGACCACGGGCATCTATTGCCGCCCGTCCTGCCCGGCCCGGACCCCCAAAGCGGCCAACGTCACGTTCTACGAAACGTCCGCTGCGGCGCACGAAGCCGGCTACCGGGCCTGCAAACGGTGCCTCCCTGAAGCGGTTCCCGGGACGCCCGCCTGGAATGTCAGGCAGGACCTGGCCGGCCGGGCGATGCGACTGATCAATGACGGCGTGATCAACCGCGAGGGCGTGGAAGGCCTGGCGGCCCGGCTGGGGTATTCTGCCCGCCAACTGAACCGGATCCTCGGCCAGGAACTCGGCGCCGGTCCGCTGTCCCTGGCCCGGGCCAGCCGTGCGCAGACGGCACGCACGCTGCTGGTCTCCACGTCCATGAAGCTGGCGGACATCGCCTTCGCATCCGGCTTCAGCAGTGTCCGGCAGTTCAACGACACCATGGTGGAGGTGTTCGCCATGACCCCGACAGCCCTCCGGGCCACGGCGCGGCACCATCCGGCGGCTGCCGCCGCGACCGCACTGACGCTCAGCCTCCCTTACCGCGAACCGTTTGATCCCGCCATCTTCTCCTTCCTCGCGGTCAGGGCGATTCCCGGGATCGAAGCGGGGACACCGACGTCGTACGCCCGCACCCTGCGGCTCCCCCACGGTGAGGCCCGCTTCCATGTGACTTACGACGACGACGCGCCCGGGCGGCCGCTGACCCTCACCATCGGCGCGGTGGACCTGCGGGACCTGCCAGCGCTGCTGAGCAGGGTGCGCCGGCTGTTCGATCTCGACGCCGACCCCGTCGCGATCGACACTGCGTTGGCTGCTGATCCACGCCTTGCCGCCGCAGCGGCGCGAGCCCCCGGCATGCGGATGCCGGGCGCTGTGGACCCGCAGGAACTCCTGGTCCGGGCCATGATCGGACAGCAGGTCACCGTGGCCGCGGCCCGGACGGCACTGACGCAACTGTCCGCCGTCGGAGGCCCCAGCCTGGTCCCCGGCGACGGGCTCGACCGGCTGTTCCCCTCTCCGGCCGAGATCGCCGAGTCAGGTTACTCGCTGCTGCGCGGTCCGCAACGCCGGATCGACGCCCTTCGGTCCGCCGCGTCCGCCCTGGCAGGCGGTGAACTGGATTTCGGCTACGGCGACGACCTGCCCGGGCTCGAAGCAAAACTGCTGCCGCTGCCCGGGGTGGGGCCCTGGACGGTAGGCTACGTGGCCATGCGTGTCCTCGGCGCCCCGGACGTGTTCCTGGCCAACGACGCCGCCGTGCGCAACGGCATCCGTGCCCTCGAGCCGGGAACCCCTCCGGGGACTGATCCGGCCCCGGCCGGCACCCTGTCGCCGGATTTCCGCGAGGTCAGCCCGTGGCGTTCCTACGCCACGATGCACCTGTGGCGTGCGGCGGGGTCGTCGAAGCCCTTCAGCCGCGAACCGCACATTCCAGAGAAAGTGATGCCATGAAAGCCCAGCTGTTGACGATGTCCACCCCGGACGGTCCGTTCACCATCCTCGCGCAGGACGGCGTGGTCCTGGCGTCCGGCTGGACCGCAGAACCCGGCGAGCTGACCGGGCAGATCCACCCACAGCTGCGCCCGGCCGAGGCGGAAACGGTGACCGGCCTCGGGCCGATTTCCCGGGCGGTGGAGGCCTTCTATGCGGGCGACCCCGCGCCGGCCATGGCTATACCCGTACTGCAGAAATCCGGGCCGTTCCGGGCCCACGCCTGGGATGTGCTGCGGACGGTCCGTCCGGGGTTCCCGGTGACCTACACCGAGTACGCCGAGCTGTCGGGGAATTCCAAGGCAGTCCGGGCTGCCGCCAGCGCCTGCGCTTTTAATGCGGCGGCCTTGTTTGTGCCGTGCCACCGTGTGATCCGTACGGACGGGACCTTGGGGGGTTTCCGCTGGGGCCTGGCAATTAAGAAGAGCCTGCTGGCCCGGGAAGCGGGTTAACGAAGCGGTGGCGGATATGCGGCCGGTCGTGGCGTGCCTGCCAAAACTCCAGTTCCGTGGCCGCCACCGCGTAGAGCTGCCAATCGGGATTGCGGCTGCCGTCCGCCGCCGGCCGGGCGTCCCAGTCTGCCGCCGACGCCTCGGCTGACAGCTCAACCACGGGACCTGCCACCCGGACCTGCCGGCCCAGCTGCGGCCAGTAAAAGTTCAGGGCCGCCTTCGGGTTCGCCGCGAGTTCCCGGCCTTTGCGGGAGGCGCGGGACGTCGCGAAGTGCCAGCCGTCGTCGTCGATGTCTTTCAGGATCAGCATCCTGGCGGACGGTTGGCCGTTGTGGTCTGCGGTGGCCAGGCTGCAGGCGTGCGGCTGCAACACGCCGGCAGCCAGGGCCTGGTCGAGCCACAGTTTGAACAGCGCCACCGGATCGGCGGGTGCCGTGGCGGTGTCGAAGTCCGGCAGGTTTTCGGGGAAGTCAGGAAGGGCACGGAGTTGGCTGCGGAAGGCGTCGCTCATGCCGCAATGGTAGCCGGGAGACTCCGCCCCGCAACGCCCGACGCTCTCTCACTTAATGCGCGAAAACCGGCAACGCTCTCTCACTTTCCTGAAGAAAGTGAGAGAGCGTTGCCGGAAAAGGCGCATTAAGTGAGAGAGCGTCGGCAGGTTAGTTCGCGTAGTCCCTGACGCCGGCAAGCTCGGCTTCCAGCGCCACCAGCTGGCGTTCGACGGCGGCCGGTGCGGTGCCGCCCTGGGAGTTGCGGCTGTTGAGCGAACCTTCGGTGGACAGGACCGTGCGGACTTCCGGGGTCAGATGCGCCGAAATGGCAGCGTATTCCTCATCCGTCAGGTCCCACAGCTCCACGTCGCGGCTTTCGGCCTGCTTCACGGCCGCGCCGGAAAGCTCGTGTGCCTCGCGGAACGGTACGCCCTGGCGGACCAGCCATTCGGCGATGTCCGTGGCCAGCGCGAAGCCCTGGGGTGCCAGGGACTCCATCCGCTCCGTGTTGAACTTCAGCGTCGCGATCATGCCCGAAACAGCCGGAAGCAGCAGCTCCAGGGTGTCGGCGGCGTCGAACACCGGTTCCTTGTCCTCCTGCAGGTCGCGGTTGTACGCAAGCGGCAGGCCCTTGAGCGTGGCCAGCAGCCCGGTCAGGTTGCCGATCAGGCGTCCCGCCTTGCCCCGGGCCAGCTCGGCCACGTCCGGGTTCTTCTTCTGCGGCATGATCGAGGAGCCGGTGGAGTAGGAATCGTGCAGGGTCACAAAGGAGAACTCCTTCGTGGCCCACAGGATGACTTCCTCCGAGACCCGGGACAGGTCCACGCCGATCATGGCCGTCACCCAGGCGAACTCGGCAAAGACATCGCGCGAAGCGGTGCCGTCGATCGAGTTGTGGGTTGCGGAGAAGAAGCCCAGGTCGGCGGCCACTGCTTCCGGGTCCAGGCCCAGTGAGGAGCCAGCCAAGGCGCCGGAACCGTACGGCGAAACACCGGCGCGTTTGTCCCAGTCCTGAAGCCGCTGCACATCGCGCAGCAGCGCCCAGGCGTGGGCCAGCAGGTGGTGGCTGAGCAGAACCGGCTGGGCGTGCTGCAGGTGGGTGCGGCCGGGCATGGCCACGCCCTGGTGCGCCTTGGCCTGATCCACCAGCGCCTCGATGGTTGCCAGCACGCCGCCGGCAATGATCCGAGCATGGTCGCGCAGGAACATCCGGCCCAGGGTGGCCACCTGGTCGTTGCGGGACCGGCCCGCACGCAGCTTGCCGCCCAGCTGGGTGCCGGCGCGCTCGATCAGCCCGCGTTCCAAGGAACCGTGCACGTCCTCATCGGACTCCGCCGGCAAGTACGCGCCGGAGGCAACGTCATCGTCCAGCCGAGCCAGCGCGTCGAGCATGCCGTCGAGCTCGGCGTCATCCAGCAGCCCGGCCTTGTGCAGCACGCGGGCGTGCGCCTTCGACCCGGCAATGTCGTAGCGGGCCAGCCGCCAGTCAAAGTGGGTGGACTTGCTCAGCGCCGCGAGGGCGTCGGCGGGGCCGCCGGCGAACCGGCCGCCCCACAGCGCACCCGTATTGGTCGCCTCCGATTTGTGCTCAGCCACAGGGGCTACTTTCCTGCGACGCGGATGTCGCGGCCGGAGGCCACCTTGGCGGACATGCCCCAGAGCTCGATGAAACCGCGCGCCATGGACTGGTCGAAGGTGTCGCCGGTGTCGTAGGTGGCGAGGTCGAAGTCGTACAGCGAGGTCTCGGAGCGGCGTCCGTTGACCACTGCCTGGCCACCGTGCAGGGTCATGCGGATGTCACCGGTGACGTACTTCTGGGTGTCCTCGATGAAGGCGTCCAGGGAGCGCTTGAGCGGTGAGAACCACTGGCCGTCGTACACCAGCTCGGCCCAGCGCTGGCCAACGGTGGCCTTGAAGCGGGCCTGCTCGCGCTCCACGGTGATGTCTTCGAGGTGTTTGTGCGCGGTGATCAGCGCCATGGCACCGGGTGCCTCGTAGATCTCGCGGGACTTGATGCCCACGAGGCGGTCCTCAACGACGTCGATGCGGCCCACGCCCTGGGCGCCGGCGCGGCGGTTGAGTTCCTTGATGGCCTGCAGCGGGGTGACCCGGACGCCGTCGATCGCTACCGGCACGCCGGCTTCGAAGGAGATGGTGACTTCATCCGGGGCCGGCGGGAATTCCGGCGTGGCGGTGTAGTCGTAGATGTCCTTGGTGGGGGCGTTCCAGATGTCTTCCAGGTAGCCGGTTTCGACGGCGCGGCCCCAGACGTTCTGGTCGATCGAGTACGGATTCTTCTTGGTGGTCTCGATCGGCAGTCCCTTTTCCTCGGCGAAGGCGATGGCCTTGTCGCGGGTGAGGGCGAGGTCGCGGACCGGGGCAATGCACTTCAGGTCCGGCCCGAGCGTCTGGATGCCCACTTCGAAGCGGACCTGGTCGTTGCCCTTGCCGGTGCAGCCGTGGGCCACGGTGGTGGCGCCAAACTCGCGGGCGGCCTTGACCAGGTGCTTGACGATGACGGGGCGGGAGATGGCGGAGACCAGCGGGTAGTGGCCCTGGTAGAGGGCGTTGGTCTTCAGGGTGGGCATGCAGTACTCGTTGGCGAACTCGTCGGAGGCGTCGGCCACGTAGGCTTCGACGGCGCCGCAGCCCAGGGCGCGCTGGCGGATGGTTTCCAGCGACTCGCCGCCCTGTCCGACGTCGACCGCCACGGCGATGACCTCGGCGCCGGTGGCTTCACCGATCCAGCCGATGGCTACGGAAGTATCCAGGCCACCGGAGTAGGCCAGAACAATACGCTCAGTCACGAAAATGCTCCTTAGTTGTTTGGTTCTTGGTTTGTCTTCAAGTTTATGGGGCGAAAACTATTGCGCCGCGTCCTCGGCCAGCTGCAGGAACCGGGCGGCCAGGTCCTGGCCGCCCTGCGGGTCCCGGGACACGAGCAGCACGGTGTCATCACCGGCGATGGTCCCCAGGATGGACGGCATCACCGAGTGGTCGATGGCCAGGGCCAGGAAGTTGGCGGCACCCGGCGGGGTCCGGAGCACCGCGATGTTCGCCGATGCCTCCGCGGTGACCAGGAGTTCGCTGCATAGCCGGGCCAGCCGGGCGTCCAGGATTTCCTGGCTCACCCCGCTCTTGGCCGCCCGTTCGCCGCCTTCGCCGGGGACGGCGTAGACCAGCACGCCCTCCTTGCCGCGGACGCGGACGGCGCCGAGTTCCACCAGGTCCCGGGACAGGGTTGCCTGGGTGACCTGGACGCCGTCGTCCGCCAGCAACGCGGCGAGCTCCGCCTGGGAGCGCACCGATTCACCCGTCAGGATGGCCGCGATGCGGGCCTGGCGGGCGGTTTTGGTGGCCGGGCTGGAGCCCGGCGCGGCGGACGGAACGGACACTAGAACGTGCTCTCCCCGGTGCCCTCAACCGGAGCGAGGCCCTCAACGAATGCCAGTCCGGACCGGTGCATCAGCCACGCCATCAGCGCCTTCTGGGCGTGCAGCCGGTTCTCGGCTTCGTCCCAGACGATGGACTGCGGCCCGTCGATGACACCGGCCGAAATTTCGTAGCCGCGGTATGCCGGCAGGCAGTGAAGCACGACGGCGTCATCCGCCGCGTGTGCCATCGCCGCCTCATCGACGGAGTACTCCCGGAACAGCTGCAGCCGGGCTTCCTTTTCCGCTTCCTGCCCCATGGAGACCCAGGTGTCTGTAGCGACGACGTCGGCATCCTCAAGGGCCGCTGCGGCGTCGGTGGTGACCAACACGGACCCGCCGGTCTCTGCGGCGCGTTCCTCGGCGGCAGCGATAATTTCCGCCGCCGGAAGGTAGCCTTCGGGCCCGGCTATGCGGACATGCATGCCGGCGGTGACACCCGCCAGCAGGTAGGAATTGGCCATGTTGTTGGCGGCATCGCCAAGGTAGGCCATGGTCAGGCCCTTGAGCTCGCCCTTATGCTCTTTGACCGCCAGGAGGTCGGCGAGGAGCTGGCACGGGTGGTAGTCATCGCACAGGGCATTGATGACAGGCACCTTGGAGTTTTCCGCCATGGCCACCAGGCCTGCATGGGCACCGGTACGCCAGACGATGGTGGAGACCATCCGTTCCAGGACCTTGGCGGTGTCCTCCACCGATTCCTTGTGACCGATCTGCGCCTCGCCCGGGTTAATGATCAGCGCGTTGCCGCCCATGTCGGCGATGCCGGTGGCGAAGGACACCCGGGTGCGCGTGGACGTTTTGTCGAAGATGACGGCCACGGTCTTGCGGCCGTTACCCGCCGCCGCGAACGGCTGCACACTGTAGGGCGCCGCCTTCATCCGGACGGCCAGGTTGAGCACTTCAGCCTGTTCGGCCGGGCTGAGGTCGGTGTCCTTCAGGAAGTGGCGGGTGGTGGCGGGTGCTGCGGCGGCTGAAACTACGGGGGTCACTGAGCGTCCTTAGCTGTCTGGAGGAGGTCCGGGAGGGCGGCGAGGAAGGTGCCGGCCTGTTCGGTGGTGAGGACCAGCGGCGGGGCCAGCCGGATGGTGTGGGGGCCGGGGCTGTTGACGATGAAGCCGGCGTCGAGGCCGGCGGCCACCACGGCAGGTGCCACGTCGGCGTCCAGGTCGAAGCCGATCAGCAGGCCTTCGCCGCGGACTTCGGTGACGCCGTCCACATCGGCGAGCCCGCTGCGCAGGTACTCCCCCACCTTCGCGACATTTTCCAGCACGCGCTGACTTTCGAGGGCGTGCAGCGTGGCCAGGGCGGCGGCCGTCGCCACCGGGTTCCCGCCGAAGGTACTGCCGTGCTGGCCTGCGCCAAGGAGCGACGACGGCTGCTCCCCGAAGGTGATCAGCGCGCCGATGGGGAACCCGCCGCCGAGGCCCTTGGCCAGGGTGATGGCGTCCGGAACGATGCCGGCGTCCTCGCTGGCGAACCATTTGCCGGTGCGGCCGATCCCGGTCTGGACCTCGTCCAGTATGAGCAGGGCACCGGCTTTGGCGGTCGCATCCCGGGCTGCTTTGAGGTAGCCGGCGGGGAGCGGCCGGACCCCGGCCTCGCCCTGGATGGGTTCCAGGAAGACGGCGGCCACGGACTCGTCGACGGCGGCCTCGAGGGCTGCGACATCCCCGAACGGAATGTGGACCACGCCGCCGGGCAGCGGTTCGAAGGGTGCCCGGTAGGCTTCCTTCGCGGTCAGGGCCAGGGCACCCATGGTGCGCCCGTGGAAGGCACCTTCCAGGGCCACGATCTTGGTCCGGGGCGCGCCGCCGGGGCCGGTGTTGTTCCGCCGTGCCAGCTTGAAGGCGGCTTCGACGGCTTCCGTGCCGGAGTTGGCGAAGAACACCTTGGAGCCGGCCGGGGCGTGCGCCAGGGCCAGCAGCCTCTCGGCAAGTGCAATCTGCGTCGGGCTGGTAAAGAAGTTCGAGACGTGCCCCAAAGTGGCCAGCTGGCTGGAGATCACAGAGGTCACGAACGGGTTGGCGTGGCCGAGGGCGTTGACGGCAATGCCGCCGAGCAGGTCCAGGTATTCCTTGCCGTCCGCGTCCCACACGAGGCAGCCGGCGCCCCGGACCAGGACACGCTGCGGCGTGCCAAAAACGCCCATAAGGGAGGAGGAGTAGCGCGAAAGCCACTCGGCACCGCTGGTGTGGCCCGAGGTTTCCACCAGCTCGGCTACGGGGGTTTGCTGGAGCTCGTTCATGCGTTCACTTCCTCGTCAGGGACGACCTGCGTGCCGATGCCGGCGGTCGTAAAGGTTTCCAGGAGCATCGAGTGCGGCAGCCTGCCGTCCACGATGTGCGCACGCTCCACGCCGCCTTCGACGGCTTTGAGGCACGCTTCCATCTTGGGGATCATGCCGGACTCAAGGGACGGCAGGAGCCGGCGCAGTTCGGAGGCCGTCAGGGAGGAAATGAGCGAGGACCTGTCCGGCCAGTCGGCGTAAAGGCCTTCGACGTCGGTGAGGATCACCAGTTTGGAGGCCCCGAGCGCTTCGGCCACGGCGGCGGCGGCCGTGTCCGCGTTGACGTTGAGGACCTGGCCCGTGGTCTGGACTTCACCGGCGGCCGTCTCCACGCCCTCTGATTCGATTTCCGGGGCCACGGTGGAGATGACCGGGATGCGGCCGGCAGCCAGGATGTCCCGGATGCCTTCGGGGTTCACACCCACCACTTCGCCCACCAGGCCCAGGTCCACCTCCTCGCCATCGATGACGGTTCCGGTGCGGACGGCCCGGAGCAGACCGCCGTCCTCGCCGGACATGCCCACCGCGTAGGGTCCATGGGAGTTGATCAGGCCAACCAGTTCACGGCCCACCTGGCCGGTGAGGACCATCCGGACCACGTCCATGGCCTCGGGCGTGGTGACACGCAGGCCGCCCTTGAACTCGGATTCGATGCCCAGCCGCGCCAGCATGGCGTTAATCTGGGGGCCGCCGCCGTGAACCACCACCGGATGGATGCCCACGTGGTGCAGGAACACCACGTCCTCGGCGAACGCCCGTCGCAGCTCATCGTTGACCATCGCGTTGCCGCCGTACTTGATCACCATGGTGGTGCCGGCGAAGCGCTGGATCCACGGCAGTGCCTCGATCAGCGTGCCGGCCTTGTTTTGGGCATCGCTCATGGACGTGGTCTCACGGGTCTGGGTGTTCATGCTGAAGGTATCTCCAGGGTTGCTGATGGATCTAGCTTGAGTAGGCGCTGTTCTCTTCGACGTAATCGTGCGTGAGGTCGTTGGTCCAGATGGTGGCTTCGGTCTCGCCGGCCTGCAGGTCGATCTCCACCAGGACTTCACGGGGTTCCAGGTCCACCAGGTTGCGGTCGTCCCCGATGCTGCCGTTGCGGCAGATCTGGATGCCGTTGATGGCCACGTTCAGCTGGTCGGGCTCGAACACGGCGTCCGTGGTGCCTACCGCGGACAGCACACGGCCCCAGTTGGGGTCCTTGCCGAAGATGGCCGCCTTGAACAGGTTGGACCGGGCCACGGAACGGCTGACTGTTTCAGCATCGCGCTCGGAGGCGGCGTTGAAGGTGCGGATGGCAATGTCGTGGCTGGCGCCCTCGGCATCCCCGATGAGTTTGCGTGCCAGTTCTGCACACACCTGGGTGAGCCCGGCACCAAATGCTTCGGCGGACGGGACGGCGCCGGACGCCCCGGAGGCCATCAGCACCACGGTGTCGTTGGTGGACATGCAGCCGTCCGAGTCAGCCCGGTCAAAGGTGACGCGGGTGGCGTCGCGGAGGACGACGTCGAGCATTTCTGCTTCAACCGACGCGTCCGTGGTGAGGACCACCAGCATGGTGGCGAGTCCGGGTGCCAGCATGCCGGCGCCCTTGGCGATTCCGCCGATGGTGAATTCCTGGCCGTCCGCATCAGTGCCGATGAACAGCGCAGATTTCGGCACGGAGTCCGTGGTCATGATGGCATTTCCGGCGTCGGGGCCGCCGTCTGCACTCAGCGCGGCGGCGGCAGCCTCCACGCCGGGCAGGATCTTGTCCATGGGCAGCTGCTCACCGATCAGGCCGGTGGAGCACACGAACACGTCCGTGGCGGAAATGCCGAGAACTTTTGCGACCTTTTCCGCGGTGCTGTGGGTGTTCTGGAAGCCCTGCGGACCCGTGCAGGCGTTGGCGCCGCCCGAGTTGAGCACCACGGCGTCCACCCGGCCGTCCGAGACCACCTGACGGGACCAGTGCACAGGTGCGGCGGCCACGCGGTTGCTGGTGAAAACCGCGGCGGCGGACTTGGACGGGCCATCGTTGACTACCAGGGCGAGGTCCGGCTTGCCGGATGCCTTCAGGCCGGCGGTAACACCGGCGGCCCGGAACCCGAGGGGGGCGGTAACGGTCACGGGGCAACTCCCTGCAGGTTGAGGCCGGCCATCTCAGGCAGGCCAAGCGCAATGTTCATGGACTGCACGGCGCCGCCGGCAGTTCCTTTGGTGAGGTTATCAATGACGCAGGTCACGATCACGCGGCCGGTGTGCTCGTCAAAGGCCAGCTGCATAACGGCGTGGTTGGACCCCACCACGGACTTGGTGGTGGGCCACTGCCCCTCAGGGAGCACGTGAACAAACGGCTCGTCGTCGTAGGCGTCGGCCCAGGCCTGGCGGAGTTCCGCCGCATTGGTGCCCGGCCTGGCCTTCGCGGTGGCGGTGGTCAGGATGCCGCGGCTCATCGGCGCGAGGGTGGGGGTAAAGGAAACGCTGACCCGCTCCCCCGCGGCGTTGGAGAGCCCCTGCTCGATCTCCGGGGTGTGGCGGTGTCCGCCGCCCACGCCGTACGGGCTCATGGAGCCCATGACTTCAGAGCCGATCAGGTTTACCTTCGCGGCCTTGCCCGCACCCGAGGTGCCGGACGCGGAAACGACCACAACGTCGTCGGGCTGGAGCAGTTTGGCGGCGAAGCCGGGCGTCAGAGCCAGCAGCGCCGACGTCGGGTAGCAGCCGGGGACGGCGATCCGGGTGGCGCCCTTGAGCGCGTCCCGCTGGCCCGGGAGTTCGGGCAGCCCGTAGGGCCAGGTGCCTGCGTGGGCGGAGCCGTAGAACTTTTCCCACGCGGCCGGATCTTCCAGGCGGTGGTCCGCGCCGGCATCGATCACCACAGTGCCCTCGGGGAGCTCCGCGGCGATCCCGGCGGACGCGCCGTGCGGGAGCGCCAGGAACACCACATCATGACCGGCAAGGTTCTCCACCGTGGTGTCTTCGAGGATGCGGCTGGCGAGACCGTGCAGGTGGGGCTGGAGTTCGCCGAGCCGGGTGCCCGCATTGCTGTGCGCGGTAATGGCCCCGATGGTTACGTCCGGATGGCCCGCGAGCAGGCGCAGAACTTCTCCTCCGGCGTAGCCGCTGGCCCCGGAGACGGCAACAGAAATAGTCATGGCCTCAATCTTACAGCAAAACTATTCAGTGTGCCCGATATTTATGCACGCACCTCATGCGCGCCCAAGCCAGTTGGACACGTACCCGTAAGCTGGACTGAGGGTGATCCTGACCGTGCAGTCCGAATGTCGGCTGCAGCGTTGCCCGTTACTGTGACGAGGCCCCGCTTCATGTCCACCACCCTACACACCCCTGAACGTCCTCAATCGCGCGTCCGCAAGCCCAATGCCGTGGTCCTGAGTTACTCCGAGCTACTCAAGGCCGTCAAGGCTGAAGGCCTGCTGGAACGCCGCGTCGGCTTCTATATCACCGTGTTCGCCAGCCTGGTCCTGCTGATGACGGCAGCCTGGTTCGGCTTCGCCCTGATCGGCGACAGCTGGTTCCAGCTCCTCATCGCCGCCGCCGTAGGCGTCCTGTGCACGCAGCTGAGCTTCCTGGCCCACGAGGCCGGCCACCGCCAGATCTTCGCCTCCCGCAGGGCCAATGACTGGACCGCACGCCTCCTGGCCACCTCGGTGGCCGGCATGAGCTACTCCTGGTGGGAGCAGAAGCACGGCGCCCACCATAACCACCCCAACGTCATCTCCAAGGATCCGGACATCGCTCCGGGCCCTATCGCGTTCCACACCGAAGCGGTGGCCGACCGGCAGGGCCGGTTCTCGTTCCTGACGCGCAAGCAGGGCTGGTTCTTCTTCCCCCTGCTGTTCCTGGTGGGCCTTGGCCTGCAGATCGATTCGGTCAGGTTTGTCTTCCGCCGCGCCAAAGTCACGCACCGCTGGGTGGAGCTGCCCATCCTGCTAGTCCGCCTCGGCGCACTGCCGGCCCTGGCTTTTACCTTCCTGCCGCTGGGCATGGCCTTCGCCTTCATCGGTGTGCAGCTCGCCGTGTTCGGCTTCTACATGGGCGCATCCTTTGCCCCGAACCACAAGGGCATGCCTGTCCTGCCCGCTGACAGCCGTGTTGATTTCTTCAGCCGCCAGGTCCTGACCTCCCGCAACATCTCCGGGGGCCGATTCATGGACATCCTGCTGGGCGGGCTGAACCGCCAGGCCGAGCACCACCTCTTCCCGGACATGGCGCGCCCCCAGCTGGACAAGGCCGCCAAGATCGTCCGCGAGTACTGCACAAAGCACCAGGTTCCCTACACGGAAACCACCCTGATCCAGTCTTACGGCATCATTGTCCGTTACCTCAACAACGTGGGGCTCTCCGCCGGGCGCCACTTCGAATGCCCCATGGCAACGGTCACGCGCCGCTACTAAACTCCCCACCGGACTTCGCTGACGGACCACGGCATCCATAGGATGGTCAGAGAAAACGGCCCGGGAAATCCCCGCCCCGAGAGGAGACGTTCCATGCATGCAATCGTTGCCCGCCAGTCCGGAGGTCCGGAAGTCCTCGAGTACGCAGAGATTGAGCAGCCCACGCCCGGCCCGGGTCAGCTGCTGGTCAAGGTGGCGGCCACCGGCGTCAACTTCATTGAGACCTACCAGCGCGGCGGCATGTACAAGGTGACGTACCCGTTCACGCCCGGTTCCGAAGCCGCGGGAACCGTTGAGGCAGTCGGGGAGGGCGTTGAAGGCATTGCCGTGGGAAGCCGGGTGGCAACCGCCGAAGGCCAGGAATGCTATGCCGAATACACCGTCCTTGACGCGGCCAAGGCACTCCCCGTTCCCGAGGGGGTGGACCTCCACACGGCCGCTGCGCTCCCCCTGCAGGGCATGACAGCCCACTACCTCATCAATTCCTCCTTCCGGGTGGAGCCCGGCCACACGGTACTGGTCCATGCCGGTGCCGGCGGCGTCGGGCTGCTCCTCACCCAGCTCCTGAAAAGTCGCGGAGCCCGGGTCATCACCACCGTCTCCACCGCCGAAAAGGAACAACTCGCGAGGACCGCCGGCGCGGACGAAGTCCTCCGCTACGAGGGCTTCGCGGAAGCTGTCCGTGAGCTCACCAACGGCGTCGGGGTCAACGTGGTGTACGACGGCGTCGGGAAAGATACGTTCGACGGCTCACTTGCCAGCCTGCGCACCCGGGGGTTCCTGGTCCTGTTCGGCGCTGCCTCCGGCGCCGTGCCGCCGGTGGATCCGCAGCGGCTTAATGCCGGCGGCTCGCTATCCCTGACGCGGCCCAAGCTCGCCGACTTCCTCGCCAACCCCCAGGAGCGCCTGTGGCGGTCCAGCGAAGTGTTCTCGGCCGTGGCGGACGGCAGCCTGAAGGTAAGGATCGGTGCGAGCTACCCGCTGGCCGAAGCGCAGCGTGCCCATGAGGACCTCGAAGGCCGCCGCACCACAGGCAAGGTCCTCCTGGTTCCCTGACCAGCGCCACGGACCCGGCGAACGGAAGGTGAACCTTCAACCAATTATGGACACCTTCCGTTCACCTGGGACGGGCATAATCCGACGGTGAGTGAGCATCTTCCTGACGTCGTGGAATCCCGGCCGCAAGAGTTGTACCGCCCCCAGCTGCCCGGCTTGCCCCTGGCCCCGCCCGAGCGGACCCTGATGGCTGTCCTGGAGGACTCGGCTGCCCGTTTCCCCGAGGCGTCGGCGCTCGACGACGGCAGGCAGTCCCTGAGCTACGCCGACCTGATGGCCGCCGTCCGGGCCAAGGGACACGGGCTGCAGGCCAAAGGGCTCGGCGCCGGGCAGCGGATCGGCGTCCGCATTCCATCCGGGACGAACGAGCTCTACATTTCGATCCTGGCCATCCTTTATATCGGGGCCGCCTACGTGCCGGTCGACGCTGACGATCCTGAGGAACGTGCCCGGCTGGTCTTTGGCGAGGCCGGGGTCGTGGCAGTCCTCTCCGGCGGGGATGCAGTGACACTTACGGAAGCACCGCAGCCCGCAAACCGCGCCGAAGGCAGCCACGGCCCCGCACGCCGCCCGGCAGAGCCCGGCGACGACGCCTGGATCATCTTCACGTCCGGGTCCACCGGCACGCCCAAAGGCGTCGCCGTCCAGCACCGCTCGGCCGCAGCCTTTGTTGACGCCGAAGCCAGGATCTTCCTCCAGGAGGAACCCCTCGGCCCGCAGGACCGGGTGCTCGCCGGACTCTCCGTTGCCTTTGATGCCTCCTGCGAAGAGATGTGGCTGGCCTGGCGCCACGGCTCCTGCCTGGTGCCCGCCCCGCGCGCCCTCGTCCGGACCGGCACCGACCTCGGTCCCTGGCTCATCAACCACGGCATCACCGCCGTGTCCACCGTCCCCACCCTGGCCGCCCTCTGGCCGGCTGAATCCCTGGAGAACGTCCGCCTCCTGATCTTCGGCGGTGAAGCCTGCCCGCCCGAACTCGCCGAGCGACTGGCCGTTCCGGGCCGTGAAGTCTGGAACACCTACGGCCCCACCGAGGCCACGGTGGTGGCTTGCGCGGCCCCCCTGGGCGGACCCGGCCCCGTGCGCATCGGGCTGCCGCTGGACGGCTGGGACCTGGCCGTGGTGGACACCGACGGACTGCCCGTCGGCGAAGGCGAAATTGGCGAGCTGATCATCGGCGGAGTCGGGCTGGCCCGTTACCTGGACCCGGACAAGGACCGGGAGAAGTACGCGCCGATGCCGGCGTTCGGCTGGGAGCGCGCCTACCGGTCCGGCGACCTGGTGCGGTACGAAGCCGAGGGCCTGATCTTTATGGGCCGCGCCGATGAACAGGTCAAGCTTGGCGGACGCCGGATCGAGCTGGGGGAAATTGACGCGGCCCTGCAGGCCCTCCCCCACGTGGCCGGAGCCGCGGCCGCCGTCAAGACAACGGCGGCGGGCAACCAGATCCTGGTGGGCTATCTCGCCGCCGCGGATGCGGACCTGGACCTGGTGTCCGCCCGCGAACACCTGGCCGCCAGTTTGCCCGCCCCGCTCATTCCGCTGCTGACCGTGGTGGACTCGCTGCCCACCAAGACCAGCGGCAAAGTGGACCGCTATGCGCTGCCCTGGCCACTGACCGGCTCCGGTGCCGCTGACGCTGACGCCGCACCCTTGAACCTCCCCGAGGATGCCGCCTGGGTGGCCGAACGGTGGGCCGCCGTCCTCGGCAGCCCAGTAACAAGCCTCGACGCCGATTTCTTCGCCTATGGCGGCGGTTCGCTCTCGGCCGCGCAGCTGGTCTCGGCCCTCCGGGTGCGCTATCCCACCATCACGGTGGCGGACATCTATGCAACGCCCAGGATCGGCGCTCTGATTGATACCGCCCGGCAGTCCCTCCCCGGGGGCGTGGCTGCCGGACCGGCTCCGGCCAGGACAGTCCGCCCCACAGCACTCAAGTCCCAGATCTTCCAGACGCTGATGGGTATTCCCCTCCACATCCTGGTGGGGATGCGCTGGCTGACGTACCTGATGGCGGCCAACAACCTGCTGTCCGCGTTCGCCGGCTTCAGCGCTGCCCCCACCGTCTCATGGTGGTGGGTGGCCGCGTCCTGGCTGGTGTTCGTCTCCCCCGCCGGCCGGATGCTGGTGTCCATCGCCGCCGCCCGGTTCCTGCTCCGCAAGGTGGTCCCCGGCACGTACCCACGCTCAGGCAAGATCCACCTGCGCCTGTGGCTTGCGGAACAGATCCAGGACCTGGCGGGAGCGATCAGCCTGGCCAGCGCGCCGTGGGTTCCGTACTATGCCCGGGCGTTGGGTGCCAGGATCGGCAACAACGTCCAGCTGCACTCGCTGCCTCCGGTCACGGGGCTGTTGTCCCTGGGCAGCGGTTCGAATGTCGAGCCCGAAGTGGATCTTTCCGGCTGGTGGATCGACGGCGACGTAGTCCACATCGGTGCCATCCGCATCGGCGCCGGTGCCACCATCGGTGCGCGCAGCACGCTGATGCCCGGCGCCTCGATCGGCGCAGGTGCCCAAGTGGAGCCGGGCTCGGCCGTTCTGGGCAAGGTGAAAGCCGGGCACCACGTAGCAGGGTCCCCCGCCGAGCGCCGGGGCAAGGCCAAGCACACCGTGCCGGAGATGCCTGTGGAACACCATCTGATCAGCCGGCTCTGGTTCGTCGGATTTTCGCTCGCCTCGGCCACCCTGGCCCTCATCCCCTACATCTCGGCGGCGGCCGCAGCCCTGGTGATCTTCGCGTTCATCAGGGGCAGCGACTCACTGTCGGCGGCGGTACCGCAGATCCTGCTCTCCCTGGCCCCGGCGGCCCTTGCCTGGTTCATGGTCAACCTCCTGCTGATCCTCGCCGCCACCCGGCTCCTGGGCATCGGCCTGAAGGAGGGCTACTACCGGGTCCGCAGCCGGATCGGCTGGCAGGTCTGGGCCACCGAACGGGTCCTGGACCTGGCCCGCGACCTGCTCTTCCCGGTCTACGCGAGTCTCTTTACACCTGTCTGGCTTCGCCTCCTTGGGGCCAAGATCGGCAAGAACGTTGAGGCGTCCACCGTCCTCCTCATCCCCAAGATGACGACGGTGGGCGAGGGCGCCTTCCTGGCGGATGACACCATGGTGGCCTCCTACGAGCTCGACGGCGGGTGGCTGCGGATTGCCCCTGCGAAGATCGGCAAACGCTCCTTCCTGGGCAACTCCGGCATGACCGCTGCCGGCAGGAACGTGCCCAAGAACTCGCTGGTGGCCGTGCTGTCCGCCACACCGGCCAAGGCAAAGTCCGGAACCTCATGGCTGGGCAGCCCGCCCGTGCGGCTCCGGCGAACCGCCATCGCCTCTGATGACACCCGTACCTACCAGCCCCCGCTGCGGCTCAAGTTCGCGCGCTGCCTGTGGGAACTGGGCCGCTTCATCCCCGTGGTGACCACGGTGGCCATCGCCGCGGGCGTGATGCTCGCCTTCGACTGGCTGGCTGACGCCTACAACTACGGGATCGCCGCCGCCGTGGGCGGGGTGGTCATGCTGATGGCCGGCGCGGTGGCCGCGGGCAGCGCCGTCGTCGCAAAATGGATCCTAGTGGGACGGATCCGTGAAGGTGAGCACCCGCTGTGGAGTTCGTTCATCTGGCGGAACGAGGTAGTGGACACCTTCATCGAAATGGTCAGCGCCCCCTGGTTTGCACGCGCAGCGACCGGAACCCCGGCCCTGGTCTGGTGGCTCCGGTCCCTTGGCGCAAAAATCGGCCGCGGCACGTGGTGCGAAAGCTATTGGCTCCCGGAAGCCGACCTCGTCACCCTCGGCCGGAATTCCACCGTCAACCGTGGCTGTGTGGTCCAAACCCATCTCTTCCATGACCGGGTCATGAGCCTGGACACTGTTACGCTCGAAGACGGAGCAACCATGGGACCGCACGGCGTGATCCTGCCCCAGGCAAGCATCGGCAACGGTGGAACGGTGGGACCGGCGTCGTTGGTCATGCGGGGCGAATCGGTTCCGGCCGCCACGTACTGGATGGGCAACCCGGTCAGTCCCTGGAACGGCCCGGTCAAGCCCGCGACGGGTCCACGGTAGCCCCGCACCAGCCCGCGTGTCCCGCCCCTCCTGATCGGAAAGACCGTCTTATGAGTTCCGCCGCACCGAGTCCCACGGCCGCCAGTACCGGCCCGTCACCCACCTCGGAGCAAGGTGCAACGGCGCCGGACCCTTACGTTCCCGGACACGGGACCAACGCGTACCGGGTAAACCGCTACGAACTCGAGCTTGACTACAAGCTCAGCAGCAATCGCCTCAGCGGCCGCGCCGTCCTGCACGCGGTCACGCAGTACGCCACGGCGGCCCTGGTGCTGGACCTGACCGGGCTGCGGGCCACCAAGATCCAGCTCAGCGGCCGGCGGGTGCGCAAGTACACCCAGCGGGCGGAGCAGCTGGTCATCATGCCCGAAACCGCCCTTCCGGCCGGCGAGACCTTCACCCTGGACATCAAGTACGAAGGCAACCCTGCTCCGCGCCGCGGGTTCTGGGGAGAGGTCGGCTGGGAGGAACTGACTGACGGCGTCCTGGTGGCGGGCCAGCCCAACGGCGCCGCTTCCTGGTTTCCCTGCAACGACCACCCCGGGGAAAAGGCCAGCTACCGCATCAGCGTGACCACGGATGCCAACTACCGGGCGGTGTGCAATGGCGCCCTGGTTTCGCACAGCAGCAGGTCAAGCCGCGAGACGTGGGTGTACGAACAGCCCGAGCCCATGGCCACCTACCTTGCCACGGTCCAGATCGGCCGGTACGAACTCCTCACGCTGGATCCGGCCACCACGAGCGGACACGTCCCCCAATTGGTCGCCGTCCCGGCGCTGTTGGCGGACGCGGCCCGCAAAGGCCTCGCCAGGCAGCCGGAGATGATGCGGACCTTCGCGGCCTGCTTTGGCCCCTACCCTTTCCCCGAGTACACCGTGGTGGTGACCGAGGACGAGTTGGAAATACCCCTTGAGGCGCAAACGCTCTCCATCCTGGGCCGGAACCACCTGACGCAGGACTGGGAGTCGCAGCGGCTCATCGCCCACGAGCTCGCCCATCAGTGGTTCGGCAACTCCCTCACCGCTGCAACGTGGGCGGACATCTGGCTGCACGAGGGTTTCGCCTGCTACGCGGAGTGGATCTGGTCGGAGGAAGCCGGTGTCCTTCCGGTGGCTGACCGGGCGGCGGCGGCGTGGCGGAAGCTTTCGTCCGGCAGCCAGGACATCATCATCGGTGATCCGGGCCCGGAGCTGATGTTTGATGACCGCGTCTACAAGCGCGGAGCCCTCGCGCTGCACGCCCTGCGTGTCCGGTGCGGCGACCTGGCCTTTTTCGCCTTGCTGCACGAGTGGACCAGCACCCACCGTCACGCCTCCGTGTCCACCGCGGCGTTCATCCTCGCTGCTGACCAGGCCACCGGGCTGGACACCGAGGCACTGCTGCACCCCTGGCTCCACGAAGCGCCGCTTCCGCCGTTTCCTGTCCGCTAAGACCCGTGAAGCTGATGCGCGGGCGCTAATACCGGTGCGCTAGAGTCCCGCAGCTGAAAGCGCGACGGCGGCACGCAGGTCAGGCGGCAGCCCCGCCTCGCCGGGGGCGAGGTCGCGGAGTTCCGCGCGGTGCAGGACGTCCAAAGTGTCCGGGGCGGTGGTGAGCCCGCGGCCGGTCATCTTCAGCCACGCCTCCTTGCGGGCCCACAGCCGGGCCCGTTCCTGCAGCAGCGCCGGCCCGGACAGCCCGGCGAGGCCGGCACGCTCGGCCCTGGTCAGGGCAACGCCGTCGAACCCGTCGAAGTCCAGCCGCGCCGGATCTTCCAGGTCCACGCCGATGGTCACACCGGGAGGTGGTTCCACCAGGGCAGCAAGCAGGATCCAGCCGGAGCTCCGGGACAGGCTGAGTGCCAGCGGCGCCGGTTTGCCGCGGAACGCGTAGCCAGGCCTGCCGTGGGATAAGCCGGGGCCGGTCCCGCACCGGGGGCAGCTGAAGTTGGTGGTGAGGTCCGGCGACGGGACGTCCAGCAGCTCCGCGGCAAGCGCCCGCAGTGCCAAACGGCCGGCCACAAAGGCGGCCCGAGGGCCGGGCGCCAGGGCGGCAGCCCGATCCAGCTCCGCGGGGTCCAGCAGCGGAAGCCGGCCAGCCGCCGTCGGGCCCGCCCTGAACCCGTAGGGTTCCGCCTTCAACGCGAACTGCCCTCCCGGATCACCGGGAGGGCAGGAACGCAGGACCGGAAGCATCGGTCCCGCCACGGAGATCAGTGCCTAGCGCTGGACGGCGCCGAAGCGCTCGGCGGCCAGGGCGACGGCACTCTCCCGGGCTGCAGAGGCCTCGTCAGCGGTCAGGGTGCGGTCCGTTGCCCGGAACCGCAAACCGAAGGCCAGCGACTTCTTGCCTTCCTCGATACCCTTGCCGGCGTACACGTCGAAGAGCGCCACGTCTTCCAGCAGTTCGCCGGCGCCTTCGCGCAGCGCTTCGAGGACCTGGTCCGCAGGGATGTCCTGCGGCACCACCAGGGCAACGTCCTGGGTGGCCACCGGGAAGGTGGAGATGTGGCGGGCCACAATGACGTCCGCCGCCGCCTCGAACAAGGCATCCGCGTTGAACTCCAGCGCCACCGAGCGGGCGGGCATGTCGTGCGCAGCCAGGAGCTTCGGGTGCAGCTCACCCGCGTAGCCCACCACCTCGCCGGTTCGCAGCGAAAGCTTCGCCGCCCGGCCCGGATGGAATGCCTGGTGCGCACCCTGGCTGACCACAATCTCCACGCCCAGGACGTCCCCTGCGAGCCGGGCCACATCCAACGCGTCCGCCCAGTCCCACAGCCGCGGCGTGTGGCCCGCGGCGGCGGGTGAATCATGGCCGGTCAGGACGGCGGCCACGTGCAGCGGCTGGTCCGGGACGCCGTCGTACAGTGCATCGAGCACCTCATCGGCGGGCTTGACGCCGAGCGGCGGGATGGAATCGGTACCCATGCCCTCGGTGGGCAGGAACACGAGTCCGGATTCGAACAACGCCAGGTCGCGGAAGCCGCGGGAGTGGTTCCGCTTGGCCACCTCGATCAGGCCCGGGAGGATGGAGGTCCGCAGGTAGCCGTGTTCCTCGCTGATCGGGTTGGCCAGCTTAATCGCGTTCCGGGCCGCCCCGGGCTCGGCGACGCCGAAGGTCTCGTTGGCGGCCTTCGAAACGAACGGGTAGGCCAGGACTTCGGTCAGGCCGGCGTCCGCCAGTGCCTGGATGAGCCGGCGACGCTGCTGCTGCACGCGGGTCAGGCCACGGCCGGGAGGTGCCACCGGGAGGGTGGCGGGGATTTTGTCGTAGCCCACCAGGCGGGCGATTTCCTCGGTGAGGTCCTCTTTGGTCTCGAGGTCGTTGCGCCAGCTGGGGGCGGTAACCGTCCAGCCGCCGTCGGCCTTTTCCACCACGGCGCCGAGGTCCTCCAGCGAGGTGACGATCTGTTCCTCGGTGAAGTCGATGCCGATGCGCTGGGCGGCGAAGCCGGCCGGCAACGCGATGGTCACGGCGTCAGGCGCGGTCCCGACGTCGGTCCCGGCTTCGTCAGCAACGCCACCGGCGAGCTCCACCAGGAGGTCAACCACACGCTGGGCGGCGATGTCCGCCACGTGCCAGTCGACGCCGCGCTCGAAGCGCTTGGACGCTTCCGAGGGCAGTTTGTGGCGGCGGCGGGAGCGGCCGATCGAAACCTCATCGAAGTGCGCAGCCTCCACCAGGACGTTCGACGTCGCATCGCTCACCTCGGTGGCGGCGCCGCCCATCACGCCGGCGATCCCGATCGCACCGGAACCGTCCGTGATGAGGAGGTCCTCGACGTCCAGCGCGCGTTCCTTGCCGTCCAGGGTGGTGATCTTTTCCCCGGCGACGGCACGGCGGACCACAATGTCGCCGGACAGCTTGTCCTGGTCATAGCAGTGCGTGGGCTGGCCGAGCTCAAGCATGACGTAGTTGGAGATGTCCACCGGCAGGGAGATGGACCGGATGCCCGCCAGCCGCAGCCGCGAGGTCATCCATGGCGGGGTGGGCCTGGTGGCGTCCACGCCGCGGATGGTGCGGGCCACAAAGCGGTCGCAGCCGGGCTTGCCGTAGATGGGCGCGTCGTCGTTGAGCTTGACCCCGTAGCCGCCTGAGAGCTCCGCGGGGGCCTGGACCTTGGTGGCCGGATCGGTGAACTCGGTGCCCGTGGCGTGGGCGTATTCACGGGCCGCTCCACGGATGGAGAACGCGTAGCCGCGGTCCGGGGTCACGTTGATCTCCGCTGCCTGATCGTAGAGACCGAGCAGGTCCATGGCATCCGTACCGATTTCCGGGTCCAGTCCGATCCGGGACAGGACCAGGATGCCGTCGTGGTCATCGCCGATGCCGAGTTCGCGGACGGAAGCGATCATGCCCGCCGAGAGGTGGCCGTAAGTCATCCGCGCGGAGATCCGGAAGTCGCCGGGCAGGACCGCGCCGGGCAGGGTGACCACCACCTTGTCGCCTGCCACGAAGTTGTGGGCGCCGCAGATGATCCCCTGCACTCCGGAGGGGTCGATGCCCTCACCGGTCAGGGTCTGCGCCTGGCCTTCGGGGACCACGCGGACCTGGCACCAGTTGATGGTTTTGCCGTTGGTCTGCGGTTCCTTGACGATGCTCAGGACCTGGCCCACCACGATGGGGCCCTGCAGGGTGTCCGTGGGGCGGTGGACGGCCTCTTCTTCAAAGCCCACCTTGACCAGTTCGGCCATCACGTCTTCGGCCGTTGCCCCGGCCGGTACTGCTGCGAATTCACGCAGCCAGGAAATTGGGATACGCACTGTTAGATCTCCATCCCGAAGTGCTCGCTGAAACGTACGTCGCCTTCGATCATGTCGCGCATGTCGCCCACTTCGTTGCGGAACATCAGCGCACGCTCGATGCCCATGCCGAAGGCAAAACCTGAATAGATGTCCGGGTCGATGCCCGCTGCGCGGAGCACGTTGGGGTTGACCATGCCGCAGCCGCCCCATTCGATCCAGCGCGGGCCGCCCTTGGCGCCCGGGTGCCAGATGTCCAGTTCGGCGGACGGCTCGGTGAACGGGAAGTAGTTCGGGCGCAGCCGCACCTGGGCTTCGTCACCGAACATCTGCCGGGTGAAGTGCTCCAGCGTGCCCAGGAGGTCCGCCATGCTCAGGTCCTTGTCGATGGCCAGGCCCTCGAACTGGTGGAAGACCGGCGTGTGGGTGGCGTCCAACTCGTCCGTGCGGAACACCTTGCCCGGGCAAAGCACATAGATCGGCACCTCGCGTTCGAGCATGGAGCGGACCTGCACCGGGGAGGTGTGGGTCCGCATCACCAGGTGTGCCTCGGGCGGCTCAACGAAGAACGTGTCCTGCATTTCGCGGGCCGGGTGGTCCGGCTTGAAGTTCAGCGCATCGAAGTTGAACCATTCGGATTCAACCTCGGGGCCTTCGGCAATTTCCCAGCCCATGCCCACGAAGATGTCCGCCACGCGGTCCTGGAGGGTGGAGAGCGGGTGCCGGGCACCGGCACGACGACGGCGCGGTGCGGCCGTGACGTCCACTGTCTCTTCCAGCAGGATCCGGGCGTCGTTTTCGGCTTCCAGCTCGGCAGTCCGGTCCGCGAGCGCCTTGTTGACCTTGCCGCGGGACGCGCCCATAAGTTTGCCCGCCACGGCCTTTTGGTCCTTGGCGAGCTTGCCGATCTCGCGGTTGGCCAGGCTCAGCGGTGATTTCTCACCGGTGTGGGCCAGCCTCACCGCCTTGAGTTCGTCAAGGGAGCCGGCGCCGGCAATGGCGGCGATGGCCTGGTCTACAGCGGCAGTGATGGCGGCTTCATCCATGGGATTCGGGATGGGGGCGCCCGGCAAAGTTTCAGTCATCTACTGTTCTTAGCTACGAGTCGTGGCTGCCGGTGCAGGTGCCGCAGTGCACGGTCTCCCGGCAGCGCATCCGTCACTGGCAGGTTATGTCGTGCATCCGTGCAGGACGGATGCACTCGATAACCAGGGCAGGGCCACAGGCGAAACACCCCGTTGGAAAATTACCGACTGGAGAAGTACCGGCGGCCACTATCCACCAGTCTAATTGAACCCTCCGGCTACCATGGCCTCATGACAGAACGTCGGCGGCTGGCAAGGGTCTGGCCAATGCCGCGCGTGCAGGAATCAGCAGCGGGAACGCACACTCCGCAGCCCCTGACGGCGGGCCAGCAGGCACGAAAGCTCGCCAACCTGGCCAACGGAACAACCCTGCTTGGCCTTCTTCTGGCCCGGGCCGCAGGCACGGCCCTCAGACAGGGCCCGCGGGGCCTGGTCATCGCGTCAGGTTACACGTGGCGCATCCCCTTCGCGGGAGCGTTCACCGTGGGCAACGTGGTCATCTGCCGGATCCGCGCCGAACAGCTCTTGAACCAGCCCGACCTCCTCGGGCACGAGGAAAAGCATTGCAGCCAGTACGCCTGGTGCTTGGGGCTGCCTTTCCTGCCGCTGTACTTCCTGGCTGCGGGCTGGTCACAGCTGAGGACCGGGAATCCGGCCGCCGCCAACTTCTTCGAACGGCAGGCGGGCCTGGCTGCCGGCGGTTACGCTGCCGGCGGTTACGCTGACGGCGGTTACGCTGACGGGCCTTATGTCGACGGCGGTTATGCTGACGGGCCTTATGTTGACGGCGGGACACCAAGGCCGGCTCCTGGCGGAGCCGGCGGAATCGAGGCGTGACATGGCGGACGGCACCACGTTGAGAACGGTCACCGTGACGGGCACCGGCACGGCCGAGGCGCCACCTGACCTGCTAACCATTTCCGTTGGCGTCGAATGCCGGCGCGCCAGCGTCGGTGCCGCATACGCCGACGCCGGAACAGCGTCCGCGGCAGTGTCCGCTGCGCTCCGGCAGCATGGGGTGGCAGCCCCGGACATCAGGACCTCCGGGCTTAACGTCCGGCCGGAACTTATCTGGCGCGAGGGCGAGGGGCAACAGGTCGCAGGATACGTCGCGTCCAGCATGCTCACCGTGAGGGTCCGGCAGGTGGCCGCTGCTTCCGCCGTCATTGCCGCCGTGGTCGAAGCCGGCGGCGACGACGCGCGGCTGAACGGACTGGAGCTCGGCTTCGCGGACGAATCCCCGATGCTGGCGAGGGCCCGCGAAGCCGCGTGGCGGGATGCCGCTGCAGCGGCGGAGCAGTTTGCTGCCCTGGCGTCAGCGACGCTTGGGCGGGTGCTGTCAGTGGCCGAGCACCCCCTTGCGGCGGGGCCGGTCCCGGTGGCCCGGTTTGAGCGGGCCGTCGCCGCCGACGCCATCGGCGTTGAGCCGGGCCAGGCCAGTCTCAACGCCGGCGTTACGGTGGTTTGGGAGCTCCTGGACTAAGGGCCCTCCCGCCCGCCCACGTCCCGCCGTGCAACACGGAGCGACGGTCCTTGACTTAAGTTCGAACATATCTTCGAATAGAGGGCATGAGATGGGATGCACAAGCACTAATGCAGCGGCCTGCCGACGACGCCGGAAGCGCGCCATCCCCCGCGCTGTTACCGCTCGCCGGGCTGGTCCGGTCAGTCACCACTCCCGAATTCGCCGGCATCACCTTCCATGAGGTCACCGCCAAATCGGTGCTCAACAAGGTGGTTTCCGGTTCAAAAATGCCCTTCGAGTGGACGGTCAACCCCTACCGGGGCTGCAGCCATGCCTGCGTCTACTGCTTCGCACGCAAAAGCCATACGTACCTGGACTTCGACGCCGGACTGGATTTCGACAGCCAGGTAGTGGTCAAAGTCAATGCCGCCGAGATACTGCGGAAGGAACTGGCCAAGCCTTCCTGGGGCCGCCATCAGGTAGCCCTGGGCACCAATACGGACCCCTACCAGCGGGCCGAGGGCCGCTACCGGTTGATGCCGGGAATTATTGCGGCGCTGGCGGACTCCGGGACACCGCTGTCCATCCTCACCAAGGGGACCCTGCTGGCACGTGACATTCCGCTCCTGAAGCACGCTGCTGCCCAGGTTCCGGTGGGTGTGGGCATCTCGCTTGCCATGACGGACGAGGCGTTGTCAGAAGCTGTGGAACCGGGAACGCCGGGGCCGCGGGCACGGCTCAAGCTCGTCGCCCGCTTACGCGACGCCGGACTCCCCTGCGGCGTGATGGCCATGCCCATCCTGCCGTGGCTTTCAGACAGCGACGAAGCCTTGGATGCCCTCTTCGGATCCCTGGCCGCTGCCGGCGCCACGGGGGTGACGGCCGGCGCCCTATACCTGAAACCCGGCACCCGGGAATGGTTCATGCAGTGGATCGCCAAAAACCACCCGGACCTCGCCGGCCGCTACCGGCGCCTCTACGGCACAGGTTCGTATGCGTCCAAGGAGTACCGGACCTGGCTCGCGTCCAAGGTGCGCTATTTCAAGCAACGGCACGGCTTCACCAGCGGGCACGGGTTCAGCCACCGTGATCTGGAGGATGATCCCCGCAGCGAAGAAGCACAGTACCCGGAGGGCATCCTGCCGGTTTCCGGGAAGGCCGGCACGCCTGCGCGGGCCCGCACCGGGGAACCGGCACTTGGCCAGCCAACCCTCTTCTGACATACGGCGGGCAATTCAGGAGGTGCGGGCGTTGGCCACCTGGGTGCTGAGCGAATCCAGCAGAGCCTGGACGATGGGAAAGTCGGCAGGAATCCAGGGAAGACCCAGCACAGCCTGAACATCAGCCAGGTCCATCCAGCGCAGTTCGTCGTGGTCCTCCAGCGGATGGGGTTCACCATCGGTGATTTCCGCCGGCCATACCCTCATGCTGGCCCGCTCATTCAGCCGCCAGCCGTCGGGGGCCTCCGCGTGGAGCTCTGCCCCGAGCCGGACCCTGACGCCCAGTTCCTCACCGAGTTCACGGTGCAGCGCAGCCTCACACTCCTCGCCGGCTTCAACCTTGCCGCCGGGGAATTCCCAGAGCCCGGCAAACTGTTCGGGAGCCGTCCGCCGTGCCACCAACAGGCGCGCGGGGTGCTCCAACGAGTCGAGAATTGCGGCGCCAACTACCTGTATCTGTTCACTCACCGCCCCAGTCTATGAGCGCGGGCCGGTGAGTGAAGCCGCACCGGCCCGGACGGGCATGTTCGTTGACGGAATCCTTTTGACGTGGCAGGTGCACCCGACGGTAGCGTGCCCGCATCAGGGAACACCCGCAAATAGGGAACACCCCCCAATAGGGAACAATGGACGGCAGGCCTTGGTCGGCGGCCGCCTTGGAATACCTGCACCGGAATCGGGGTTGCCTAGGTTGGCCCGGCTGCCCATTTCGCCGGCACTTCCCCGGCATTCTCCCCGAATCCAGCATCCTCCCCGAAAAGCAGGCACATGAGCAGCACCACCCGAACGCCCCTGACGTCCAGAGTCAAGACTCCCAATATCGGTGCGGCCATCTTCGCTTTGGCCATGGGCGGCGTGGGAATCGGCGTCACGGAATTCACCATGATGGGACTGCTCAAGGAGGTGGAGCAGGGACTCAACATCAGCACCCCGGAAGCCGGACACCTCATTTCCGCCTACGCATTGGGAGTCGTGGTGGGTGCCCCGCTCCTCGCAGCTGTAGGCGCAAAACTCCCCCGCAAACACCTCGCCCTGGGCCTGATGCTGTTCTTCACCTTGGCCAACCTGACGTCCTACCTGGCTCCGGACTACGGCACCATGCTGGTTTCACGTTTCGCGGCCGGGTTACCGCACGGCGCCTTCTTTGGCGTCGCGGCCGTGATCGCCGCCTCCCTGGTTCCGGCCAGCAGACGCGGCTGGGCCATTTCCATGGTGATGGCCGGCCTGTCCGTTTCCAACGTCATCGGCGTTCCCGCCGCCACCTGGGTAGGCCAGACGTTCGGCTGGCGGCTGCTCTTCGTCGTCGTGGGCGCAATCGGTGCCCTGACGCTGGTCCTGCTGTGGAAATTCGTGCCGTTCCAAGCGCCCCACCCGGACGCCAGCATCCGCCGCGAGCTGGGTGCACTCAAACGGTTGCAGGTCTGGCTGGCCATCCTCATCGGCATTGTGGGCTTTGGCGGCTTCTTTGCTACGTACACCTACATTGCCCACACCATGACGCTGGTGGCCGGCATTCCTGCGTCCCTGCTGCCGCTGGTTGTTGCCCTTTACGGGCTCGGGATGGTCGCGGGAACCGTGGTGGGCGGCAGGCTGGCCGACAAGTCAGTGATGGGAACCCTCTATTGGGTCCTGCCAGGCATTGCCGCAGCCCTGGTGATCTACGCCGTTGCGGTGCACTGGCCGTGGTCCGCCCTGGTCATGGTCTTTGTGGTGGGAGCGTCGGGCTCCCTGCTTGTGCCCGCCCTGCAGACCCGCCTTCTGGATGCCTCCCCGGACGCACCTTCCCTGGCATCGTCCCTGAACCACGCCGCGCTCAACGTCGCCAACGCGCTGGGCGCCTTCCTGGGCGGCGTGGTCATCGCCTGGGGGTGGGGCTTCGTGGCGCCCGCGCTCGTCGGCGCGGTGTTGGCCCTCCTGGGCCTGGCAGTCGCGATAGTCAGCGGCCTGCTGGAACGCAGGAAACCCCTGACCGCCTGATCCGAGGCAGGCGGCCGTCAACAGCCTCGCCGGCATAGAAGATCGCCTGAGCACAGCCGGGTGTGCAGGCCTGGGGATCAGGCCTGCAGGTCCTGTGGCCGAACGTCAGCCGGATGGTGCCCCGCGCCCGGCAGGGGGCCGCGCTGCAGATCCGGCTCCAGATAGATCACGCGGGCAATCGGGACGGCGGCACGAATTCTGGACTCGGCCCCGTCAATCGAGGCGGCGATGTCCCTCCCCGTTTCGGCGGCCCCCACGGAAATCTTGGCGGCGACCAGCAACTCCTCAGGGCCCAGGTGAAGGGTCTTGAGGTGGATGATGCGGTTGTGTCCCCCGGCCTCAATGGCTGCGCTGATCCGGACCACGTCCTCCCGGGTCGCGGATTCTCCGAGCAGCAGGGACTTTGTCTCGATGGCCAGCACCACGGCGATGGCAACCAGCAGCAGGCCAATCATGCCGGTGCCGGCAGCGTCCCAGACGCCGTTCCCGGTGATAAGGGTCATGCCCACACCGATCATGGCGAAGAACAGGCCAAGGAGCGCCCCGAAATCCTCCAACAGGATCACGGGCAGCTCCGGCTGCTTTGCCGTGCGCACAAAGCTCACCCAGCCCTGCTTGCCCCGGGTCTGGTTGGATTCCTTAATTGCCGTCCGGAAGGAGTACGACTCCGCGGCGATGGCCCCCAGCAGGACGGCGAGCGGGACCCACCAGAAATTGCCTTCGATGGGGTGCGGGTCCTGCAGCTTTTGCCACGCTTCGAACAACGCGAAGAGTCCGCCGACGCTGAAGAGCACTATGGAGACAATGAAGGCGTAAATGTAGCGTTCACGGCCATACCCGAAAGGATGCTCCGGGCTGGCCGCCTTGCTGGCACGTTTCCCGCCAATGAGCAGCAGCAGCTGATTACCGGAGTCTGCAACGGAGTGGATGGCTTCGGCCAGCATCGACGAGGAAGCCGTGAGGATGAATGCCACGAACTTGAGGGCGGCGATGGTCAGGTTCGCGGCGAGAGCCGCAACGATCGCCTTGGTACCGCCATTTGCAGCCACGGAGACTTCACCTCTTCAGGGGTAGGAACACGCAGGATAAATTGCGGCTTCGGAACGCAGGCCGCCCACGATTACCGTACCTTTTCGGCCGAAAAATCCGTACGCGCGACGGGCACTAAGCCTGCTGACAATGGAGCGCCCTTATGTTAGCTTGAACACTAATCGGGACGATTAATCCCGACGAATATGAAGGAGGAGACATGGGTTTTCTTGCTTGGATTATTCTCGGCCTCATAGTGGGGGCCATCGTCAAGGCCGTTATGCCCGGCAGGGTCGGCGGCGGCTGGGTGACGAGCCTCGTGCTTGGTGTTGTCGGCGCGATTGTAGGCGGCTGGATTGGCAGCCTCCTGTTCGGCAAGGGTGACCTTGCCTTCTTCGATCTGGGTACCTGGATCCTTGCCATTGTCGGCGGCTTGGTCGTTGCCGGCATCTACGGCGCCATCACCGGACGCCGGGGAACCACCCGCGCACCCTGATCCCTCTCATCTGTTTCACACAGCAAGTTCATACAGCAAGGGCCCCGGTATTTCCGGGGCCCTGCCTTTCAAGGGCCCGTTCTCCAGGCCCCGGAACTGCTAGCTAGCCCCGTGTTCGTGCTGGGACCGGGCACTCGCATAAAGGCACACGGTGGCGGCGGTGCCGAGATTGAGGCTTTCCGCTGCGCCGTAGACGGGGACGGCTACGCGGTGATCGGCCAAGGCCAACTCAGCCTCTGAGAGGCCCTGTGCTTCGTTCCCGAAAAGCCAGGCCGTTGGAGCCTCCAACGCGTAGACCGATTCAACGCCGGAGGAAGCTATGCGGCGGGCGGCGTTTTGGTCCTGCAGGGTGTCGAGATTGACGTCTCCGCCGCCGTCGGCCGCAAGGATCCCAATCCCGCGGGCACGGCAGGCGGCTGCCACCTCGGCAATGTCTGCACCAAGCACCACAGGCAAGTGGAACAGGGAACCGGCCGTGGAACGGACCGCCTTGGGATTGTAGATATCAACGCTCGATGCAGTGAGGATGACTGCGTCCGCTCCGGCTGCGTCGGCTGCCCGGAGCACGGTGCCGGCATTGCCGGGGTCGCGGACCTGACACAGCACCGCGATCAGCCGCGGACCGGCGTCGAGGACCTGGTCGAGGCGCACGTCCAGGAAGCCGCAGACCGCCAGGATTCCCTGGGGCGTGACCGTGTCCGCCATGGCGGCAAGCACTTCGTCGGTGGTGAGGTAAGCGTCAGTGCCCTCGGCGAGCGATTCCAGGTCCGGGTGCCGGTCGAGGCACGCCTCGCTGGCGTAGACCTCATACACGAGACCGGGCTCCCCCGAAGCGATCCGTTTCCGGTGCAGGGTCAGAGCCTCACGGACAGCCTGGGGGCCCTCCGCCAGGAACTCGCTGCGCTTTAAACGGGCCGGACGCCCGGCAAGTTGCGCCACCTTCCTGACCCGATCAGCTCGGGGATTGGAGAGTGGTACATCTTGCGGGCGCCCGGTTTCGTTCATATAAGAACCTTAGTGGCTTCGGCCACCAGTCCTTGAACGGCCTTTAGTGCTACTTTGCAGCCGGAGCCGACGTGTCAGCAGGCAGGGAGTCCTTGGCGATCTTCACCAGTGCAGCGAAAGCGTTGGCGTCGGAGACAGCCAGCTCCGCCAGCATACGGCGGTCAACCTCGACCTCAGCGGCCTTCAGGCCCTGGATCAGACGGTTGTAGGTGAGGCCGTTGGCGCGGGATGCAGCGTTGATGCGCTGGATCCACAGGCGACGGAAGTCACCCTTCTTCTTCTTGCGGTCGCCGTAGCTGTACACAAACGAGTGCAGCAGCTGTTCTTTGGCCTTGCGGTACAGGCGTGAACGCTGTCCACGGTAGCCCTTTGCGCGTTCAAGGATAACCCGGCGCTTCTTGTGGGCGTTGACCGCCCTCTTCACACGTGCCACGTGCGTACTCCTTCGAAAATCTGATCCCAAGCAACTACTGCCGGAGTTACCGGCTGGCCTGAGAAGCCTTTTTGGTAGTTGACTGCTGCCCGGTGGCAACAGTCAGAGAACTTGGAACTTAGATGCCGAGCATCTTCCGGATGACCTTTGCGTCACCCTTGAAGACGATCTTGTCGCCGGCGAGGCGACGGGTCAGCCTGGAGGACTTGTGCTCGAGGTAGTGGCGGCGGTTGGCCTGCTGGCGGCGCAGCTTGCCGCTACCGGTCAGCTTGAAGCGCTTCTTAGCACCACTGTGGGTCTTCATCTTCGGCATGGGAACCGATCTCCTTACGTGTCCGCAGACATTGTCTGCAGTTCTTTCGAGCAGCCACCCCTGCAGGCGACGTGCTGGTTGCGTACTGCCGGAGGAAGCCTCCTGCAGCTTTGAACTAGGTAGTCTTCTTACCGGCCGGCTTCGGAGCTGCCTTGGGGGCAGGCCGCGCAGCAGGCTTCGGAGCAGCCGGCCGGGCTACCGGCTTGGGCATGGGGACCGGCGGCCTCGGGGCAGCCGGTGCGGCCGGAGCCGGCGCGGCAGCCTTGGCCGCTTCAGCGGGCTTGGCAGTTTCCGCAGGCTTGGCCTCGGGAGCCTTGGCCGGAGCCGGGGCTGCCTTGGCGGACTCCCGCTTGGGAGCAGCGGCCTTCGGGGCGGCCTGCTTCGGCGCTTCCTTTGCTGCGACTTCCTTCACCGGAGCTTCCTTGGCGGGGGCTTCCTTCACGGGAGCTTCCTTCGCCGGAGCTTCAGCTTCCGGAGCCGCCGGCTCGGTCGCGTCAGCCTCGGCCGGAACTGCCGTTTCCGGAGTTGCCGCCTCAGTGGCGTCCACCGGAGCATCCGCCTCGGGCTGCGTCGTGATGGCGAACCCTTCCGGCAGAAGATCAGCCAACGACTGGGTCAGCGGCGCCTGGTCGTCACCGGTGACATCGATGCGGCCCGATGCCTTGGCTTCGTTCTGCGCCTTGGCTTCCGCACGCTGCGATGCGCGGCGTGCCTCAGCTTTGGCCTCCGCCTTGTTCTTCAGCGGCCCCACGACCATGACCATGTTGCGTCCGTCAATACGCGGGCTGGACTCAACAACGCCCACCTCGGCGACGTCGTCGGCGAAACGCTGGAGCAGACGGATGCCCATCTCCGGACGTTGCTGCTCGCGGCCACGGAACTGGATCATGGCCTTGACCTTGTCACCTGCACCGAGGAAGCGAAGCGCATGGCCGCGCTTGGTTTCGTAGTCGTGAGTATCGATCTTCAGGCGGAAGCGGATTTCCTTCAGAACCGTGTTGGTCTGGTTCTTCCGGGCTTCACGCGCCTTGACTGCGGCCTCGTACTTGTACTTGCCGAAGTCCATCAGCTTGCACACCGGAGGCTTGGCCTGAGGTGCTACTTCAACGAGATCAAGGTCGGATTCAGCAGCCAGACGCAGGGCATCCTCAATACGGACGACTCCTACCTGTTCACCTGCAGGGCCGACCAGCCGCACCTCGGGGACGCGGATACGCTCATTGATTCTTGGCTCGCTAATGTTAAAGCTCCTGTGATTGATGTAGTAAACCCACCGGCAAATAGAGAAGGCCCCCAATTGCCGGAGCAATCGAAGGCCTCGATGATCGGATGCACGCTCCCCCGACGGGAAATCGTGCGCAGGTTCCCGGGCACAACGCCCGATGAATCTGTCCGACCGGTACCCGGCAACCTTGCTTCCCTGGAAGAAACTTCCAGCGGGAACGGCTGACGCGGGTGGGAGAGAACTCCGCTTGCAAACTGCATGCCATTCTACAGAAAAAATCCCTCACGACACAGCGGGGCGCCGGTGGGACATTAACACAGCAAAATAACGACATTCAGTCGGTCTGTGACAAGCTTACCAGTATGAGTACCCCAGACAGCAATTCACACGTTTTCGAGGCCGCACCCGCCGAGGCGAACGTGAGCCAGCAAATCCGCGACATCTCCGAGGTGCCGGCCATCGAGGTCATCACCACCGCGGCCGTTCACCTCATGAGCGCAGCAGCAGTCAAGCTCGGCCTCGCCGCCGAGGACAACGCGGAGGAACTGAAGGACCTGGATGAGGCCCGCAAACTCATCACCGCCCTTGCCGGCCTGGTAACGGCCGCCGCCCCGGAAATCGGTTCCCAGCACGCCGGACCGTTGCGCGATGGCCTCCGGTCCCTGCAGCTCGCCTTCAGGGAAGAGTCCGCCATTCCCGATGCCCCGGGCAAGGGCCCGGGCGAGAAGTACACCGGCGCGGTCAACTGACCCAACGCGGCAGTTCATTCACGAGTAAATAGCGACGGCGGCGGGCGGACCATACTGGTCAGCCCGCCGCCGTCGTTGGTTCTCCCTGGCACTCATCGAAAAGGTCAGGCGGCCACCCTGCGCCGCCGCAGGGCCTGAAGCAACAGCCCCACCACGCAGAGCACAACGCCGGCCACCCCCACCGCCACAAAGCCGCCGGACGGGCCTGCCCCGTCGATGAAGATACCGGCGAGCGGCGCCCCCAGCGCCACGCCTGCCGTCAGCGCGGAGCCGTACCAGCCCATCGCCTCGCCGCGACGGTCCTCGGCCACCAGGTCCGCTACCTTTTCCGAAGCGGCGGAGAGTACCGGCGCGCAGAGCAGTCCCGGAAGAACCGAGATGAAAGCCAGTGTCCAGGTATCCCGCGCGAAGCCCATGGGGATGGTCAGGGCTGCCATGCCGAGGAGCAGCAGGGTCGGTGACACCGGCCGGTGCATGGCGCCGTAGACCAGCCCGCCGATGACGGAGGCGGCGCACCAAAAGAGAAAGACAATGCCGATTTCGTTTTGGCGGCCGCCGGTTTCCAGGGCGGCGACAATTCCGACGTCGGTGCCGCTCAGCACCATCCCTGTTCCCGCCGCTATCGAAAAGACCGCAGCCACAGCGGCAGTAAACCAGGCAAAATTGTGGGCCACCTTCCTGCGCAGGCTGCGGCCACCGCGGGCAGTTTCCGCGCCGGCCGGGACAAGGTCTGCCGCAGCCTCCTGCACGTGGACCGGCGCCGCGGACACCACCGCCACCTCCGCAGCATGGCGCTGGTCCTCTTCCGCCTCCTGAGTCTGGGTGGCGCTGCGGGTGGGCGGGTTGAACCACATCAGGAACAGGCCCGCCAGGGACGAGGACACTCCTACGACGCTCAGACCCAGGGCGGTGAAGCCGCTGGTCGCCACCACGGCGCCGGCGGCAGGACCGATCATGAACACCACCTCGGTGGCGATCGAGTCCAGGGCAAAAGCAGTCCGCCGCTGGGTGCCGTCCGCGAGAACGCCCAGGGACTGGCGGATCACGCTGAAGATCGGCAGGGTCAGCAGGCCACCGATGAACACCAACGGCAGCAGCAGTTCGTAGCTGACATACGGGACCACGGACCAGATGACGGCTTCGGAGACAACTGACGGGATGAGGGCCCGGCGCAGGCCGACCCTGTCAACGCGCCGGCCCCGCCATGGCGCCCCAACCGCGATCCCGATGGTCATCACCGCCGCAGCTGCACCGGCGGCGGCGTAGCCCTTTTCCAGGGAGAGGACGATGTGCAGGGTAAGCAGGAGCCCCGCGGCAGAATGCGGGATGCGGGCCACCATACCCACAAGCAGGAGCCGCCTGATGGGCTCGACGGCGAGCAACTCCCGGTAGAGAGCGAAATTCACGGAGAATCCTTTGCGTCTGGCACGGGCAGCCCGGGGGTCTCCCGCTGACCGTCAGCTACTGAACCGCGCGCCGCAACTTTATTTCCATCGAATCGACTCGCTCCCCAAACAATACATTCCGCGACCAGGCTGCTTGAAGTCCGCCGACGAGCTCCTGCACCGCGGCGGCATCAAGACCGTCCTCAAGGTAGAGAACCACCTGCAGCTCGGGCCCGGCGCCGCCCCCGGAGAGTGGCAGTCCACCACCGGTCACGGCAGCAACTCCGGAGCCCGGGAGCAACTCGACGCTGCGGACGGCGGGGAACCCTCCCGCCGCGGCCGACATTTCGGCGGCCAGCGCGGCATCGGCGTATGAGGGAACCCATTCCTGCTGCTGTGCCAGTGCCCACACGGCGGGCCGACGGATGACGAGGGTCACGTCCGAGCCCGGGTCGAGCACCAATAATTGGGCCCCTTCTGCCACAGCTGACAGCGCGGCACGGGCCGCGTAGACAGCTACTGGCCGGGCGTCCGGGTGCCACGCAGCCAGGCGCTCGGCGGACGTGAAGGCAGGCATGGCCTTGCGGCCGTCTGCAGCCATCAGGGTGACCAGTGCCATGTCTGCCTGCTTATCCGCGGTCAGGCCGTCCACGCCCTCTGCTTCGGCGCCGAGCCGGGCAATGATCGGGATGAAAACGCGGGCAGTGGCAAGGGAGCTCACCACGGCCGCTTCGTCACCGGTCCCGCCACGCAGCGCCTCGACGGCCGCAAGGTATCCGGCGTCGGCCGTTCCGTCGTCGTCCTCGAAGTTGTGTATCCTGGCGTCGTCCCCTGCAAGGCTCCGCCCCTCCCACGGCCTCCCCGCCGAGTCCGCCGGGCCACCCGCTCCTGCCAGGGCAGCAGCGATGTGTCCGGGAAGGTGGCGCGGGGCGGGAGCGTCGCCGGCCGGTCCTGGGTTCTGCGCGCTGTTCATGAGGTCCGGTTAGCGGCGGCCGGCGACGTCGAGGGCTTCGGGCAGCGTAAACGCACCGGCGTACAGCGCCTTACCCACAATCGCCCCCTCCACGCCCAGGGGCACCAGGGACCGGAGGACTTTCAGGTCGTCGAGGCTGGAGATGCCGCCGGAGGCCACCACAGGTTTGCCGGTTTTCTCCACCATTTGACGGAGCAGTTCCACGTTGGGGCCCTGCAGGGTGCCGTCCTTGGTCACATCGGTGACAACGTACCGCGAGCAGCCTGCGTCTTCCAGGCGGCCCAGGACCTCCCAGAGGTCGCCGCCCTCCTTGGTCCAGCCCCGGCCCGCGAGCGTTGTTCCACGGACATCGAGGCCGACGGCGATCTTGTCGCCAAAGCGCTCGATGGCCTTGCGCGTCCAGTCCGGGTTCTCCAGTGCCGCGGTCCCAAGGTTGACCCGGGCCACGCCGAGATCAAGGGCCGCCTCGAGGGACTCGTCATCCCGGAGGCCGCCGGACAGTTCCACCTTGATGTCCAGCCGCCCGACGACTTCGCGAAGCAGTTCGGCGTTGGAGCCGCGGCCGAAGGCAGCGTCAAGGTCCACCAGGTGCACCCACTCGGCGCCCTGCTGCTGCCAGTTGAGGGCCGCTTCCAGGGGTGTGCCGTAGCTGGTCTCGCTGCCGGCCTCCCCCTGAACCAGCCGCACGGCCTGGCCGTTAACGACGTCGACGGCGGGCAGCAGTTCAAGAACCGGCAGGTCGGTTGCGGTGGTCATCTCGGGTCCTCTTCAGATTGCGTTGCGGGTGGAGCGGAATGCAGCGGGTGCCGGATTCCGGTGCGGCGGCAGGCGCCTAAGTGCCGGGAAGCGTCAGCAGGTAGGCGGCCAACAACGCCATCCCGGCCAGGACGTAGAAACTGATCTGGGTCCACAGGGGTTTGCGCTGCTGCCGGAAGGACAAGGCACCACCCACCAGGAGGCCGGCCAGGCCCATCAGAACAATCGACCACATCTAGGCGGGATCCGTTGGGGTGTTCTTACGGAGGCTGTCCACCCAGTTGCGGAGCAGCCGCCCGCCGGCGTCACCGGACTTTTCCGGGTGGAACTGCGTGGCGCAAAGCGGCCCGTTTTCCACCGCGGCGATGAACCGGGCACCGTGCTCGGACCAGGTCACCAGCGGTGCCGTCATCCGCGGCTGGATCACATCAAAGTTCCAGTCCTGGACACCGTAGGAGTGGACGAAGTAGAACCGTTCGTTTTCAACGCCCGCGAAAAGCTTTGAGCCTTCAGGCACCTGCACGGTGTTCCAGCCCATGTGCGGCACCACCTCAGCGGGAAGGAGCTCCACCTTGCCCGGCCATTCCCCCATGCCCTCGGCTTCGGTCCCGTGCTCAACACCGGCTTCGAACATCACCTGCAGGCCCACACAGATAGCCAGGACCGGACGTCCGCCGGCAACGCGACGGCCGATCAGCCGGATGCCGTCCACGGCTTTGAGCTCGCGCATCACAGTTTCGAAGGCCCCGACGCCGGGTACCACCAGGCCGTCCGCGTTCAGAACATCCTCGGGCTTGGAGCTCAGGATGACCTCCGCACCGGCGCGTTCGAGGGCACGCACGGCCGAGCGGACATTGCCTGAACCATAGTCAAGAACGGTGACGGTGGGTTTGCCCTCGGCCGATACTGGCTTCTTCAGTGTGGCGGGATCGATGACCGCGCCGTCACGAAGAATCTGGCCGGTCACAGGGCACCCTTGGTGGACGGAATCCCCTCAACCCGCGGATCGGGTTCGATGGCGGCACGCAGGGCACGGGCGAACGCCTTGAACTGTGCTTCGACAATGTGGTGCGGGTCGCGGCCGGCGATGACGTTCATGTGCAGGCAGATGCCCGCGTGCAGCGTGATGGCCTCAAAGACGTGACGGGTCAGCGAGCCGGTGAAGTGGCCGCCGATGAGGTGGTATTCCTGCCCGGCGGGTTCACCGCCGTGAACCAGATACGGGCGGCCGGAGACATCCACAACGGCGTTCGCGAGGGCTTCGTCAAGGGGCACGGTGGCCTCGCCGAACCTGCGGATGCCGGCTTTGTTGCCCAGCGCCGTGCGCAAAACCTCACCGAAGGTGATGGCGACGTCCTCCACCGTGTGGTGGACATCAATGTGGGTGTCACCGGTCGCCTTGACTGTCATGTCGATGAGCGAGTGCTTGCACAGCGCCGTCAGCATGTGGTCGTAGAACGGAACTGACGTGTCGATGTCCGATACGCCGGTGCCGTCAAGGTTGATCTCCACGAGCACTGACGATTCACTGGTGGCACGCTCCATGCGTGCGGTCCGGGTTTCGGCAGCGTTCGATCCGGTGGAACTCATGATTATCTGGTCCTTTAGCGCAGGAGTGGTGGGGCGCGCTGAGGCGCCGGTACTTCAAGTCTAGGCGGGGAGCTTCGCCTGGGTGGCCAGGATGGCTTCCAGGGAGGTGAGGAAGGCTGTGGTTTCCCTCTCAGTTCCCGCCGTGACCCGCAGGTGGCCGGGGATCCCGACGTCCCGGATCAGCACGCCCTCGTCCAGCAATTGCTGCCAGACCTGGTGCGGGCTTTCCAAGCCGCCGAAGAAGACATAGTTGGAATCCGAGGCCGCCGGCTTGAGTCCCATCCGGGTCAGCTCGGTGACAATGCGGTCCCGCTGCTCCTTGATGTCCCGGACGTCTGCCATTAAGGCTGTCCGGTGCTGGAGCGCGGCCAGCGCCGTCGCCTGGGTAATGGCGGAGAGGTGGTACGGCAACCGGACCAGGCGCAGGGCGTCCGTCACCTCGGGCGCGGCAGCCATGTAGCCCAGGCGTGCCCCGGCGAGGGCGAATGCCTTGCTCATGGTGCGCGAGACAATCAGGCGTTCCCTGCCCGGCAGCAGGGTAAGCGCGCTGGGCGTTCCGTCATGGGCAAACTCGTGGTACGCCTCGTCGACGATCACGATGGTCTGGCTGGCCTCGCCGGCCGCGTAGACGGCCTCCACCACATCCAGGCCGAGGCCCGTGCCGGTGGGGTTGTTGGGCGAACACAGGAAGACGATGTTCGGCTGGAGGTCCTTGACCTGGGCCGCCGCCGATTCGGCGCTCAGGCCGTACCCCTCTGCGCGCTGGCCGACGATGTATTCGGTGTCGGTGCCGCTTGCCAGCAGTGGGTACATCGAATACGTGGGCGGGAAGCCGAGAGCCTTCCGGCCGGGTCCGCCGAATGCCTGCAGGATCTGCTGGAGAACCTCGTTGGAGCCATTGGCTGCCCAGATGTTGGCGGCGTCGAGTCCGTGGCCGAGGTATTCGGCCAGCGCCTCCCGGAGTTCGGTGAACTCACGGTCCGGATAGCGGTTGAGACCGGCTGCGGCCTCCGTTACCGCTGCGGCGATGGCGGCCTGGACATCCGCCGGAACGCCATGAGTGTTCTCATTAACGTTCAGCAGGATGGGGACATCCAACTGCGGCGCACCGTATGGCGCAAGGCCACGAAGGTTGGTCCGGAGGGGAAGTCGGTTCAGGCGCTCTAGCTGGTCATTCACCTGAACAGTTTAGTTCCGAAGCAGGCGGCCGAAAAATGTGACGGCTGCCGGCGGCCTGGAACCCGGTATGCCGCCCCCGGTTGCGGCGCGCGGGGCCGGAACAAGCCGGCTGCTAACGGGTGGGGACAAAGAGCTGCTGGCCGGGCACTACACCGCCGCCGGTGAGGTTGTTCAGCTGAACGATGTCCGCAATGACGTCGCGGGCATCACGTTGGGGTGCAGTGGTGCCGGCAATAGCCCAGAGAGACTGCCCCGGCTGGACCGTCACGGTCATGGTGGGCGTGACGGAGAGATCGGATACGGAATCCGAGGCCTTCGCCGGCGAGGTGAGAAACCCGGCCAGGGAAAGAAGGAGCGCAGCCAGGAGCACCAGCGGGATGCCAATGAGGACAATCTTGCCCCTGCGGGTAAGACGGAGCGGCGGCAGGGATTCCTTCCGCCGGGCCGACGTCAGCTGCGCGACGGAAACGAACGGGGGACGGGAATCCTGTGATGCGGATATAGCTGACATGAGATGAGCCCTCCTGGACCATACTGTGCTGCCCGGCGTGGCCTCCACGTTGCCCATGCACTGACGCCAAAGCCTCAGTGTGGAGCGGATATTCGAATCCACTGGCAACGAGTAGAACACATATTCGAACTTTGCTTCCTCAGTTTTAGCACTTATCAACGAACATTGTCGAGACTCGCTAGAACAAATGTTTGAAAAAGCCCTGTGGCTGGCCTACGTTTGAGTCAAGAATCAACCACTCCAGTAGTTGACCAGCAGGGTCTGACATTCAAAGCAGCCCGGGCCTTCCGGCACGTAACCGCCGGACCGGAACCGGGACAACCGAAAGGCATTGGCGAACATGGCAGCACCAGCCGCCGAGGGCAAGGCGACTCCCCAGGGCCGCCAGCCCCAGAGAACCCCCAAGGGGCTCACTGCCCGCCAGAAAAAGATCCTCGAAACCATCCAGCGTTCCGTGAATGACAACGGCTACCCGCCGTCCATGCGGGAAATTGGCGACACCGTGGGGCTGGCCAGCCTTTCAAGCGTCACCCACCAGCTTTCGCAACTCGAAAAGCTGGGTTACCTCCGCCGGGACCCCAAACGGCCGCGCGCCATGGAAGTTCTGATGCCCCTGACACTGGACGGCGGAACCGGCAAAAGCGGCGCTTCGGCCAAACCCGCGTCCCTGCACGGCCCCGGCGGCACAGTCACCGAACTTCCCACCGCCATGGACACCGCCATGGTGCCGCTGGTTGGGCGCATCGCGGCCGGTGGACCGATCCTCGCGGACCAGGTGGTGGAGGACGTTATGCCCCTTCCCCGTCAGCTGGTGGGGCAGGGTGAGCTGTTCATGCTGCGGGTCGCCGGCGACTCCATGGTGGACGCCGCCATCTGCGACGGCGACTGGGTGGTAGTCCGACGGCAGGCCGACGCCGCCAACGGAGACATTGTGGCGGCGCTGTTGGACGATGAAGCCACCGTCAAGACCTTCCGGCAGCGTGATGGCCACACCTGGCTCCTGCCCCAGAACACGCAGTACGAGCCGATTCTCGGGGACCACGCCACCATCATGGGAAAAGTGGTCTCGGTCCTTCGATCGCTGTAGCCTCAGGCGCCTTTGCCCGCCAGCCGCTCAAGGGCTGCAAAAGCTGTCTTGCGGTCTGTCGTGGGCCAGAACGGCGGGAGCGCAGCACGAAGGAAGCCGGCGTAGCGTTCCGTGGCAAGACGCGAATCCAGTACGGCCACGACGCCCTTGTCCCCCGTCGAACGGATCAGCCGGCCTGCGCCCTGGGCGAGGCGGATGGCTGCATGCGTGGCTGAGACCGCCATAAAACCGTTGCCGCCGGCCTGGGCCACGGCGCGGGAGCGGGCCGTCATGAGCGGATCGTCAGGCCGCGGGAACGGAATGCGGTCGATCACCACCAGCCGGCACGACCCGCCGGGAACGTCAACCCCCTGCCACAGGGACATGGTGCCGAAGAGGCAGGTGTCGGGCTCATCAGCGAACTGCTTCACGAGCGCCGTCATGGTGGAATCGCCCTGGCAGAGAATGCTCAGGCCGAGCCGCGGGCGCATCGCTTCCGCCGCCTCTTCGGCTGCACGGCGCGATGAGAAGAGGCACAGGGCACCGCCGCCTGAGGCCCGGATCAGGGCCTCCAACTCGTCCAGTGACTCCGGTGACGCGCCGCGGCCGGGCTTGGGCAGATGTCCGGCGACGTAGAGGATTCCCTGCTTGGGGTAGTCAAAGGGCGAGCCGACGTCGATGCCGGTCCAGCTCGGTGCGCCCTCCCCTACCAGGCCCAGGCCTCCCGCGGCCGGTTCGAAGGCTGAGCCGATGGCCAGGGTCGCCGATGTGAGCACCACGGTGTGGCCGGCGAACAGCCCCTCCCGCAACTTCCCGGCAACACTGAGCGGCGCGATGTTGATCAATGCCGGCGCCGTCTCGTCCGGCTGCGAATAACCCTGCTGTGGATCGAAGGAACTGGCGCGGGAAAACCAGACCACTTCACGGTTCTCGCGGGCAATCAGGAGGCGTTCACACAGTTCAAGGATCAGCATCAGCCGCGAGCGGGCAAGCTGCCGCCCGCCGTCGGCCGTTTGGCTCCCATCACCTTTGGAATCTGACAGGGCTGCCCGGCAGGCCTCCCGCAGCTGATCCACACAGTCCAGCTGTTCGTCATTGAGGCCATTGGGAAGGAGCCCGTTCGGAACCCCGGCCAGCGCAAGTTCGAGGTTGGCGGCGGCAGCATTGAGGGCGTCAACCGTGATGGCGGTGTGCTTCCGGGCGCCGGCCGCCGCGGCGTGGACCATGGCCACGGAAAGCTGGCCGGACACGGCACCGGTCACCCTGTCCTGGAGCTCGTGGGCCTCATCCACCACCACAACGTCGTATTCGGGCAGCACGGCCAGGCCCTCGAACGCGCTGACGGCCAGCATGGCGTGGTTGGTGACCACGACGTCAGCCTCGGCGGCATCGTGGCGGGCCAGTTCGCTGAAACACTCGGCCGCCATGGGGCACTTCTGCGCGCCCAGGCATTCCATCGAGGTTACCGAGACCTGCCGCCAGGCCCGGTCCGTGACGCCGGGAAGGAGCTCGTCCCGGTCTCCGGTGGTGGTTTTTTCCGCCCACTCGCGCAGCCGCACCACTTCCTTGCCCAGCTGCGACGACGGTCCGCCGAGGGCGGCGGCGAAATGCGGCACACTGGTGTCTTCGCCGAGGGAGAACAGCTGACCCTCGGCAGGCTCCTCGGACGGGAACCCGCCTTCGAGTTTGTGCCGGCAGACGTAGTTGGAGCGGCCCTTGACCAGTGCCACCTTAACGGGGCGGTCCAGGGCAGGCGTGATGGTTTTGAGCAGCCGGGGCAGATCCCGGCCCACGATCTGGGTTTGCAGGGCCAGGGTTGCAGTGGAAACCAGCGTGGGCTTGTCGCTGACGAGGGAATGCGCAATAAGGGGAATCAGATAGGCCAGGGACTTTCCCGTGCCGGTGCCGGCCTGAACCAGGAGGTGATCGCCGGTTTCGATGGCTTTCGCCACCTGCCGGGCCATTTCATGCTGGCCGGCCCGGCTCTGGCCACCCATTCCGGCGACGGCACGGTCGAGCAGTTCGAGGACGAACTGCTCGCCGGCCGTACCGGAAATTTCCCCTGCCACGAGCTCAGTCATGGTTGATGAACGGTTCCAGTTCAGCCGCCAGGCCTTCCCGGACCATGACCAGCACGCGGGTGCCGTGTTCGCCGTGATCCAGGCTGAGGATCTCGGCATCAGTCTCGTGAAGCTTGCTGATGAGGTCACCCCGGTCGTACGGGATCAGCAGCTCCAGTTTGACGCTGGGCCGGGGAATGCCGTCACTGATGGCCTTGAGGAGTTCGGCGATCCCCTGGCCGGTCCGTGCGGACACCACCACGTGGCGGGGCTCGCGCTGCTTGAGGCGTTCCACCACAAACGGGTCCGCGGCATCGGCTTTGTTGAGCACGATGATCTCGGGCACCTTCCGGGCGTCCACCTCGCTGAATACCTTGCGGACGGCAGCTATTTGGCCTTCAGGATCCGGGTGCGACACATCCACCACATGCAGGATCAGATCGGAGTCGGCCACTTCCTCCAGCGTGGAGCGGAACGCCTCCACCAGCTGGGTGGGCAGGGACCGGACGAAGCCCACGGTGTCCGCCAGCGTGTAACCCAGCCCGTCGGAGGTCTCAGCCTTCCGCACAGTGGGATCCAGGGTGGCGAACAGGGCATTCTCCACCAGCACGCCGGCGTCCGTGAGCCTGTTGAGCAGGGATGACTTTCCGGCGTTGGTGTACCCTGCGATCGCCACGGAAGGCACAGAATTACGACGGCGGTTGGCCCGCTTGGTTTCCCGTGCCGGCTTCATGGCGGCGATCTCGCGCCGCAGCTTTGCCATGCGCGTGCGGATCCGGCGGCGGTCCAGTTCAATCTTGGTTTCACCGGGTCCGCGCGAGCCCATGCCGGCACCGGCACCACCCACCTGGCCACCCGCCTGCCGGGACATCGATTCACCCCAGCCACGCAGGCGCGGCAGGAGGTATTCCAGCTGTGCCAGCTCAACCTGGGCCTTGCCTTCACGGCTCTTGGCGTGCTGGGCGAAGATATCCAGGATCAGGGCCGTGCGGTCAATGACCTTGACCTTGACGATGTCCTCCAGGCTACGCCGCTGGGACGGCGCCAGTTCGGCGTCGACCACCACGGTGTCCGCGCCGGTGGCCATAACGATGTCCTTGAGCTCCTGTGCCTTGCCGGAACCCAGGAACGTGCCCGGGTCCGGCTTGGCGCGGCGCTGCACCAACCCGTCAAGGACTTCCGAACCTGCAGTCTCGGCGAGAGCCGCGAGCTCGCGGAGGGAATTCTCGGCGTCCGCCAGGGTGCCTTCGGACCAAAGCCCGGCCAGCACCACCCTTTCGAGCCGCAGCTGCCGGTATTCGACTTCGGTGACGTCTTCGAGTTCGGTGGAGAGGCCGGCCACGCGCCGCAGCGCGCGGCGTTCGTCGAGATCCTGCTGGTCGCCGTCGTAGCTTGTGTGTTCGTCTTCCTGGCGGGAAATGGCCTGGGCCCTGCCAAGCACGGCCTTCTCGCCGTCGGTGGCTTTGACGTTCCTGGCCGGGACATCCTTGGCGAGAATCCGGTCGATGACAGCTTGGATTTCCTCAGGACTCATATCCTGGGCTGCTGGATCGGAACCGGTGTTGGGCTGGCTGGTCATGTTCTCCTTTGAAGGGTCGGCAATTTCAGAATAGTGCCGTTTGTTGGTCTCTGGTGAAGTATTCGCGCTGGGCTGACGGCTTGCAGTCATCCTGGCCTCCTGGTCTGCTCCACGGCCTGGTTGAAGCGGCGTCGCGGAGGTGGTCACATCATTGCTGATGCACGGGTGAGGGAAGTGGCGCAGGCAATGTCAGAACAGGGACCGGCACGGAGCTGATCACTCGAGTCTGGCCCTGCGGCAGGGCAGGTACGGAAGACCTGCCCTGTGGCGCACAAACGGAGGTTGATACCTGCGTCGCTGTGGGGCACTGGCTTGGGGACGGGCGGCTATGGACAGCGCAGACCCGTGCCGGCTACTCGAAGATCAGGAACATGGGTTCAAGATTAGCAGAAGGGGTGGCCGCGATTTTCCCCGGTACGTTTCGCTTTGTCCAGCATCGCCCACTAATCTGGCCAGTTATGGAGTCCGCACACTATTTCAGCGCATCGCCCGCCGGGCCGTTCACACGCAAGCCCCTCACGGTGGAGTTGGCCGGGGCAAAGCGCGCGCTGCAGACCTCGGCAGGAATTTTCAGCCCGGACGGGATTGACAAGGGAACGGCGGTCCTCCTGGCTGAAGCTCCTGCGCCGTCGCCCACAGGGAACCTGCTGGACATCGGCTGCGGGTGGGGACCCATTGCACTGACGCTTGCCCTGCGGGCTCCCCATGCCCGGGTTTACGCCGTGGATGTCAACGAGCGCTGCATCACCCTGACCAATGAAAACGCTGCCCTGCTGGGCCTGGACAATGTCGTGGCAAGCACCCCGGACGCGGTGGATCCCGGCCTGCGCTTCGACACCATCTGGTCCAACCCGCCCATCCGGATCGGCAAAGATGAACTGCACGGCCTGCTCAGGCTGTGGCTCCCCCGGCTGGCCCCCGGCGGTTCAGCGTGGCTGGTGGTGCAGAAGAGCCTCGGCTCTGACTCGCTCCAGCGCTGGCTGTCCGCGGAACTGGACGAGACCTTCACCGTCACGCGTGAAAGCACCGCAAAATCCTTCCGGATCCTGCGGGTCAGGAAAGCGTCCCGCTAGCCACGATCACTGCCGGGCCGCTGAGTTCGACGTGCTCGTGGCCTGCCGCGCCTGAGAAGAACTTCACGCCGACGACGCCGCCGGGCACGTTGACCAGCCAGGAGTCCGGCGCCTCGGCCCCTGCCCAGTGCCTGGTGGCCACCGCTGCAGCGCAGGCGCCGGTGCCGCAGGACTGTGTTTCGCCGACGCCCCGTTCATGGACACGCATGGTGACAGTGCCAACCCCGTCGTGGACCAGCGGCTCGGCGGGCACCACAAATTCGACGTTGGTGCCGTTGGCCGGCAGCGGATCCACCACCGGTGCGGTGAAGAGCCTGGTGGCTTCAAGCTCGGACAGTTCCGCCAGGGCCACCACGGTGTGGGGATTGCCCATGCTGACGGACAGGGCCGGGCGGGGAACTTCGAGCCCGTCCGCCGTCACGAGGGAGTCCATGGCTTTGGCGGTCGCCTCCCCGGGGAAGATGAACTCCCACGGCCCCATATCCACGGCGTACGTGTCGCCGGTGCGGACTACGGTCTTGGGCCCGCCGCGCGTTCCAACGGTCAGCGATCCGCCGTCGGGCAGGTTGACCAGGCCTTCAGCGCGCAGGAAATGGACAAAAACGCGGACGCCGTTTCCACACATTTCTGAAAGGGACCCGTCTCCGTTGCGGTAGTCCATGAACCATTCCGCCTCGGGACTGGTTTGCAGCAACTCGCGGCCCTCGGACAGGTAGCGGGACGGAACAGCCCTGATCAGGCCATCCCCGCCGATGCCGCGGTGCCGGTCGCACAGCGCGGCAACCTGCGCGGCGTCAATGGTGTGGACGCCGTCAGGGTCGGCGATGAGCACAAAGTCATTTCCCGTACCGTGGCCCTTGGAGAAGCGAAGACCGCCCAGCGAACGGTAGGCGGGCTCGGTGGTCTCTGCGGGGGTTGCGTCCATGATCCAAGGTTACCGGCCCGGCCTGGATCGGCTAAAACGTCCGACGACGGCGGGATCGGGGCCCGCGTCACGTGGCGGGATCGGGGCCGGCGTCACGTGGCGGGATCGGGGCCGGCGTCAGCTGACCGGCTGTGAGCCGGCCAGGGCGGCGGCCTGGGCCACAAGGTCCGGGGCCTGCCAGTCCAGCCAGCCGATGCGGGGATCCGCCCGGAACCAGGTGAGCTGGCGCCGGGCGAATTGCCGGGTGGCCACGATGGTGTCCTCGGTTGCCTCGGCGACGGTTGCGGCGCCGTCGAGCACCTTCAAAAACTGGGCATAGCCCAGTGCCCGGGGCGCGGTTTTTCCGCTGCGCAGTCCGGCCGCGTCGAGTCGGCGCACTTCCTCGAGCAGGCCGTTGTCAACCATCCTGTGTACCCGCAGGCCCAGCCGTTCCCGGAGGGCTTCGCGGTCCACGGCCAGCCCGATCTGCACGGCCGGCTGGAAGTACTCACGCTGGGGCATAAAGGAGCTGAAGGGCCGGCCGGTGAGCTGGTGCACCTCCAGTGCCCGGACGATGCGACGGGCATCGCTGACCCTGCCTGCGGAGACGGGATCCACGTCCCGGAGCCGGGAAAGGAGGGCTTCGGGTCCGGATTGTTCGAGCTCGGCTTCCAGGGTGCGGCGCACTGCCGGGTCGGTCCCCGGGAACTCAAGGACGTCCAGGACAGCCCGCACGTAGAGGCCGGACCCGCCCGCCACGATGGCGCGCTTACCGCGGTCGTGAATGCCGCGGATGACCTCCCGTGCCTGCTGCTGGAAATCGGAAACGCTGGCTTCCTCGGTGACGTCCAGGGTGTCCAGCAGGTGATGGGGCACGCCGCGCCGTTCGGCCAGGGTGATCTTGGCCGTGCCGATGTCCATGCCGCGGTAGAACTGCATGGCGTCGGCATTGATCACCTCGCCACCCAATTCGAGTGCAAGGCTGACCGCAAGATCGGACTTGCCTGAGCCGGTGGGACCGACGACGGCGATGACCGGAGGCCGGGCCACCGGTCAGCGGCTCCGGACCGGCAGGGTCGGCATGCCCAGCAGGACGCCGGTCCGGGCACCGCCCGCGCCGGCTCCGGCGCCCGGGACGGGAGCGCCGCAGGAGTCCGCTTGCGACCGGTCCCAGGCATCGCCGGCACGGGACCGCCGCAGGCTGTAGTCCTCCAGTGCCGGGTCCGCGACGAGGTGGAAGGCGGCGGCCCCGGTAATGGTGACGGTGACCAGGTCACCGGGGCGGGGTGATTCGGCGCCAGCGGGAACCGAGAAGTGCACCAGCCGCTGGTCCCGGGACCTGCCCGAGAGCCGGTGCGTCTCTTCAGACTTCCGGCCGGACTGGGCGGTAACCATGACTTCCACCCGCCGGCCCAGCTGCTTGGCATTTTCTTCTGCGGCAATTCTGTCCTGCAGGGCGGTCAGTCGTTCAAAGCGCTCCTGCACCACGGCCTTGGGCAGCTGATCGGGCAGCTCTGCCGCGGGGGTGCCCGGCCGCTTGGAGTACTGGAATGTGAAAGCAGTGGCGAATCGCGATTTCTCCACCACATCCAGGGTGGCCTGGAAGTCCTCCTCCGTCTCCCCCGGGAAGCCCACAATGATGTCGGTGGAGATGGCGGCGTGCGGAATTTTCTCCCGCACCTTGTCCAGGATGCCAAGGAACTTGGTGGACCGGTAGGACCGCTTCATGTCTTTCAGGACCTTGTCCGATCCGGACTGCAGCGGCATGTGCAGCTGCGGCATAACGTTTGGGGTCTCGGCCATGGCATCAATGACGTCGTCGGTGAACGCAGCCGGGTGCGGACTGGTGAACCGGACCCGCTCGAGGCCCTCGATTTCGCCGCAGGCGCGCAGGAGTTTGGAGAAAGCCTGCCGGTCGCCGAATTCCACGCCATAGGAGTTCACGTTTTGCCCGAGGAGGGTGACTTCGATCGCACCATCGTCCACGAGCGCCTGGATTTCAGCGAGGATGTCGCCGGGGCGGCGGTCCTTCTCCTTGCCGCGAAGGGCGGGAACGATGCAGAACGTGCAGGTGTTGTTGCAGCCCACGGAGATGGAGACCCATCCCGAGTAGACCGAGTCCCGCTTGGTGGGCAGGGTGGAGGGGAAAACATCCAGGGATTCGAGGATCTCCAACTGGGCTTCGTTGTTATGCCGGGCCCGGTCCAGCAGCGCCGGCAGCGCGCCCACATTGTGGGTTCCGAACACGGCGTCCACCCAGGGAGCCTTCCTGAGGATGGCTTCGCGGTCCTTCTGCGCCAGGCAGCCGCCGACGGCGATCTGCATTCCCGGGTTGGCGGCCTTCACCGGCACCAGCATGCCCAGGTTGCCGTAAAGCTTGTTGTCCGCGTTCTCACGCACCGCGCAGGTGTTGAAGACGACGACGTCGGCCTGCTCACCCTGGGCGGCGACGTAGCCAGCCGCCTCGAGCATGCCGGCCATCCGCTCCGAATCATGGACATTCATCTGGCAGCCAAAGGTGCGCACCTGATAGGTACGCGGCTGCGGAGCGCCTGCAACGGGCATTGCGCCTGTTTCGTGCGGCGCGCCGGAGGCTGCGGAAGGGACGGTGCCGGATGCGGGGGAAGGAATGGTCAAACTCACCTGTTAAGGGTACCGGCTCAGCGGAGGCTCCGCCCCGGCGGCCTACAGGCCGGGCCCGTAGCTGTCGTGGCCGGGCCCGTAGCCGCCTGCCTCGCCGCCCAGCCGGGCATCAATGACCTCACCCACCACCCTGAATGCCTGGGCAGGCTGGTAGCCCTTCCGGGCGAGCATGGAGGCGAGGCGTCGGGTGGTTTTGTCCCGTTCGGCCCTGTCGGAGAGGTCCGCACCGGAACGCAGCTTACGTTCCACCAGTAGCCGGGCGGCAGCTTCTTCATCGGCGTCGGAGAGTTGCTCCAGTGCGGCGGCGGCAGTATCGGCGTCAATGCCCTTGTCCGACAACTCGCGCCGCAGGGCCCCCTTCGCCAGCTTCCGCGACTGGGACCGGCTGCGCACCCACATGTCGGCAAACTCGGCGTCGTCGATCAGGCGGACTTCCTGGAACCGGTCCAGGACGTCTTCGGCCACGTCCTCGGGGATGTTCCGTTCCGCGAGCTTGCGGGACAGCTGCAATCGGCTTTTCGCCGAACTGGTCAGTTGCCGCAGGACTATGGCGCGGGCAACCGAGGCGGGGTCGGGTTCGGGGTCCGAGGCGACGGACGACTCAGGGTCGGGCCCGTCCGGGCCCGCACTGCCGGCCCAGCCTGACCTGCGCCGGCTGCCGGCACCCTTACGCCGCCCGGGTCCTCCCCCGGACTCCCATTCACCCATAATTTCCCGGCCCCTCAAACGCTCGGCAGGACATGCGGCCCGATGGCCCGTCAACCTAGAAGCCGTCAACGGCCTTCAGCTTGGGCGAATCCTTGGACTCGTCGGCGGCGGGCTTAACACCCACCCCCAGCTTCTCCTTGATGAGGCGCTCCAGCTCGGCGGCCAGTTCGGGGTTGTCGCGCAGGAAACGGCGGGAGTTCTCCATGCCCTGGCCCAGCTGGTCGCCGTCGTACGTGAACCATGAACCGGACTTCTTGATGAGGCCGTGTTCAACACCCATGTCGATGATGCCGCCCTCACGGGAAATGCCCTGGCCGTAGATGATGTCAAACTCGGCGATCTTGAAGGGCGGCGCCATTTTGTTCTTGACGATCTTGGCTTTGGTGCGGTTACCGACCGAGTCCGCGCCTTCCTTCAACGTCTGGATCCGGCGGACGTCGATGCGGATGGAGGCGTAGAACTTCAGGGCCTTACCACCGGTGGTGGTCTCCGGGGAGCCGAAGAACACGCCGATCTTTTCACGGAGCTGGTTGATGAAGATGGCAGTGGTCTTGGTCTGGCTCAGGCGGCCGGTGATCTTACGCAGCGCCTGGCTCATCAGGCGGGCCTGCAGGCCAACGTGGCTGTCTCCCATGTCGCCTTCGATTTCCGCACGCGGCACCAGGGCTGCCACGGAGTCGATGACGATGACGTCCAGGGAACCGGACCCGATCAACATGTCCATGATTTCCAGTGCCTGCTCGCCGGTGTCCGGCTGGGAGACCAGGAGGGCGTCGGTATCGACGCCCAGCTTGGCAGCGTATTCCGGGTCCAGGGCGTGCTCGGCGTCGATGAAGGCAGCAATGCCGCCCAGACGCTGAGCGTTTGCGACCGCATGCAGGGCCACCGTGGTTTTACCCGAGGATTCCGGGCCGTAGATCTCCACAACGCGGCCGCGGGGCAAACCGCCAATGCCCAGGGCGACGTCCAGGGCGATGGAGCCGGTGGGAATGACTTCGATGGGGGCACGGACTTCATCCCCCAGCCGCATGACCGATCCCTTGCCGAACTGCTTGTCAATCTGGGCCAGCGCTGCTTCCAGCGCTTTTTCACGATCCGGGGCTGCCGCCATGGTTCACACCTCTAATGCTTTCTCGCTTTGGAGTGGCCTCAGCGGCCTTTATTGGTCATCTCTGACGCTAATGGCACCCTCTGACATTCAAGCCGGGCGACATCGCGTATGTGGATAACCCACTGGAAAAATCATAGCTTTACCCGAACAGATATTCGAACAGATTCGACGGCGTGTCAGCCGGAAGGAAGGAGCGTGCCCGTTAGTCCCGGGGCTTCACGTCACGGCCCAGGCGCCGCTCGGGCGGAACGTCCTGCACCTCACACATGGCGAGCCACACGCTTCGAGGGCTCACGCCGGCCTTGAGTGCTTCGTCCGCGGTGCGTCCCCCAACGCCTGCCAGGACCAGGGTGCTGCTGAGGACCCTTGAGTAGCCTGCCCCGAATTCGTCGTCCATAAGCCGCCAATAGTCACTGATCCGCACCAATAGAGTCTCTCATGTTCCGGGACCCTAGAATTGTTGGCATGAGCAATCCAGCCGATGGCCGCCAGCGGGGAGCACGTGCTGACGCAGGCGCGCCGGACTCCGTTTCAAGCGGGGACAGCCTCGACGAAACGCTCAACACGGTGGAACATCAAATCAGCCTTTTTTGGCGCCGTTCGCGTTCCATTTCCCAGCAGCTTTCGCGCCAGGTCCATCCGGACATGGAGCCATCGGCCTACGGCCTGTTGGCGGTTATTCGGCGTGAGGGTCCCATCCGCCTGACGGACCTTGCGCAGAACATCGGCGTGGGCAAGCCGTCGGTGAGCCGCCAGATCGCCTTCCTTGAAAGCATCGGTTTGGTCTCCAAGGAGGCCGATCCGCTCGACGGGCGGGCGCAGTCGATCCGTCTCACCGAAAAGGGTGAGGAGAAGATGCACCAGGTCCAGGATGCGCGCCGGCAGGACTTCCGGGAGCGGTTGGGGGAATGGCCGGTGGAGGAACTGCAGACGCTGGCCGAATACATGGCCAAGCTCAACTCCATCTTTGATCTTGACGTCATCGGCAAAGACGCGGCGGCAACGCACCGTGCGGGCAACGCTTCCAGGTAGACAAAGCGGGGACCAAGCGCAACGAAGCCTCCGGCCAATGACCGGAGGCTTCGTTATGAGTAGTGCAGGCTCGCTTACCGTGCGCCGGAAAGCAGGCCGGTGGAAAGTTCGTTGTTGATTTCGCGGTCAAGGTCGCGGCCGTAGCGCTGGGAGAATTCCTGCGGAACGGTGTCGGGAACGGCAACGCCTTCGGCGACGGCCACGCGGTCGCTGACTTCACGGAGCATGCTGGACAACGGCACGTCCAAGGCGGAGCAGATCGACGACAGGAGCTCTGACGAGGCTTCCTTCTGACCCCGTTCCACTTCGCTGAGGTAGCCGAGGGATACACGGGCACTGTGCGAAACTTCGCGGAGCGTACGACCCTGGCGCTGGCGGACATCGCGCAGGACATCACCGATTTCGTGGCGAAGTACTACCATTTTGCGCTCCTTCTGTTCGCTCTTAGCCTGATCGGCGAGGCCCACATCCTTCCAGCGGACAACGCCGTTTACGGATACGGGCTGCTTTACCATCTGTATCGCCTTGCTCCTTCATAAGTCCGGTCCACATGAAACCGAAGTTGATATTTATCCTAGGCGCCCCGGCTCTGCCAAAGCGACACAATGTAATAACTAATACGTTCGGGAATTTGTTCCCGGCAACTTTACGCCCGGTAGCTTCAAAGGCATAGGCCCTCAGGAAGGCAGGACCGTGAGCAGCCGTTCCAGCGCCGCACCGCACGCCTGCCCGCGGATATCGGCGCGGTTCCCGGTGAAGCTGTAGGGGAAAGCCGAGGCGCCTTCGGCAGTGGCAATTCCAATGAAGACGGTGCCCACGGCTTTGCCGTCGTGTTCCTCCGGTCCGGCAACACCGGTGGTGGCAACGCCGATGTCCGCACCCAGTGCCGACCGGACACCCCTTGCCATCGCGGCGGCGACGTCGCCATCCACCGAGCCGACGGCGGCCAGGAGCTCGGCTGAAACGCCCAGGATGTCAACTTTCACGGAGTTCTGGTAAGCCACCACGCCGCCCTGAAGCATCCCCGAGGCGCCGGCGGTATCTGCCAGGACAGCGGTGACCATCCCGGCCGTCAGGGATTCAGCGGCGGCAACGGTGCGGCCCGCGTCCAGGGCATTACGGACTGCCTGTTCGGCCAGATGGTGAAGATTTGTCATGGCTGCTCCTGGGGGTCTGGTTCTGGGTTCCGGGACCGCTTTCCCCGTGCCCGCAGGCGAAGGGCTTCCACCACGTATTCGACGCCGGTCCACACGGTGATGAGTACCGCCACCATCATGACCGCGAAGGCCACCCACACCAGCCAGGGTGCCAGCGCGCCCAACGGCAGAAGGTACAGGAAGATGGCCGCCGTCTGCACCACGGTCTTGAGCTTGCCGCCGCGCGAGGCCGGAATGACGCCGTAGCGGATGACAAAGAAGCGAAGAGCGGTGATGCCCCACTCCCGAATGAGGATCACGATGGTGACCCACCACGGCAGCTCACCGAGGACGCACAACATGACCAGCGCGGAGCCGATCAGGAGCTTATCGGCGATGGGATCGGCGATCTTGCCGAAATTGGTGACGAGCCCGCGGCTCCTGGCGATGTCGCCGTCGAGCTTGTCCGTGTAGATGGCGACGGCGAATCCCAGTACCGCCGCCCAGCGCCACGGGCCGGACTCGCTGCGCAGCCCGGGGGCATCGAGGAGGAGGAACCAGACGAAGAACGGCACGAGCGCAATACGCAGCATGGTCAGGATGTTGGGGAGATTCCAAATCCCGCGGCTGCTGGAGCCTGCGGCAGTTGCTTCGGTGCTAGTCACCCTCCTAGGCTACCGTCCGGTGAGCGACCAGGCGTCTTCGGACCCGTCTTCATCATCGTCACCGGAGCTCGTATCTGCGCCGTCGAAGTATTCGACGCTCTGGCTGCGCTGGTCCAGGTCCGCCTGGACCAGGTCTTCCGCGTAGCCGCCCTGGGCGATGTTGGCGTTGGCGTTCTCACTGAGGGCGGCGGTCTGGGAATCGGCAACCGCGGGCGCGTCCTGACCCTTCATGGCGGCAAGCACGGCGGCGAGATCGTCCGGCTTGACCAGGACGTCGCGTGCTTTGGAACCTTCTGACGGGCCTACCACTCCCCGCGACTCCAGGAGGTCCATGAGCCGTCCGGCCTTGGCGAATCCGACGCGGAGTTTGCGCTGGAGCATGGAGGTTGAGCCGAACTGGGTGGTGACCACCAGTTCCGTGGCCTGCAGCAGGACTTCGAGGTCGTCCCCGATGTCGTCGTCGATCTGCTTCTTCTGCGCCTCAGGGGCGACGTCGTCACGGTACACGGCCTTCAGCTGGCCCTTGACGTGCTCGACAACCTTGTGGATTTCGGATTCAGTGACCCAGGCGCCCTGGACGCGCATGGCTTTGGAGGCGCCCATCGGCAGGAACAGGGCATCGCCCTGGCCAATGAGTTTCTCCGCACCGGGCTGGTCGAGGACCACGCGTGAGTCCGTGACCGAAGACGTGGCAAACGCCATGCGGGAGGGGACATTGGCCTTGATCAGACCGGTCACCACATCCACGGAGGGCCGC